>DASXXS010000001.1:0-8209 GCA_036502925.1 Xanthobacteraceae bacterium
CGACCGGCGCCACCCGGTGGCGGGCGAACAGCTCCGGGAACAGCCGCAGCATGATCTCCCGGTTCTCCAGCATGTAGGAGACGCCCGGAGATGTACGGCCAGCGCGTGCCTCATGACATCTACGTCCATGTCGGCGGCATCGACATCATCCGGGTCGATGCCGAGAGCTTCTACGTATTGGAGGACAATGCCCGCACCCCCTCGGGCGTCTCCTACATGCTGGAGAACCGGGAGATCATGCTGCGGCTGTTCCCGGAGCTGTTCGCCCGCCACCGGGTGGCGCCGGTCGAGAACTATCCGGACGAGCTGCTGGCGACCTTGAAGTCGGTGGCGCCGAGCACCGCCAACTCAGACCCGACCGTGGTGCTGCTCACGCCCGGCGTCTACAACTCGGCCTATTACGAGCACTCCTTCCTGGCCGACAAGCTCGGCGTCGAGCTGGTCGAGGGGCGCGACCTGTTCGTCAAGGACGAGCTCGTCTTCATGCGCACGACCCAGGGCCCCAAGCGCGTCGACGTGATCTATCGGCGCATCGACGACGACTTCCTCGATCCGCTGACCTTCCGCCCCGATTCCGCGCTCGGCGTGCCGGGCCTGATGTCCAGCTACCATGCCGGCCATGTCACGCTCGCCAACGCGGTCGGCACCGGCATCGCCGACGACAAGGCGGTCTACAGCTACATGCCCAAGATCGTGAAGTTCTATCTCGGCCAGGAGCCGATCTTGAAGAATGTTCCAACCTGGTGCTGCCGCGAAGCCGACCACCTCGCTTACGTGCTCGATCACCTGGAGGAGCTGGTGGTCAAGGAGGTGCACGGCTCGGGCGGCTACGGCATGATGATCGGGCCGAAATCCGACAAGGCCACGATCGCGGCCTTTCGCGCCAAGCTCAAAGCCGGCCCGAAGAACTTCATCGCGCAGCCCACGCTGGCCCTCTCCACTTGCCCGACCTGCGTCGAGGAAGGCGTCGCCCCGCGCCATGTCGATCTGCGCCCCTTCGTGCTGACCGGGCGCGACCGCATCCGCATCGTGCCGGGCGGGCTCACGCGGGTGGCTTTGCAGAAGGGCTCGCTGGTGGTCAATTCGAGCCAGGGCGGCGGCACCAAGGATACCTGGGTGCTGGATACCTGAACAATGCTCTCGCGCACCGCCGATAATCTGTTCTGGCTCGCGCGCTACGTCGAGCGCGCGGAATGCCTGGCCCGCATCCTCGAAGTGACGCAGCGCGTCACCACGCTGCCGCTTGCCTATGTGGGCGCGACCAATGAATGGGAATCGGCGATCGAGACCGCCGGCTGCGCCGCCGCCTTCGCCAGCAATTATCCCGAGGCGAACGAGGAGACGGTCATCGATTTCCTGTGCTTCTCCGCGGCCAATCCCTCGTCGATCCGCAGCTGCTTCGAGATCGCGCGCACCAATGCACGCGCGGTGCGCACCGCGCTCACAGTCGAGATGTGGGATGCCATCAACGGCACCTGGCTCGAGCTCAAGCGCTTCGGCAACGGTCCCACCTCGCGCGAGGAATTCATGCGCTTCCTGCGCTGGGTCCAGGAGAGCTCGCTGCGCTTCGACGGCTCGGCCTACCGCACGATGCTGCGCAACGACGCCTATTGGTTCTCCCGCCTCGGCGTCTACATCGAGCGGGCCGACAACACCGCCCGCATCCTCGACGTCAAGTATCATCTGCTGCTGCCGGCCAACGAGCGCGTCGGCGGACCGCTCGATTATTTCCAGTGGGCGGCGATCCTGCGCTCGGTCTCCGCGCTCACCGCCTACCATTGGGTCTACCGCGAAAGCGTCAAGCCTTGGCTGATCGCCGACCTGCTCATCCTCAAGGACGAGATGCCGCGCTCGCTGGCGAGCTGCTACAGCGCACTGGTGCAGAATCTCGACAATATCGCCCGCGCCTACGGCCGCCAGGGCGCGGCCCAGCGCAAGGCGCGCGCCATCCGGGCGCGGCTCGAGAACAGCCGGATGGAGGAGATCTTCAAGGAGGGGTTGCACGAGTTCATCGACGGCTTCATCAATGACAACAACGAGCTCGGGACCGTGGTCAGCGAGCAATACCTGATGTGAGTCAAGCGATCAGAATATCGGTCGCGGCGCGCAGGAAGGTTTCGGCGGCGGCCTGCTGATCGCGCGCCGCGATGATGCGATCGGCGGGCGCGACCGCGGCGGTGAAGTGATGCGAGTGCCAATGCCCCACCGGCGGCAGAGAAGGCAGAGCGGCGACATCCGGCGGCGGATGGCAGCTGACGTAGAAATAGGGCCGGTCGTAATACGCGTCGCCCGCGGAAAAGCCGACCCCGACCGTACGCGCAGCCGCTCTCGAACCGAGCGAGATCAGGCTGTCGAGATCGAAATGATGCGGCCAGCAACGCACGGGCGGAGCATCGATGCCGCGCGCGACGATCCCTTGCCTCGTCTTCTCCAGAACATGATCGGCGTTCGCAAACCAGGCGACCAGCTCGGCCAGTGCGGGGGCGAGCCCGGCTGCCCCATAAGGCGCGCCGTGCCCGATCGGATGCTCGGGCATTTGATACGGCGACGGCAAGTCGAGGGCGTCGGCATCGAGGCCCTTTGCGCGCAGATGCCGGCCGAGCCACTGGCGGATCTCAGGGTCGCGGCGGCCTTGCAGGCTGATGGCCTGCGCTCCCGCCGGCGCGGGGACGTCCCGCAAGGTGAGCGTCAAATCGGAGATGACCAATCCGAGCACGGCACCCTGCGGCAGCGCGTGGGTGGTCGGGCCGGCAATGGCGTCGTCCCAGCCGAGACTGGTATGGCGGTCATCCGGGCGGGGCGGCACATGGGCGCGCGCCGCGCGCGCAAGCCACTGCACCGCATAGTGGCCCTGCAGGCGAGCCTCGCGCAAGGCGCTCCAATCGACGCCGTTGAGCTTGCGCCACTGAAATTCGCTCGCCAATCCGCTCATCGCCCGACCTGCTTGTCGCCAAAGTATAGATTGCGGCTTCCCCTGCGAAAATGCCAAAACGGTTCCAGGTGATGCCGGCCATGCGTCTTAGCATCTCGCACAGAACGACTTACCATTACACGCCGCCCGCCAGCCGGGTGATCCAGGTACTCCGGCTGACGCCGCGCAATCACGACGGCCAGTATGTGGTGAGCTGGCGCATCGACGTCTCGGCCGATTGCCGGCTCGACCAGCATGAGGACGCCTTCGGCAACATCACCCATGCCTTTGCCGCTGACGGCCCGCTCCCCGAGCTGTCGCTGCTGGTGGAGGGCGAGATCGAGACCCGGGACGCGCAGGGCATCGTGCGCGATGCGGTCGAGCGATTTCCGCCGAGCCTGTTCCTGCGCGAGACGGCGCTGACAGCCTGTGACGCCGAGATCGCCGCTTTCGCGGCAGCGGCGCGGCAAACGCAGCGCGACGACGCGTTGCAGGTGCTGCATCGGCTGCTCGAGCGCCTGCACGAGGAGATGCTGTGCGACTCCGATACGACCTATGTGGAGACCACGGCGGCGAAAGCCTTCGCGCTCAAGCACGGCATCTGTCAGGACCTCGCCCATATTTTCATCACCGCCTCCCGCAGCCTCGGCATTCCGGCGCGCTATGTCGGCGGTTATTTCTGTCGCGACGAACGCGCGACGGCGCAGGATGCCGGCCACGCCTGGGCCGAGGCCTTCGTGCGCGATCTCGGCTGGGTCGCTTTCGATCCCGCCAACGGCATTTGCGCCACCGATGCCCATACGCGCGTGGCGGTCGGCCTCGACCATCTCGGCGCCGCGCCGGTACGCGGCATGCGCTACGGCGGCGGGACGGAGACTCTGGCGGTCGACATCCAGGTCGACCAGGCTTCCCGCCAGACGCAAAGCTGAACCGGCATTGCTCCCCCGCCGCCGGGCTGGCTATAAGGACGTCATAAGAGCGTCTTAACAGCGTGCTGGCACTGCCTGGAACTGTTGCATCCCGATGACCTACTGCTGCGGAATTCTCGTGCGCGATGGCCTGGTCATGTTTGCGGACACGCGTACCAATGCCGGCGTCGACAACATCTCGACGTTCCGCAAGCTGCATGTCTTCACCCAGCCCGGCGAGCGCATCCTGGCAATTGCCAGCGCCGGCAATCTGTCGATCAGCCAGTCGGTGGTGAGCATGGTGCGCGAGGGATTTGACAATCCCTATACCGGCGAGAGCGAGACCCTGATGAACGCACCCACCCTGTTCCAGGCGGCGCAACGCGTCGGGCGCACCATTCGCGATATCTTCAACGAGGAGGGCAAGACGCTCGAGGCCTCGGACGTCAAGTTCGACGTCTCGTTCCTGCTGGGCGGACAGATCAAGGGCGAGCGCCCGCGGCTGTTCATGCTCTATTCCGCCGGCAATTTCATCGAGTGCACCCAGGATACGCCCTACCTCCAGATCGGCGAGCACAAATACGGCAAGCCCGTGCTCGACCGTGCCATCACGTTCGATTCCGATCTCTACGACGCGCTCAAGATCGGCCTGGTCTCGGTCGATTCGACCATGCGTTCCAACCTCAGCGTCGGCCTGCCGCTCGATATCGTGGTGGCGCGGCGCGATGCCCTTGACGCCGAGCTCAGTTACCGCATCGAGCCGGGCGAGCCCTATTTTCACGATCTGCGCGAACGCTGGTCGGCGGCGTTGCGCGCCGCCCATGCCGGCATCCCGCGGCCGCCCTATAAGACGAATCGCTGATTGCGGCCGCGCCGCTCGTCGGTCAGGATAGCGCCCGCCGCCAACGCCCACGCCAATCGCTTCGCGGGGAAGTTCCAAATGAGTGCGCCGACCAAGATCGCCCTGGTGACCGGGGCCGGGACCGGGATCGGACAAGCCGTCGCCTTGGCCCTGATGCGGGAGGGTTATGCGGTCGCGCTCGCCGGTCGGCGGCAGGACAAGCTGGACGAGACCGCCGCCGCCGGCCATGCGATCGGGGCGCGCAGCCTGGCGGTCAAGACCGACGTGAGCGACCCGGCTTCGGTCAAGGCGCTGTTTGCCAAGACCCGGGACACGTTCGGCCGCCTCGACGTGCTGTTCAACAATGCCGGGATCGGCGCGCCGCCCATGCCGCTCGAAGAGCTGCCCTTGGAGACCTGGAGAAAAGTCGTCGACATCAATCTCACCGGCATGTTCCTGTGCACGCAGGAAGCCATCAGGATCATGAAGTCGCAGGAGCCGCGCGGCGGGCGCATCGTCAACAACGGCTCGATCTCGGCCCATGCCCCGCGCCCGCACGCCGTCGCCTATACGGCGACCAAGCACGGCGTCACCGGCTTGACCAAGCAAACCGCGCTCGATTGCCGCGGTTACGATATCGCCTGCGGTCAGATCGATATCGGCAATGCCGGGACGCCGCTGACCGAGCGCATGGTCGCCGGCGTCCTGCAGCCCGACGGCAGCAAGCGGCCGGAGCCGCGCATGAATGTCGACGACGTCGGCAGGGCGGTGGTCTACATGGTGGGCCTGCCGCTCGACACCAATGTGCTGTTCATGACCGTGATGGCCAACCTGATGCCGTTCGTGGGGCGCGGATAGCGCATTTTCAGGAAAAGCCGCCCACGCGAAGGCACCGAAGCCACATCCCCCTGAAGGCCAGGGCTATCGCGTTTGGATTTCGTTGTTTGGCGTAGCGGCGCCGAATCCCTCCCCCTGAAAGGGGGAGGGTGGCGCCGAAGGCGCCGGGTGGGGGTCTCGTCTCCTCGCGGATTCGGTCAGCTGCGAATGCGCGGCATGGCGGCGGCCCTCATTTTTACACTATCATGCGCCGCGCCGGCAGCTTGCCGCGGGGCCTGAGAAATGGGGGCATGGGGCATGGAGGAACTGCAATCGGCATTTGGCATCGCCGGCTTGCTGGCGATCGCCTGGGTCTTGAGCGAGAACCGGCGCGCGGTCTCCTGGCGGCAGGCGGCGGTCGGCCTTGCCGTCACCTTCGCGACCGCCGCGCTGTTCCTCAAGGTGCCCGAGGTGACGGCGGGATTTTCCGCGATCAATCATGCGATCGATGCCATCGCCGACGCCACCAAGGCCGGCACCTCCTTCGTGTTCGGCTATGTCGGGGGCGGGCCGCTGCCCTTCGAGCTGAAGGTCCCGGGCGCCGAGTTCAGCCTCGCCTTTCAGGCACTCCCGGTGGTGCTGGTGATGAGCGTGCTGACCTCGCTCCTGTTCTACTGGCGCATCCTGCCGCCGATCGTGCGCGGGCTTTCCTGGCTGCTGGAGCGCACGCTCGGGGTCGGCGGTGCCGTCGGGCTGTCGACCGCGGCCAATATTTTCCTCGGCATGATCGAGGCGCCGCTGTTCATCCGCCCCTATCTGGTCACCCTCACCCGCGCGGAGCTCTTCATCGTGATGACCGCCGGCATGGCCTGCATCGCCGGCACCGTGCTGGTGATCTACGCCACCATGCTGGCTCCGGTGATCCCCAACGCCCCCGCCCATCTGGTGGTGGCCTCGGTCCTGGACGCACCCGCCGCCATCCTGATCAGCCTGATCATGGTTCCCGATCCGAGCGGCCAGCGTACCGGCGGGACCCTGGCCAAAGTCGGAAGTGCCGCTTCGAGCACAATGGATGCGATCGTGCGCGGAGCGGCCGCGGGCCTCGAGCTCCTGCTCACTATCTGCGTCATGCTGATCGTGCTGGTGGCGCTCGTCCATCTCACCAATGCCATACTGGGTCTCCTGCCTGCGCTCGGCGGTGCGCCGGTCTCGCTGCAGCGCGGCCTTGGGCTGGCGATGGCGCCGGTCTGCTGGCTCATGGGCATTCCCTGGAAGGATGCGCTGACCGCCGGCTCCCTCATGGGGATCAAGACGGTCCTCAACGAGTTCATCGCCTATGTCGAGCTGTCGAAGCTGCCGCCCGAGGCGCTCGAGCCGCGCTCGCGCCTGATCATGCTCTATGCGATGTGCGGCTTCGCCAACTTCGGCAGCCTCGGCATCATGATCGGCGGCCTCGCCACTCTGGCGCCGGAGCGGCGTGACGACGTGATCTCGCTCGGCTTCAAGTCGATCGTCTCGGGCACGCTGTCGACCTGCCTGATCGGAGCGATGGTCGGGGTGCTGAACTGATTTGGATCATGACGCTGCCTCTTCCGACCGCCTGGTCAATCTTGTATGGTCGGCACGGCGCGATCATAGGGAGAACAGCCATGCTCGACCGAGGCTTGCTCGGCGCCGTTGCCCTCACGGCGGCGCTTTGCGCCATGAGCGCGCCGTCCCGGGCCTGGGACGATGCCCAGTATCCTGACCTGAAGGGTCAATGGCGTGCGATCGGCGGTCCGGGGAGATTCGACATCAGCAAGCCCGGCGGGCGCGGACAGCAGGCGCCGCTGACCCCGGAATACCAGGCCCTGTTCGAGGCCAATCTCGTGGACCAGGCGAGCGGCGGACAAGGCACGACCCCCACCTATAAATGCCTCTCGCCCGGCATGCCGCGCGTCACCAACGGCTATGGCGAGATGGAATTCGTCATCACGCCGGACACCACCTACATTCTGGTCGACCACATCCTGGACGACCGTCGGATCTTCACCGACGGGCGCAATTGGCCGGCTGATCTCGAGCCGACCCTGCTGGGCTACTCCATCGGCCATTGGATCGATACCACCGGGTCCGGCCACTACGATGTGCTCGAGGTCGAGACCCGCGGCTTCCGCGGTCCGCGCTCCTTCGACGCCAGCGGAATTCCGCTGCACCACGACAACGAGACCGTGGTCAAGGAACGGATCTACGTCGACAAAGCCGATCCCAACGTGGCCCATGACGTGGTCACGGTGTACGATCATGCCTTGACGCGTCCGTGGACGGTCATGAAGAACTATCGCCGCAGCCCGCAGACCCACCCCAGCTGGACCGAGGAGTATTGCGAGGACAACAATCACGTCTCCATCGGCAAGGACGATTACATGCTGAGCGCGGACGGGCTCCTGATGCCGGCCAAGAAGGACCAGCCGCCGCCGGATTTGCGATATTTCAAGAAGCCGCAGAAGTGACCACCGGCATCGCCCCAAGCGGGTGAAATGGCTCCGCGTACCGCGGCGCCGGCAGGACGGCGAGATTTCGCCCTCTCCGGGAGGTCGCTAGTTCAAGCGAAACTCGCCGTCCAGCGCGCGGATTTCCGCGGGCTTGATGAGGCGGGCATGCGCCACCGTCACCGAATGCAGAGGCCCTTCCAGCTTCTCGAGCCAAAAGGCAAGAAACCGATTAAGCAGCGGAAACCTCGGGCAGAGATCG
>DASXXS010000002.1:0-21930 GCA_036502925.1 Xanthobacteraceae bacterium
CGCGCCGACCGAGATTTTCTCGCCGGTCAGCGCCTCCAGCGCCAGCGGATAAAGCGTGCCGACGAACACCGTCGCGCAGGCGGTCACCAGGAACAGATTGTTGAGCACGAGCGCGCCTTCGCGCGAAACCGGGGCGAACAGGCCGCCTTGCTTCAACATCGGCGCCCGCCACGCGAACAGCGCCAACGCGCCGCCGATGAACAGCGTCAGGATCGCCAGGATGAAAATACCGCGCATCGGGTCGCTGGCGAAGGCGTGCACGGATGTGAGCACGCCGGAACGCACCAGGAAGGTGCCGATCAGCGACAGCGAAAATGCCAGAATGGCGAGCAGAATGGTCCACACCTTGAGGGCGTTGCGCTTCTCCATCACCAGCGCGGAGTGGAGCAGCGCCGTGCCGGCCAGCCACGGCATCAACGAGGCGTTCTCCACCGGGTCCCAGAACCACCAGCCGCCCCAACCCAGGGTGTAATAGGCCCAGTACGAGCCCATCGCGATGCCCAGCGTCAGGAACGTCCACGCCAGCAGCGCCCAGGGCCGCACCCAGCGGGCCCAGGCGGCATCGACGCGTCCATCGATCAGGGCGGCGATCGCGAAGGAAAAGGTGATCGAGAAACCGACATAGCCGAGGTAGAGCATCGGCGGATGAATGGCGAGGCCGAGATCCTGCAGCAGCGGGTTGAGGTCGCGGCCCTCGAGCGGGGCGTCGGCGATCCGCAGGAACGGATTGGAGGTCAGCAGAATGAAAAGGTCGAAGGCGACCGCGATCCAGGACTGCACGCCAAGCACGTTCGCTCTGAGCCGAGCCGGCAGATTGCCGCCGAACACCGCCACCATCGCGCCGAACAGCGCCAGGATGAGGACCCACAGCAGCATCGAGCCTTCATGGTTGCCCCAGGTGCTGGTTAACTTGTAGATGAGCGGCATCGCCGAATGCGAGTTCTCGAACACCGTCAAGACCGAGAAATCGGACTGCACGTAGCAGGCCACCAATGCCGCGAACGAGAGCGCCACGAAGCAGAATTGCCCGACCGCGGTCGTCCCGGCCACGCCCATGAGCAGTGCATCATTGCGGCGCGCTCCGAACACCGGCACGGTGGCTTGGATCAGCGCCAGGGCCAGCGCTAGGACGAGCGCAAAGTGACCGAGTTCCGGGATCATGGTGCAAGACTCCCGCGTGCGGTGCGCCGTGATCGATGGCGATACCGCACCACCGAGCCCCGCGTCACAGGGTCCTGCATCACAGGATCTTGCATCACTGTGTCCTTCCCTGCGGCGCCGAACCGACCTTTTGTCCGTATTCTTCCTTCCAGTGGCCCGAGCGTTTCAAGGCGTCGGCGACCTCCTTGGGCATGTAGTTCTCGTCGTGCTTGGCCAGCACGCTATCGGCCTTGAACGCGCCGGAAGGCTCGACCACACCTTCGGTGACGACGCCTTGTCCCTCGCGGAACAGATCAGGCAACAGGCCTTGATAGGCGACCGGTATCGTATTCTCGCCGTCGGTCACGTCGAACCGCACCGCGAGATCGCTGCCACGCACGACGCTGCCGGGCTTGACCAGACCGCCCAGCCGAATTCGGCTGCCGGGCGGCACATGCTTTTCGACGACATCGGTGGGCGAGTTGAAGAAAACGATCGAATCCTTGAGCGCGCTCAGCACCAGCGCGACCGCCACCGCCAGCACCCCAAGCGCCGAGCCGATCAGTACCAAACGTCGCCGTCTGCGGGTCATCGCGCCCTTTCTCGGACCGTGCTCAAGCCTTAACCGCGCTTAACTCTTTGCTGCGTTCAACCCTCAAGGCCCAATCCCTTGACCAGCTCATCGATCCGGCGAAGCTTCTCCGGATCGCTCGCGAGCGCGTGCCGCGCGTCGCCGGCGGCGGCACGTGCCTTATCGCGCTCGCCGAGCACCATATAGGAGCGTACCAGCCGCAGCCACCCCTCCAGATCGGTTCCATCCTGATGCAGGCGGTCGGACAGCTTTTCCACCATGCCGCGGATCATGGCCATTCGCTGTTCCGGACCGAGATCGGCCGCGGCCGCGACATCGTCCGGTCCGGGGCCGCCTTCGAGCCGGGCCAGCTCGCTGCGCACGAAGCCCACCCAAGCCGCGCCTGCCGGCGCACCCCCCACCATGGCGCGCCAGATCGACACGGCATCGGCCCGGCGGCCATCCTGCTCGGCCGCCAGCCCGAGAAAATAGCGTCCCTTGACGTCCTGCGGATCGAGCGCGACCGCCCGTTCGAACGCCGCCTTTGCCTCGGCGGTGACGACGCCGTTGGCGGTACCAACCAACGCCTCGCCCAGATCCGATTGCCGCTCGGGGGTCTCACCGCCCAGGCGAAGCAGATTGCGGCGCGCCCGCACGGCCTCATCGAAGCGCCCGAGCCGCAAATAGACCGGAGCAATCACTTCCCAGCCGCGGACGTCCTCCGGATTGGCTTCCAGATGCGCCTCGACCTGCATCACGAGGTGATCGATCGATTGGTTCTGGACATCCGCCGCGCGCGCTGAAAGTGGCTGGCCGGGCAGATCCGGCGATCCCACCTTGAGATAGAGCCCGCCGGCGACCAGCGGCAGCCCCACCAGCGCGATGACGGCGACCAGGCGCCGATGCCAAGTGGCCGTCGCCACCGGCGGCGGAGGGGGGGTTGCCGCTTGCGCGTCCGCCGCCCCGATGAGCCGGCGCGACACCTCGACCTTGGCAGCCTCAGCCTCCACCTCGCCGATCTGTCCGGCGGCCCGGTCACGCTGAATTTCGTCAAGCTGATCGCGGTAGACGGCGAGATCGCTGCCGGATCGCAGCATGCCCTTGACGCGCGCAAGCGGCCACAGCACGGCGAAGATCGCCATCGCGGTCATCAGCGCGAACAGGAACCATAAAGTCATGATATCAAATCGTCGACACGACATTCACATTCCGGTGGCCGTGCCGGAAGCCGACCGAGATGTCCATCCAGGGCTGCGCTTTGGCTTTACATCACGCACGTCGATTCACGCAACGGCTAACCACCGCTGCCGCCGCGACATCGGGAAGCGGGCATATTCAGCAAATGGGCCGCCAAAATGTGGCCGAATCGCAGGCGCAAATGCGATACGCCGGCCCCGCCTGTTTGCCAAGGCTGTGCGCTACGCGCCCGGAAGCACCAGCTCCGCGCGCAGGCCGCCGATCGGTGCCGTGCCGAGCTTGAGCTCTCCGCCATAGAGGGCGGCGAGCTCGACCACGATCGACAACCCGAGCCCGGAGCCCGGCTTGGTCTCGTCCAACCGTCGCCCACGGCGTGCCACCTGCTCGCGTTGCGAAGGCGACAGTCCCGGACCGTCATCGTCGACGGTGATGCGAACGACCCGCCGACGGTCCGCCCCATTGAGCTGCTGCGAAAAGACCTCGATGGCGACCCGCGACTGCGCCCATTTGCAGGCATTGTCGACCAGATTGCCCAGCATTTCCTCCAGATCCTGGCGCTCGCCGCGAAACTTCGCATCGTCGGAAGCGTCGAGATCGATGGTAATGCCGCGGTCGAGATGTATCTTCTGCATGGTGCGGGCGAGCGCCGTCACCGCGGAGCGCACATCGGTGACGGTGCCGATCACCGCCGCCATGCCGGCGGCGAGACGGGCGCGCTCGAGATGGTGGGCGACCTGGTCGCGCATGATCTCGATCTGTTCGCTCACCTTGGCGGCAAACGGGTCGTCGCGGTTGGCGGCGGCCTCGTTCATCATCACCGACAGCGGCGTCTTCAGCGCGTGCGCCAGGTTTCCCACATGCGTGCGCGCGCGGGTGACGATTTCACGGTTGGCATCGATGAGGGCGTTGGTCTCGCGCGCCAGCGGCGCGATCTCGACCGGAAAATCGCCTTCGAGCCGTTCCGCCGCCCCCGACCGGATCGCCGCCAGACCCGCCGAAATGCGTTTGAGCGGGGCGAGACCGAAACGAACCTGGAAGGTCGTGATCAGCAGCAGCACGATCGCGAGCGCGGAAAATGTCCCGATCAGGATGCGATCGAAGCCATAGGTGGCATCATCGATCTCGGCGGCGTCGCCGGCCACGGTCACCAGAAAGCGGCCGTCCTCGCCAAGATCGATATTGCGTTCGACCTGGCGCAGCTTCTGCTCCTCCGGCCCCTTGACGTAGCCTTCCCGGGTCCCGGCGACATTCGCCGGCACGCCGAGAGCTTCAAGACTGGGCAAGCTCGAATCCCACAGCGAGCGCGACGAGCGCACTTCGGGCTTGGGCGTATCGACCCTGGTCACTTGCCAGTACCAGCCGGAGAGCGGCAGCTCGAACAGCGGCTCGCCGAGCGATTGCGGAAACTTGTCGCTGCCTTCGTCGGGGTTGGCGACGTCCGCGACCAGGGTGCGCAGATAAACGCCGAGCCGGCCGTCGAAGGAACGCTCGACCGCGGCGCGGTAAAGCGAGGACAGCACGATGCCGGTGACGAGGAGGATCACCACGGTCCAGGTCGCGGCCGAGAAGAACAGGCGAAGCGCGAGCGAATTAGCGCGCATCGGCAGGGCTGAGGAGATAGCCCAGACCGCGCACGGTCTGAATGACGTCGACGCCGAGCTTCTTGCGGATACGGCCGACGAACACCTCGATGGTGTTGGAGTCGCGGTCAAAATCCTGGTCGTAGAGATGCTCGACCAGCTCGGTGCGCGAGACCACGCGTCCGGTATGATGCATCAGATAGGAGAGCAGCCGGTATTCGTGCGAGGTGAGCTTGATCGGATTGCCATCGACGGTGACCCGGCCGCTGCGGGTATCGAGGCGCACCGTCCCGCAGATCAGCTCGCTCTTGGCATGGCCGGTCGAGCGGCGCAGCAGGGCCCGGATGCGCGCCAGCACCTCTTCGAGGTGAAACGGCTTGGCCACATAGTCGTCGGCGCCGGCATCGAAGCCCTGCACCTTGTCGCTCCAGCGGTCGCGTGCGGTCAGGATGAGCACCGGCATGAGGCGGCCGGCGCGGCGCCATGACTCGAGCACGGAAATGCCATCCATCTTCGGCAGGCCGATATCGAGAATCACCGCGTCATAGGGCTCGCTCTCGCCGAGGAAATGGCCTTCCTCGCCGTCGAAGGCGCGATCGACCACATAGCCGGCGTCGGTGAGCGCCGTCGCCAGTTGGCGGTTGAGATCGGGATCGTCCTCGACCACGAGAAGACGCACTGATGTCCTCCGGCTATCGGTCGCCGACCACGGCCCCGTTGGTCGCGTCGACGATCGCCTGCTTCACTTTGCCATCACGCCCGAGCAGTGTCAGCTTATAGATCAGCCGGTCCGCCTCCTGGCAAAGCTGGGCCTTGATAACGTCTTTCGGCGCACGATGCAGCGTATGTATCGCGGCGGCGAGCGGTACGGTCTTGCCATTGGCGATGGCGGCGCGTTGCTCGTCGCCGGTCAGGCAGTGGAGCGATTCGGCGGCAAGGCCGTTGCTCGGCACGACGGAGATCGGCGCAACGATCGGCAATGCAATGATGAACCCGAGCAAGAACGGACCCGCCGCCGCCTGAAATCTGAAGGCGGATCTGATAGCAGACTCAAGCCCGGTCGTGAACGCGGACTTGCGCACGGCTTTGAAGGTCGGTCTGCGCTTCGAGCTTCGCATGCAGTGTGGAGTCGCCACTGATTCCAGGTGATTCCAGCCATTGCGCGGGTAACACACAAGACCTCGCGGCTGGTGTCCGGGTCGACAAACACGAGCACTGCCGGTTTCATAGGTACGCGCGGGTGAACCGCGCATGAACAGGCTCTATTCCCGGTTGCAGAGCTTGGGAAATATGCGGATACCGGCCATCGGGACGGCGGAATCCCGCGAGCCGGCGGCGGACCTGGTCAAGGCCTCTCGGTGCAGTGCGCCGGTCGACCATCCCAACAACAAAAAAGTACGGCGGCGCTCGCGGACGAACTCCTTCACCACCGGCTGGTTGCGAGCCTGCGTGCAGCCGCTCTTTGCCGCGCGACGTCGCATCGGGTTCGCGCGGCTTGGCCGCTCCCGCCGCCCTGCGATCGGCGGCGAAATTCTACGGTGCGCAACCACACGCTGGTCATATTTCTCCCAAGTTTCGAACACCAAGTTGACGCCGATGTGGGGAGGGATGGTTATGCGTGTTGTGTTGGTTGCGTTCATCGTGGCCTTATCGTGCCTGATCACCAATGAGACGGCGTTCGCCGGGAACAAACATCCGTACCGCCATTCATTGGGTCACGACCCGCACGGTGACGACGCGCAGAACCGCCGGCACAAGACCAGGCTTCACGAAGCCAGGCTGCATTCAAAACTCAAAGGCCGCCGCCGTCGCGGCGGCATCAGCCTGAGCATCGCCGCAATTCAGGCGGGCGAATTGCTGATCGCGGGGCAAACGCCGAGCCCGCGCGCGGTGGTGTCGGCCGATGATCGCTATACCACCGGCAGCGACCGAAACGCCCGCTTCGCGTTTCGGCTCGCCTATTACCCGGTGAATTGCACCGTGACGCTCAAATCCGGCAATATCGAGCGCAAGGCAATTGTTGCGAATTGCGCTGCGAGCGGAGTTCAGGGTGAACCCGGCGCGACCGGCGCATCCGGCGGGCCGGGACCGGCGGGCGCCGCCGGATCGCAAGGGCTCCAGGGCCCGCCTGGACCGCAAGGCGCGCCGGGTGCGCGTGGAGCGGAAGGCCCGCAGGGCGCAGCCGGCCCGCGCGGCGAAGCCGGACCGCCCGGCCCGCGCGGCGAAGCAGGCCCGCCCGGCCCGCGCGGAGAAGCCGGACCGCCTGGACCGCACGGGGAAGCCGGGCCGCCTGGACCGCGGGGCGAAGCGGGGGTTTCCAGCCTGCAAATCCGCCGTGTCCGGCAAGCCTGCTCGGCCGGTCAGATCTGCGCGGTAACCTGCGACCAGAATGAGATTGCGCTTAATGCATTCTGTCCAAAGCAGGCCCCCGCCACGCTGACCGGCGATCGCAGCGTCTCCTGCGGCATCGGCAACAGCGACGCGATGGTGGCGTATTGCGCGTCCCGTTGAGGCTGCGCTTCAACCAAAGCCCTTAACGTTAAATGCCAAGGTTAAGCCCAACAAATCCGCAGGCGATGGTGCGCAAGCGCGCGTCTTGCGCTACGCAGGATGCACCCCGGATAGCGCCCCGACCCCCCGATACCAGCTATCCGGAACGGCAGCTCCGGTGCCTCACCGGAGCTGCCAACCCTGCCCGGGACGCATCGTTTCGTGTCCAAGGCCTGCCCGCCCAGCTCTTGTCCAAGCCTCATTTGATTGCTCCTCGTTCGTTTCACTCGCGTTGAGCCGCACCTGAATTGCCCGTTGCAAGTCTCTCAATGCTGTTCCCCGGACACCTGACTTGCTACGATCCAATCGGTCGAGCGGCCGGGAGACGCGGAGCTATCCCCCGAATCAGCCTCAAGCTCCGATGCAACCTGCGGCTGGCGTCGGGCGTTTCCCCCCGCTGGCCGGTCGAGACCGGCGAAGGAAATGGCCATGATTCCCGTTCCGGTGCTGTTGATGGGTGCGCATTTGACGATTGCCGTGGCGGATCCTGTTCCCACGTTCAATGTCGAGCCGAGCTGCCGGCAGGCCGCGAGCGGGGACATCGGAATCAAGCAGGACTTGTCGGTATGCCTTGAAGATGAAAAGGGCGCCCGCGAGCAGCTGGTCAAGGAATGGAGCCAGTTCGTATCCGAGGATCGCGGCCTTTGCACGCGTCTATCGACCACCGGCGGCGCCCCGACCTATACGGAACTGCTGGTCTGCCTGGAAATGGCGCGGGACGCCAGAAAGCTGCCCAAGGAAGAGACGCTGCGGACCGGGCGATAGCCGGCAGACCGCTATTCGACCGGCGCCGGTGGAAGACCAGGCGGATCTCCGCCTTGGTCAGCGGCCCGCGTTCGGACGATTTGCCCCTGTCTTACTGAGTTTGCCTGACATGCTCGTCGCCCTATTCGGCGGCGGCGGGCGCGGACCGCGGCCTGACGGCGGGGCCGCGCAGCGGCCGCTCCACGATGCAGAGGACCGCGACGAAGGCGGCAGCCAGGAAGCTTGCCGCCACGATGAAGACCCAGCGGAACAGGATCGCAAAATTCGCCGCGCCGCCGGCACCGGAGAGTCGCTCCAGGACAACGGTGCCTGAGGCATGGACGTCGAGCCCCCCGAGCACGATCGCACCGAAGACCGCGACCACGACGGCGCCGCCGAGCTGGCGAAAGAAGTTCAATGTGCCGGTCGCGGTGCCGAGCTGATGGGGCAGCACGGCGTTCTGGATGAGCACGGTCGTGGTCGGATACATGGTGCCCATGCCCAATCCGCCGAAGGCCAGGAGAGCCGCGACTTCCATGATCGAAAATCGGTCCGGCCACAGGGCGAGGATCGCCAGCATCGCGATACCCAGCGGCAGTCCGACCACGGGCACCCGCTTGTAATGTTCGAGCCGTGACAGCAGACGGCCGGCCGTCAGCGATCCGATCGTGGCGCCGCCCATGAATGCGATCAAAGCCAGGCCCGAGGCGCTTGCCGACTGGCCGAGCACCAGCTCGATATAGAGCGGCATGAAGATCGACAGGCCGATGATCGTCCCGATGCCGAAGAAGCCGGCGACCACGATGGCGCCAACCACCGGCTCGCGCACCATGCTGAGCGGAATGAACGGTTCGGGCGCGGTCATCAGGCGCCACACGAACAGCGCCCACAGCAGGACCGACACGCCGAGCAAGCCCAGAATCGGCGCCGAATCCCAGTCATAGCGGCTGCCGCCCCAGCTCAGTGCCAGCAGCAGGGCGACCGCCGCCCCCACCATCAAGCCGGCGCCGACAATGTCCAGCTGGTGCGGGCGTTCGTGGCGCGGCAGGCGCAGCAGGGCGCGGTTCGTCATCAGCAGGGCGGCGGCGCCGAGCGGCAGGTTGATCCAGAAGATCATCGACCAGTGGATGTAGTCGGTCAGCAATCCGCCCAGGACCGGTCCCAGGATGCTGGCGCTCATGAACATGACCGACGAATAGCTCTGGACCATCGGGCGTTCGCGCGGCGACAAAATATCGGCGATGACGGTCTGGGCGAGCGGCAGGATGCCGCCGCCGCCGAGCCCCTGCAGGGCGCGCGCGGCAACCAGGGCCCAGAGCGTGGGCGCGAGCGCGCAGGCGACCGAGCCGAGCACGAACACGCTCACGCTGATCAGCATGAGGGCGCGCCGCCCGTAGATATCGGAGAGCTTGCCGAACAGGGCCGTGGCCAGGGTGGTGCTGAGCAGATAGGCGGTCACCACCCAGGAAAGATTCTCGGCGTCGGACAAGCTGCGTCCGATCGTCGGCAGCGCCGGGGCCACGATGGTCTGCTCGAGCGCGCTCAGAAACATCGCCAGCATGATGCCGACAATGATCGCCCGCACGGTGGCTTGGTCCACCGGCGCGGGGGTTTGATGCTGGTCCGGCGGCGGGATCTCCGCGACGCTGTTGCTGGAGCTCATGAACTCTTGTGTCGCCAGATTTCTGATTGAGCCGGCAAGATTGCTTGGCGAGCGCCCCGAGGCAATGGGAGGGCGCACAGGGCAGCCATGACCAGGACTCGCCTCCCCGCGCCTGTCCCGGGCTCGTGGCGGGACCGTTCCAGATGCCGGTGTCTTGAACGGTCCCGGCTCATAAGCGCGTTCACGCGCGTCTTCGACGCACTATGGCCGGGACAAGTAAAAAGGACTCAGCGCCCCGGCTTTCGCCGCGCGGATTTGGGGGTCCGCAACGGCCAGTTCACGATCCAGTCTTCGAGCTGATCCTCGGGCACGTCCTCCTCGCTCGCCTTGACCCGCCCGCGCACCGAGATTCCGGCCTCGTGCACGGTTTCCGGGTCGCCCGAGACCAGCGGGTGCCACCAATAGAGATCCCTGCCATCGGCCAGCAAGCGATAGCCGCAGGTCGGCGGCAACCAGACGATTTTCTTGACATTTCTGGGGGTTAGCCTGACACAATCATGTACTTCCGCAGTCCGGTTAGGGTAGTCCCGGCAACCGCAGGTGTCGCCGTCGAGCAAGCGGCAGCCCACCTCGGTGAAATAGGTCCGCGCGCTATTGTCGGCGTCCTCAAGCTTGACCAGACAGCACTTCCCGCACCGGTCACAGATGCTCTCCCATTCGGATTTCGTCATCTGTTCCAACGACTTGCGCTTCCAGAACGGAATGTCGTCAGGCGCCATGATGCTTGCCTTCCGCGACCTTGCGAAAATCCGCGGCCGCTGCCCGCCCCGGGGGACCGCCAGCGGCCGGCCTTTTCTCTTCACCTTGTGCCTTTTTTCTCTTCACCTTGTGACTATTGCGCCATAGTCCGGCCCGCTCTGATCGGCTAAGACAAGGGCCGCGGGACGAATTCGTTTCATCGGCGCGCTCTCGTGCCGCAGAGACCTGTGCCGCAGAGACACGTGCTGCGACATGTGCCGCGAGAGACAACCTTGCGCAATCTCCTTCACGACGATCAGGGCCTAAATCTTTGGAAGGCGCGGGTGCGCCGGATCCTGCTCGACCTCGATTCGCGCCTCGATTTCGGTATCTACCAGACCCGGACCTGGGGACGCGAGCTCTATGAGCGGTTCACCGTCGTCATGGATCGCTTCCATGTTTCGGGCTGGCGGCGCTGGCTGTTCATCGAGCCGCTCTCGGAGATGGCCACGCTCGGCGGCGGCGGCCTGGTCCTGATGCTGGCGCTCGCGGTCCCCGCCTTCCGCGAGACCGCGGACGAAGATTGGCTGAAGAAATCCGAGCTCGCCGTCACTTTCCTCGACCGCTACGGCAACGAGATCGGCTCGCGCGGCATCCGGCACAACGATTCGATTCCGCTGGAGGACTTTCCGGACCATCTGATCAAAGCCGTGTTGGCCACCGAGGACCGCCGCTTCTACGAGCATTTCGGCATCGACGTCCCGGGCCTGTTCCGCGCCCTGCTGACCAATGCGCGGGCGGGCGGCGTGGTGCAGGGCGGCTCCTCGATCACGCAGCAATTGGCCAAGAATCTGTTCCTGTCCAACGAGCGCACCATCGAGCGCAAGGTCAACGAGGCCTTCCTCTCCATTTGGCTCGAATCGCGCCTGCCGAAGAACGAGATTCTCAAGCTCTATCTCGACCGGGCCTATCTGGGCGGCGGCACTTTCGGGGTCGACGCGGCGGCGCAGTATTATTTCAACAAGTCGGCGCGCGACGTGAACCTCGCGGAGGGCGCGATGCTCGCGGGCCTGTTCAAGGCGCCGTCGAAATTCGCGCCGCACATCAACCTGCCGGCGGCGCGCGCGCGCGCCAATGTGGTGCTCGACAATCTGGTCGATGCCGGTATCATGACCGAAGGTCAGGTGTTCGGCGCCCGCCGCAATCCGGCCACTCCGGTCGACCGGCGCGACGAGCATTCGCCGAACTACTACCTCGACTGGGCCTTCGACGAGATGAAGAAGCTCGTCGGGACCTTCCCCAAGACGATGCCGGAGCGCGTCTTCGTGGCGCGGCTCGCCATCGATCTCAACCTGCAAAAGCACACCGAAGACGCGATCCAGAACTCGTTGCGGCAATACGGCCGCGAATACCACGCCAAGCAGGCGGCCGCCGTGCTGATGGATACCGACGGCGCGGTGCGCGCCATGGTAGGCGGGCGCGACTACGGGGAAAGCCAGTTCAACCGCGCCACCGACGCGCTGCGCCAGCCCGGCTCCTCCTTCAAGCCCTACGTTTACGCAACCGCGCTGATGCACGGCTTCAAGCCGTCCTCGGTCGTGGTCGATTCGCCGGTCTGCATCGGCAACTGGTGCCCGCACAACTTTTCCGGCGGGTTTTCCGGCGCCGTGACGCTGACCCAGGCGATCACGCGCTCCATCAACGTCATTCCGGTCAAGCTGTCGATCGCGCTCGGCAACGGCAATCCCAAGGTCGGGCGCGCCCTGATCAAGGCGACGGCGCGCGCCGCCGGCCTGCGCACGCCGCTTCCCGATACGCCCTCGATGCCGATCGGCGCCGATGAAGTCACCGTGCTCGATCACACCGGCGGCTATACGATGTTTCCCAATGGCGGGTTGTCGGCAACGCCGCACGCGGTGCTCGAGGTCCGCACCGGGGCCGGCGAGCTGGTCTGGCGGTGGGACCGCGACGGCAAGAAGCCGGCGCGGGTGCTGCCGCCGCAAGTCGCGACCGACATGAATCAGATGATGAACCACGTGGTGGAGGACGGCACCGCCAAACGGGCCATGCTCGACGGCATCAAGGCGGCCGGCAAGACCGGCACCACCAATGCGTTCCGCGATGCCTGGTTCATGGGCTTCACCGGCAACTATGTCTGCGGCATCTGGTTCGGCAATGACGATTACACGCCGACCAACCGGATGACGGGCGGATCGTTGCCGGCGCAGACTTGGCACGACATCATGACCTACGCGCATCAAGGCATCGAGCTCAAGCAGATTCCGGGCCTGCCGGCGCCCACCGGTCCGCAGGGAAAGGTCGCCGACACCGGCAACAGCGGCCTCGACATGACGCCGCGCTCGCCGACCCTGACCAAGCGCGGCATCGACGTCCTGGTTCAGCTCGAACGGCTGATGGACGACGCCACCCGCGCGCTGGCCGACCGCGCCGCTGCCGGCCAGCGTGCGGATACGCCAAACGCGGCGCCGGGACAGGAGCCGGGCGCCGTCGCGTCCGCCTCCGATGGACAGCCGGCGCCGGTGCGCGGTAATTGATGGCGCCTCCCGTGCAAGGGCGGCTTGATTGGATCGCACGTGCGGTTGCTGCTGGGATCATTGTTCGCCTTCGCGGCCGCGGCCTTGATCGGCCTCGGCGCGACGTGGTTTGCCTTGAATGAAGGCATAGCCTATGGCGGCATCAGCATCGGGGCATGGACCGCGTGGCCGCGGAACGGCACGCCCGGCATCGACCCCTACGCCCGCGCCATGGTGGCGCGCAGCGGCGAGCTGCCGGTCGGCTCCGGCGACGGCATTACGTTCTATGCCCGCGCCGACGACGCGGAACGGCCGTTCGACGGCCGCTGCGACGTGGCGCTGAGCGGCACCACGCCGCAGGCCCGATTCTGGACCCTCACGCTGTACGATCCTGAAGGCAAGCTGGTCGCCAATTCGGTGCAGCGCCACGGCTTCACCAGCCAGGAGATCATCCGCAGCGCGAGCGGGACCTTCGAGATCATCATCGGTCCGCGCGCGCGGCCCGGCAATTGGCTGCCCACGGGCGGCATCGAGCGCTATGTGCTGGCGCTGCGGCTCTATGATACGCCGGTCGGCCTTGCCACCCGCTACGGACGCGATACTCCGATGCCCACCATCAGCCAGAAGGGCTGCCCGTGATCCGCTTTCTGCTTTGGCTTCTCGGCGGCGTTCTGCTCGGCGGCGTCGTGCATCTCGCGACGGTGCTGCTGTTGCCGACCATGGCGGCCAAGGACGCCTATTCGCGGCTGGCGCCGCTCACGCCGGTCAACAAGGTCGTGCCGGTTCCGGCTCCCTCTCCGGACAAGGCCACCATGCCGTTCATGGATCCGGCCTTTGCCATGGCGGTGTGCCGCTACGACCTGACCGACGCACCGCTGAAGTTCTCGGTCCCGATCAGCCAAGCCTATACGTCGGTTTCGTTCTACACGCGTTCCGACATCGCGTATTACGCCATCAACGACCGCGCCGCCGGGCGGCGCGTCATCGAGCTCGATCTCATGACGACGGACCAGCACAACGACTTGCCGGACAACGAGGAAATCACGGCAGCGGACCGCCTGATCGTGGAATCCCCGACCAATACCGGCTTGATCGTCATCAAGGCCTTGGCGGCGGAGCCCGGACTGCTCGCCTCCGCGCAAAATCTGCTCGCCTCCGCCAAGTGCCAACCGCAGCCGCAATAGCGCCAGCTGGAGACAGAGACCGCGCCATCATTTCTGCGTTGCCCGCATTCGTCGATGCGGATCGGCGACTTTTCACGTGCGGGAGGCGCGCGGTCCGCGGCGGCGGCGCTGAGCGCGGATTGCCGCGGGGTCGTAAGACTTGTCCGCGTAGCGCTCGATTCGGATGACCGGAAGTATGACGACGATCGCCGAGACGACGTCCTTGCCAATCGATTTCCCGATGCGCGCATCACGCCAGACCCCGGGAAACTTCACGACCGTTCCCATCTCGCCTCCCCGCCCTTCGGACCCGACCGGCCATCCGACCCATTCGCCGGCTTGAGGCGAATAGAACGCCGCAAAGTTAACGCTCTGTTACCCGCCCCGGGTTAGTTCGCCGGTCCGGGGTGGCCCGCCGAACCTCCCGGCCGCCAATGATGCCGCCGCCGGGACCACGGCAGGACTGTCCCTATGAGTTGCCGGTCAGCCAGACGATGGCGTTGATGATGGCGCCGGTCACGACATTGACCACCCGCGATACGATGCTGAGGTCGACGCCCATTTGCGCACCCAGCAGCGGCACGAGGAAGAGCACGGCGATGAGAATCAGCATCCCGAAAGGCTCCAGCGCGGCCAGCGGCATCGCCAGGAAATCGGGAAGCAGGCCGACCGCGACCCGCCCGCCGTCAAGCGGCGGAAGCGGCAGCATATTGAAGACGGCCAGCAGAACGTTGATGATGAGGGCATTCCTGAGATTCTGCGCGACCCATTGATTGGTCGGGTCCGGCAAATAGGCCACCAGATGGAACGCGAGCGCCGCCAAGGCGGCGAGCGCAAGGTTGATGCCCGGCCCGGCCGCGGCGACCCAGACCATGTCACGACGCGGCTTTCGCAGCGCCTTGAAATTGACCGGGACCGGCTTGGCATAACCGAAAAGGAACGGCGAGCGCAGCAGCAGAAGCACGGCCGGCAGCAATATCGTGCCGAATGGATCGATGTGCTTGAGCGGATTGAAGCTGACACGGCCAAGGCGCCAAGCCGTATCGTCGCCGAGCATGAGCGCAACAAAGCCGTGCGCCGCTTCGTGGAAGGTGACCGCGATGAGGACCGGGATCACCCAGGTCGATGCCTCGAAAAATGTCATCTCGAACCCAAGCGGTCTCCCGAGCGCGGACGTGAGCGGCGAGCCGATTCTGGAGCTACTGCATTTGCGGATTCATCCGATCGGCGGCTTGGAAATATTTTCTGGCATAGGCGAGGAGCGCTCCATCGCTCGGATGATCGACGGTTTCCACCTCCGCAATGGCATTCATCATCTTGGGATCATGGCGGTGTATGTGCTTCACCAGCTCGGTCTTTGCATTGGCCGGGCCGGTGATGAGGATGGCGCCCGCGCCTGCCACCGATTGGGCGACGGCCTGAAGAAAAGCCTGGTCCTCCGCGGCATGTCCGCTGCCGATGGAATTCGCCTTGTGATGGATATGCTTGGTCGGACTATGCGGGTGGAGAACCAGTTGGTCGACGTCGGTCGGGGTGAAGTGAAATATGCGGGCCTCATGATGATCTATCCAGACCACGGCGTGAAAGTGCGTGTTCACGACATAGCTCCTTTTCGAAGGGGCGCAGACGGCGCTTCCGTTCGCAATGGCGGAAAGGATAGCACGCTTCCGGGGCCGGCTCCGCGATTTTGTTCGAAGGCCGGAGCCCGGACCGGTTTGGCTAAGCGGCCAAACCTCGCGGCGACCGCGTGGGCAAAATTGCGCGGCTCGGCGCGATCATGATCGCGGTGCCGGGCAATTTTGCCCACCCGACCCTGATTGGTCCTGGTTCGATCGGAGGAGACCGGACCCGGCGCGGACAGCACCCACCGGCTATTTCAGCGACGACAATATGTCCTCGCACATCAGCCAGAGCTCGATCTCGCGAAACTGGAGAAAGACGCGCTTGATCCAGGCCCGCAATTCGTCGTCGAGCCGAACCGGAAGCGAGACCGGCGTCGCGCGCCAGAACCGGGCAAAGGAAAAGCTCTGCTGGCCGACCAGCGTTTTGAGCGAGGCGCCAAGCACCGGAATTTCAAGTGAAACGGACACCGCGCTCTCGTTCGGGAATGCCGCGCAATAAGGGATTCCCTTCGCCACGAGCTGATTGCGCACCGGCAGGAGCGACGCCTCGTTGAACCATCGCCGCAGGATCGTGTAGGCCTTGGCCGATTTCGGACCGGGGTCGATCATGAAGAGGATAAGCGGCTCGATCCCCTGGCGGCGGGCCTCGGCAAAGAACCCGATCTTCTCGGCGATCGTGAAGAAATCCTTGAACGTGCGGTGGCTGAGGTCGATGATTTTCGCGGTCTGCCGGTCGGCAACGATCCGGTCGAAAAGCGCCATCTGCCCGGGCGCGTCGCTGATATCGGCGATCGTCGTGCAGCCCGGCAGATAGTCGGCCAATTGCGGCCCTTCGTCGGCCAGATCGAAGGCGGTGACGGGCCGGTCATCGATGAGATGGAACTCCGCGAGCAGGCGCGCCAGCAAGGTCTTGCCGACGCATCGCTGCGGCGAGCAGATGACGTAGAGCGGAGCGCTCCGGCGGCTCGCGCCATGACGCGCTCGGGTCGATCCCGTGTCCGCCGGTGCCTGGTACGTCCGGGTCAGCATGGCGCAATCAACACGGCGCGATCAACATGGCGCTGCGCGCTTCCTCCGCCGCGACGAGGATGCCACGCCCGCTCTCCGGTCGCGGCCCTTATGAGGCGGCCTCCGCGATCCGCATGATCGGACGCGGCCTGCCGACCGGGTCACCGCTGGCTGCCTCCTTCGGGCGCACGATCTCCGTGACGCCGATGCGATCGTATTCGGCCCAGATATTGCCGAGCCAATGACGCACATAGCCGCGCAGCACGAACGAATTATTGGCCGGGTCGCCGTTGCGCTTCTTGTTGGCGATGAAGGTCACGAACGGCACCGAGGCGAGCTCGACCTGCTCGGTCGCCATTTCACTGAGCTTGGGGATCGTGATCTCGACCGCGTCCTTGATCCGCTTGAAATAGGAGCTGTGGGTCGCCTCGTCCCATTCGAAGAAATGCGTATTGTTGATGAAATTCTTCACCATGAAATACCTGGCGTCGCCCAGATAGGCGGCGGTTTCCGCAATTTCGTCGAGCGAGGCGATCGAGGGTCCCAGAATGTGGAAGACCACGAAGGTGAGCTGGCCCTTCTTGGCCGCGTCGATGAAGCCGATGTCGCGCAACGCCCGCAGCGTCGGCGACATCAAGCCGGCGCGAACGTCGATCAAGGTCACCGAGGCATCCCCCTCCTGCAGGGTGTCGAAAATCTTCATCTGGTCCGGGACCAGGTTGATGTCGACGATTTCCGTCGTGTCGGGGTGGAAGCGCTTGAGCGTGCCGCGTGGTACTTCGGTATCGAAGGCGCGCACCCGCACCTGGTGCGCGGTGAAGTAGTCGAGCAACGTGCGGGCGACGGTTGTCTTGCCGACTCCGCCTTTGTCGGCGCCGATCAGTACCACTGCTGGCTTCGCCATGAAGACTCCCCCCGTCCGCGAGAACATGATGGCGAAGCATGGGCCGCGCGGCGGTCAAAAAAATGGCGGAACCGAAGCGAAGATGTGGAATCGCTTCGAGGCCCGGCGAGATTCGACGCGGTCGGTCATCACGGTGGTCAAGCGATACCGCCGGCGTCGAATGCTGTCACGAAACGATTGTGCGGAAATGTCCGGTGCAACGGCGCGCGTCATGAGTGCTGCACCCGATGTGCCATCGCCCGCGAAAGCGAGCGACCCAGTAGCCACCGGATTTGGTTTGGCCGGCATAAGTTCCACCAATGGCGCCGGGGTTAATGGGTGCCGCGCATTCGCGGGGCATGACACAGTGAGATGAATGGAGGGAGGCCGCAGGCAGCTAATTACCGTGGCGCGCGCGAGAACATCAGAGCGCGCGAGCGTTCAGCTCACTCGATCTTGACGCCGGCGGCCTTCACGACCTCGCCCCATTTGGCGCGCTCGGTCTTGGTGTATGCGGTGAATTCATCGGGCGTGGTGGTCACGGGTTCGGCGCCGACGGCCCGCAATGCCTTGATCACATCGGGCGATTTCCAGATTTGGTTCAACTGCGCCGCAATGGCGTCGATGGTGGCGCGCGGGGTCCCGGCCGGCGCGAACAGGCCTTGCCATGCGGTCGCTTCGTATCCGGGCAGCGTCTCGCCGATGGTCGGAAGATCCGGCGCGCTCGCGGCGCGTTGCGGCGTGCTGACGGCGAGCGCGCGCACCGAGCCCGCTTCCGCAAACGGCCAAGTGGTGGTCATGCTGTCGATGGCGAGATCGAGCTGGCCGCCGATCATGTTGTTCACCTCCTCGGCGGTGCTGCGGAACGGGATATGGATCATCTTGGTGCCGGTCGCGAGCTCGAACATGACCACCGAGAGGTGGGACGAGGTGCCGATGCCGGAGGAACCGTAGTTCAGCTGGCCGTCATGGGCCTTGAGATAGGCGATCAGCTGCGGCACGGTCCTGGCCGGAATCTTCGGGTTGACGAACAGCAGATTGGGAAATCGCACCAGCAGCGACACCGCCTGAAAATCGCGGCCGACGTCGAAATTCAGCCGGCTGTAGAGAAAGGCGTTGATCGCGTTGGTGCTGACGGTGCCGATGAGCAGCGTGTAGCCGTCCGCCGGCGCCTTGGCGACGAAGCCCGCCCCGATGCTGCCGCCGGCACCCGACTTGTTCTCCACCACGATCGGAACGCCGGTTTTCGCCTGCAGGTGCTGCTGCAGGATGCGGGCGATCAAGTCGGCGGAGCCGCCGGCCGCGAACGGCACCACGACGGTGACCTGGCGCTGCGGCCAGGTGACGGAGCTGCCGTCCTGCGCGCCGGCCGGCGATGCGATGAGGAGAACGGCGCAGGCGAAAGCCGCGAAGATGCCACGCATGGGAGCGTCACCCGGCTGGTTGTGTTGGATCCTGGTTGCGTTGAATCCTGGTTGCGTTGAATCCTGGTTGCGTTGAATCAATGAGCAAAAAACGGACCACCTGGGGCCGGCGCCGGCGGCGGCGCTTGCGCGTCGGGGCAGGCGATAACGCGGCTGATCCGGATCATACCGCCTTGAGATGCGCGTCTCTGTGCTTGTAGAGCTCGTCATCCGCGTAGCCCATGGTCTCCGGCTTGGCGCGCCCCAGCATCACCTGGAAATAGACCGGCGCAAGGCTGTCGTTCTGGTAGCCGTGAATGACGCCGGCCGGACAGGAGATGCATTCCCAGGGCCCCAGCCGCGTGGTCAGGCGCTTGCCGCTTTCGTCCTCGACAAACACATCGAGGAAACCCTGCAGCACGAAGAAGACCTCCTCGACCTCATGGGTGTGCGCTGCGTTGCCCTGCCCGGGCTCCACATACATGATCGAGAGCGTGAAATTCTTGGCCGGAATGACCGAGGGATCGCCGTGCTTGCCGGAACCGCCGGCGCCGATGAAGCGATGCTGGGCGCGCTTGTAGCCGTCGATCTTGGCGTCCTCGAACGCGGCCCAATCGGGCTTCTTCTCGCGGAAGCGGCCGACGAATTTCTGCATGATGTCTTCGATCGGCACGCCGACGAGCTCGGGCGGACGCGGATGTCGTGCAACGCTCATGGCGGGCTCCTTCCATTCATCTCACTGTGTCGTGCCCCGCGAATGCGGGGCACCCCCGTGCCATCGGTGGAACTTTTGCTGACCCAATCAAATCCGGTGGCTACTGGGTCGCCCGCCTTCGCGGGCGATGACAACTGAAGGTGTCGAGACACTAGGCCCCGGCCGCGCCCGGCGCAACGACCGCGGCCTAGCGGCTGTGGGTCAGTTTGAGCCCACACCGGATCGAACATGAAGCCAAATCTCGCGAATAGCTACCTCAGAAAGCGCATCGAAGCTAAGGCTCTCGGGCGGAACCTTCGCGTAGCAAAATGCGGAAAGGTGCGGAAGTTTGTTGTGGCGAAATTGATTGCGCAGCCACATGCCGTAGCCCATGTGCAGGCGAATAAGCTCGCCCTCCGACATGCCCCGAAGCAACTCGCGGTCTTTCGGTTCCAGCCTCTCGATACACTTCTCGATATCTTCCCGTAACCCAACGGCGGGATCGCTTTCGGTCATTCAAGGCGCTCCTTGCCCGTGTTGCGACTCTGACGCTTGTTTCGCACCTATCCCAAGCGCAGTGCGGTCTCCTTCTCCCCGCTTGCGGGGAGAAGGTCGGGATGAGGGGGCGCTTCCGCGAGTCTGAGCTTGTGGAAACGCCCCCTCACCGGGCCGAATTCTGGTCTTCTTTCTTGCCGTGTGGCCCTCTCCCCGCAAGCGGGGCGAGGTGCGCCGCGGAGCCTTGCCTCATTGCGCCGCCTGCCGCTCCCGCGCGTCGTGTACGAGATGCCAGATGCGCGAGGGGCTCAGCGGCAGCTCGCGCGGCTCGACCCCGAAGGAGGCAAGCGCATTGGCCACCGCATTGGCGATCACCCCGCCGGGCGGGATGATGCCGCCTTCGCCGGCGCCCTTGGCGCCGAGCGGATTGATCGGCGAAGGGTGCGATTCCAGCACGACGGCGCGGAGGTTGGGAAAATCGGCGGCCGTCGGCACGAGGTAATCGGCGAGCGAGCCGGTCAGGAACTGACCCTGCTCGTCATAGACCAGGTTCTCCAGGAAGGCGCCGCCCAGGCCCTGCACCAGCGCGCCGATCACCTGCCCGCGCAGCGTCATCGGATTGATGATGCGGCCGCAGTCCTCCACCGCCACATAGTCGATGAGCTCAACATGACCGAGCTTGAGATCGACGGCCACATGGGCCGCATGGGCCCCATACGCATAGGTGTGCTTCTTGTTAAGGAAGCTGCCTTCGTACGAAATGGGGGCGTCCGCGAGTCCGGCCAGCGCGATGAAGCGGCCCGCAGGGCCCTGCGCCCTGCCGTCAAGGATCGCGACCTCGGCGTCCGCGCATCCCATGCGCTGGGCGGCGCGGGCGCGGATCGCCGCGCGCAGGCCGTCGGCGGCGGCCAGGATAGCGGAGCCGCCCATCACCACCGAGCGCGAATGATAGGCGCCGTAGCCGTCGCTGACGCAGGAGGTGGAGCCGTGGAAAACGCCGCGGATCCGCTCCAGGGGAATTTCCAGCGCATCCGCCGCGATCTGGGCAAACACTGTCTCGAGCCCCTGCCCGACCGCCGATGAACCGACATGGACCGTGAACGACCCGTCGGTTTCCAGCACCAGCCGCGCGCTTTCCTTGGGGCCGGCGGCGCCGCCCTCGACAAAGCAGCCGACCCCGAGCCCGTGACAGCGTCCCTCGATCAGCTGGCCCTGCAGCTTGGCCTTCTCGGTCCAGCCGATCTCGCCGAGGCAGCGGTCGAGCGTGACCTGATAGTCGCCGCTGTCGAACTCGTCCTTGCTTTCGTAGGGCGTGATGGTGGCGATCGCATAGGGCATCTCGGCTTTCGACACGAGGTTGCGCCGGCGAAACTCGACGCGATCGATGCCGAGATCCCGCGCCGCCATGTCGATGAGCCGTTCGCGAAAGAAATCGGTCTCGAAGCGGCCGGGCCCCCGATAGGTTCCCACCGGCGTCTTGTTGGTCAATTGCAAGGCCACATCGATATCGATGTGGGGGATGCGGTAAGGGCCGGACATGAACTGGGCGACATTGCGGGCGCTGATGGCGCCGTTGGTGCGCATGTAGGCGCCCACGTCCGAATAGGCATGCCCGCGCAGCGCCAGGATGGTGCCGTCGCTCCCGCAGGCGATCTCGATGTCGCATTCCTGCTCGCGCGCGTGATTGACGGTCATGAGCTGCTCGCGGCGATCCTCGATCCATTTCACCGGCCGCCCGACATGGCGGGCCGCAAACGGAATGAGGAAATCCTCCGGGTAGAACTCGCCGCGGGCGCCGAATCCGCCGCCCACATCGTTCTCCACCAGATCGACGGCGTCCTCGGCGAGGCCCATCTGCCTGGCCAGCGTGCGACGGTTGAAGAACAGCACCTTGGCGGCGCCGTGGACGGTGAGCCGGCCGCGCGCCGCATCCCATTGCGCGAGCAGGCCACGCGTCTCCATCGGCATGGCCATGTGCCGCTGCACCCGGAAGCTCTCGCGCCGC
>DASXXS010000003.1:0-21350 GCA_036502925.1 Xanthobacteraceae bacterium
CTGAGCATGAACGCCAACCTCTCTCGGCGTCAATTCGCGGCCGCGCTCGGCGGCATCGTGATCTCGTTTCGCCTTGCGCCGCGGCTCGCCCTTGGCCAGCCGGCGAGCCTGCCGGGAAGCCTCAATGGCAATCGCATGCTCGATGCCTGGCTGCGCATCGACCAGGATGGCACCGCGACCGTGTTCACCGGCAAGGTCGAGCTCGGCCAGGGCATCGTCACCGCGCTGGCCCAGATCGCGGCGGAGGAGCTCGACCTGCCGCTCGCGCGCATCAAGGTGATTTCCGGCGACACCGGGCAGACCCCCAATGAGGGACAGACGGCGGGAAGCCAGTCGATCGAGGCGAGCGGCACCGCGCTGCGGATGGCGGGCGCGGAGGCGCGCGCGATCCTTATCGATCTTGCCGCCAAGCGGTTGGGGGTCGCGGCCGACACGTTGACCGTGAGCGACGGCGTCATCAGCGGCCGTGACGGCCGCAAGGTGGGCTATGGGGAGCTTGCCGGCGCGGTCGATCTGCATCGCGAGGCGACCGCCAGAGCGGCGCCCAAGCCGCCGGCCGAGCACAAGATCGTGGGCAAGCCGATCCCGCGCCGCGACATTCCGGCCAAGCTGACCGGTGGCGCCGCCTATGTGCAGGACGTCCGTCTGCCCGGCATGCTGCACGGCCGGGTGGTGCGTCCGCCGCGCTACGGCGCCAGGCTCGAGAGCTTCGATGAGGCGGGCGTGAAGGCGCTCCCCGGCGTCACGGCGGTCGTGCGCGACGGCAGCTTCCTGGGCGTCGTTGCCGAGCGCGAGGAGCAGGCCATCAAGGCGCGCGACGCGCTCAAGAAGTCGGCCCGCTGGTCGGGCGGCGCCGAGCTGCCCGATCCGGCGAAAATCTACCAGCACCTGCTGTCGCTGGCGATGGAGGACAAGGTCATCAGCGACAAGCAGGCGCCGCTCCCGGACGGCGCCAAGCTCCTCGAGGCCGCCTATCACCGGCCCTACATGGCGCATGCCTCGATCGGCCCGTCCTGCTCGGTCGCCCAGGTCCAGGACGGCAAGGTGACGATCTGGACCCACAGCCAAGGGGTGTTTCCGCTGCGCGCCAGCATGGCCAAGGCCCTCGACCTGCCGGCCTCCGCCATTCGCTGCATCCATGCCGAGGGCTCCGGCTGCTATGGCCACAACGCCGCCGACGACGTCGCCCTCGACGCCGCCTTGCTGGCCCGCGCCGCGGCCGGGCGGCCGGTGCGCGTGCAGTGGATGCGCGACGACGAATTCATGTGGGAGCCCTACGGCGCCGCCATGGTGATGCGCGCGCGCGCCGCGCTCAAGGAGGGCCGCATCGTCGATTGGAACTACGATGTGTGGAGCAACTCCCACAACATGCGGCCGGGCGATCCGGACGGCGTCAATCTGCTGGCGAGCTGGTATCTGGAAAAGCCGAAGCAGCCCGGTCCGCCGCGCGCGCTGGCGCAGCCCGCGGGCGGCGGCGATCGCAATGCGATCCCGCTCTACGACCTGCCGCGTTCGCGCGTCACCAGCCACCTGATCAAGGAAATGCCGCTGCGGGTGTCGGCGCTGCGCACGCTCGGCGCCTACGCCAACGTGTTTGCGATCGAATCCTTCATGGACGAGCTGGCGGCGGCGGCGCAGGCCGATCCGGTCGCGTTCCGTCTCGCGCATCTCAAGGACCCGCGCGCCAAGGCGGTGATCGAGGCAGTCGCCAAGGCCGCCGACTGGAAGCCGGGCCAGAAGGGCAGCGGGACCAGCGGCCGCGGCGTCGGCTTTGCGCGATACAAGACGCTGGCCACCTATGTGGCGGTCATCGTCGACCTCGAGCTCGATCGCGAAAGCGGCCGGATCAAGGTGCCGCGCGCGTTCGTGGCGGCCGATTCCGGACAGATCATCAATCCCGACGGTCTCACCAACCAGATCGAGGGCGGCATCGTGCAGTCGACCAGCTGGACGCTGCACGAGGAGGTGCGGTTCGACCGGACCGGCATCCTGTCGCAGAACTGGGACAGCTACCCGATCCTGACCATGCAGGAGGCGCCAAACGTCACGACCGTGCTTATCGACCGGCCGACCGATCCGCCGCTGGGTGCCGGCGAGGCGGCGCAAGGCCCGACGGGCGCCGCGATCGCCAATGCCTTCACGGCCGCCACCGGCAAGCGCATCCGCGAGCTGCCGATGCATCCCGAGCGGGTCAAGGCGGCGCTGGCCTAGAAGGATATTTCATACAGAGCTTGTATATCTTGGTGCTGACCGGCGAGGCGCGCGCGATCGCTGGGCAGCGGCCACAGGTCCGTTCCACGACCCGCGACCCGCGACACCGAGGCCGACAGAGGCCGGCGCTTGAGCGACCGCGCCCCGCGTGTGATTTGTTTGACTAAAGTCAGATTCACCGGCCTGTCGATGCGGCGCCGCACCGTTGCCTATTGTTCATCCGCCGCATTGCCACTAACATGCTGCACCGTCTGCGACTGTGCGGTCCGGGAAGCCGCGTCCAGTCTTCAAGCAATCGGTCGCGCCCCGGGCTGCGCATGCTCGTGCGGCGGGCCAGGGAGATCGAAATGGCATTCCGTTTTCTATACAGAGCGGCGGTGTTCGCCGTCCCGGCCGCGCTGACGGTTTGGTCGCAGGCCGACGCCAAGACGTTGCGGGTCAATATTAGTGCCGATCCCGCGCAGATCGATCCGATCACATACTCGGAGCTGAATTCCTATCAGGTGCTCGAGCAGGTCTATGAGGGCTTTACCTCGATCACCCCGGACGGGCGGGCGCTACCGGCCTTGGCCGTCTCCTGGACGCCGCTTCCGTCCGGCTACGGCTTTCGCTTCAACCTGCGCGAAGGCGTGAAGTTTCATAGCGGCCGCGCTTTCACCGCGAAGGACGTCAAATACACTTTCGAGCAGCTGTTGAAGCCCGGCGGCCAAGGCGGACTGTCGGCGCAATTTCTCAACAACGTGATCGGCGCGGCGGATTTGAAGGCCGGGAAGGCGAGTGAGCTCGCCGGCGTGAAGATCGTCGACGACCGCACGATCGAGGTCGCCTTCACCAAGCCGGACGTGTTGTTTCCGATCTATCAATTCTTCTTCATGGACAGCGGTATCGTGTCCGCGCTCGGCGCCGACTGGATGACCAAGGCCGATGCCGGCACCGGGCCTTTCACGTTCAAGCAATGGAAGCGCGGCATCGAGGTCGACCTCGCCGCCAATCCGGGTTACTGGGGTGGCGCTCCGAAGATCGACGGCGTGCAGTTCCTGATCATCCCGACCGGCGACACCACGCTGTCGCAGTACGATGCCGGCGAACTCGACTTCGTCAACCTGCCGGAGAACAGCTTTCGCCGCGCCCTGGGCAATCCGGACTATCAGAGCCAGACCATCAAGGTGCCGAAGGCGCAGGTGCGTTACATGGGCATGAACCAGGCCCTCTACGCGCCCTTCAGGGACAAGCGCGTGCGCGAGGCGATCTCGCTTTCGCTCGACCGCGATGCCATGATCCGGGGCCTTTATAATGGCGCGGCCTTTAAGCTGAACGGACAGACCGTCCCCGGCATTCCCGGCTACAATCCGGACATGCCGCCGCTCAAATATGACCCCGAGCGGGCCAAGGCGCTGCTGGCGGAGGCGGGCTATCCGGGCGGCAAGGGCATGCCGCCGGTCGATATTCAATGCATCGAGCCATTCCGGGACGAGATCACCTACTATGCCAACCAGCTCGGCAAGGTGCTCGGCATGCCGGTCACCCCCAAGGTGGTCGAGCGTGCGACCTTCATCAAATCGATGAATGCCGGCGAGGTCGCGTTCTTCCCGTGGGGCTGGACCGCCGACTATCCCGATGCCATGACCTTCCTCGGCGAGATGTGGCAAAGCAAAAGCCCGTTCAACCGGCCGCGTTGGTCGAATGCCGCGTTCGACACGTTGATCGAGCGGGCGCAGACCGAGCCGGAAGACGCCAAGCGGTTCGCGATCTATCGCCAAGCCGAGAAGATCCTGATGGATGACTGGGCGACGGCTCCGTTGCCGGCTACGACCAATATCGCGCTGCGCAAACCGAACGTGAAGAATGTGACGGTGACGCCCTTCGGCTACTCGGTGTTCCAAAGCGCCTTGATCCAGTGACGCTTCCATCTGGTGAAGCGTTGATGCAGTAGCGGCCGCGCAATGACTATGTTCGTGCTCCGGCGCTTGCTCGGCCTGATGCCGGTCCTGGCGGTCGCGATCGGCCTCACGTTTGCCGCGCTCCAGGCGCTGCCGGGCGATCCCGTGGCGGTCATGCTGAGCGACCACTCGGCGGACGCGGAGCTCGCCGCGCGTTTGCGGGCCGAGTACGGGCTCGACCAGCCGGTGTGGCGGCAGTTTCTCACCTATGTGGCGCACATCGCCGCCGGCGATTTCGGCCTGTCGTTTCGCTTTGTCCACACGCCGGTGATCGACGTGCTGGCGGACGGGCTCAAGGTGAGCCCGATCCTTGCGCTGGCGGCGCTCGCCGTCGCTTTCCCGCTCGGGGCGTTTGCGGGCAGCTACGCGGCCATCCACCGCAATCGCTGGCCCGATACCGCCGTCATCCTGTTCCTGGTGGCGGGCATCTCGATCCCGAATTTCGCGCTCGCCACTTTTCTGGTGTATGTCCTGAGCATCAAGCTCGGCGTGCTGCCGGTCGCGGGCTGGGGCACCCTCGACCGGGCGGTGCTGCCGGTCATGATCCTGGCCATCCCGTGCGCCGCTTATCTCGCCCGGCTGGCGCGTGCGCTGATGCTGGAAGTGCTGCAGCACGATTACGTGCGCACCGCCCGCGCCAAGGGCATGTCGGAGCGCGCGGTGGTCTGGCGGCACGCCTTTCGCAACGTTCTGGTGCCGCTCTTGACGCAGACCGGCGTCATCTTTGGCGGCCTCCTGAGCACGACCTTCGTGGTCGAGACCATCTTCAACATTCCGGGCCTCGGGCGGCTCGCAATTCAGTCGATCTTCGCGCGCGACTATCCGGTGGCGATGGCGATCATCCTGCTGTTCACGCTCTTCTATGCGGTGATCAACCTGATGGTCGACGTGCTTTGCGCCGCGATCGATCCCCGGCTTCGCGCCGAGGGCGGGAGCCGGCCATGACCGATCTACCTGTCGCGGCAATCTCAGTTGGGCCGGCAGACCCCGGCCGGCTCGCGTATCGTTTCGTCCGCGACCCGAAGGCCTGCGCCGGTGCCGCGATCGTGGTGCTATTGGTGGCGATCGCCGCGCTGGCGCCCGTGCTCGCGCCTTACCCCTACGACGACACCGACCTGCTCGCCGCCTGGGTGCCGCCATCGTCCGCGCACTGGATCGGCACCGACAAACTCGGTCGCGACATACTGAGCCGGCTTCTGTTCGGCGCCCGAACATCACTGCTGGTGTCGGTCTCGGTGCTCGGGATCACGCTGACGGTCGGCATGGCGCTCGGCATGCTGGCGGGCTATCTCGGGGGTTGGGTCGATTCCGTCGTGAGCCGCCTCGCCGACATCGTCTTCGCGTTCCCGGACGTGGTGTTCGCGATCCTGGTCGCAGCCGTGCTCGGGCCCAGCATGCTGACAGTGATCGTGGCCCTGTCGATCGTCTGGTGGCCCGGCGTCGCGCGGTTGACGCGCGCGCTGGTGCTGGTGCAGCGGAACGAGACTTTCGTGGAGGCTGCCGTCGTTTGCGGCACGCCGGTCGCGCGCATCCTGGTGCGGCACATCCTTCCCAACATCGTGCCGCCGCTGATCGTGCGCGCCTCGATCGGCATCGGCTTCATCATCATGAGCGAGGCGACGTTGAGCCTGCTCGGGCTCGGGGTGCAGGAGCCGCAACCGAGCTGGGGCAGCATGATCCGGGACGGGCTCGAGGCGTTGCGCACAGATCCCTATCTCGCCTTGTCGGGCAGCGCGATGCTGGCCGTCACCATCATCGGCTTCAACCTCTTGGGCGACGGCCTGCGGGATCTGCTCGATCCGAAGCTTGCGGGTTCGCTGCGATGAGCGCGAAGTTGCTGGAGGTCGAGGAGCTCAGCATCGCCTTCCGCGGCCTGCGCGGCGCGACCGAGGTGCTGAGCCGCGTGAGCTTCGCGGTTGCGCCCGGCGAGATCGTCGGCGTCGTCGGCGAGAGCGGTTCCGGGAAATCGGTGATGGCGCTCGCCATCATGCGACTGCTGGGCGACGACGGCGTGATCTCGGCTGGCCGCATCCGCTTCGAGGGACGCGACTTGGCGGCGCTCGGGCCAGCCGATCTGCGCCAGGTCCGCGGCCGCAGCATCGGCATGGTATTCCAGGAGCCGATGTCCAGCCTCAACCCGCTCCTCACAGTCGGCTACCAACTCGCCGAAGTCCTCGCGACTCACCTCCGTCTCACCGGCGTCGCCGCCCGGCGCCGCGTGGTCGAGCTCTTGGACGAGGTCGGGATCGCATCCCCGGCGGAGCGCGCGGGGGCCTATCCACACCAGCTCTCGGGCGGTCTGCGCCAGCGCGTGATGATCGCCATGGCCATGGCCTGCCGACCGAAGCTCTTGATCGCCGACGAGCCGACAACAGCGCTCGATGTGACCATCCAGGCGCAAATCCTCGAGCTGATGCGCCGCATCAGCAGGGATGCCGGAACTGCGATCTTGTTGATCACCCATGACATGGGCGTCATCGCCCGCATGGCCGAGCGGGTCCTGGTGGTCTATGCCGGGCAGATCGTCGAGGATGCCCCGGCCCGCGCCCTGTTTGCACGGCCGGCACATCCGTATACGCGCCTGCTGCTCGCCGCCATGCCGAGCCCGCGGCGCAAAACCGCCCGGCTGCCAGTCATTCCCGGCACGCTGCCGGCGCCGAGCCGTTTGCCGCCGGGCTGCCGCTTTCATCCGCGCTGCCCGCTGGCGGTCGATCCCTGCCGCGCGTCGCCGCCCGACATGATCGAGCTCGCGGCCGGCCGGCACACCCGCTGCATCCGCGGGCGTGAGCTGCTGACGCAATCCGTGCGCGGCCTGGAGCCGGTCCCGTGAGCGAGCCGATCCTGGTAGCCGCGCATCTGCGCAAGGACTTCCGCGTCCCTGGAGGCCGGCAACTGCGCGCGGTCGACGATGTAAGCCTCACGCTGTCCGCCGGCGAGACCCTGGGCGTGGTGGGCGAGAGCGGCTGCGGCAAGAGCACGCTCGGCCGCATGATCCTGCGGCTGATTGCGCCGAGCGCCGGCGAGATCCGCTTTCTGGGGCAGGACATCACCCACCTGTCCGAGCGCGCGCTCAGACCGCTGCGGCGCCACCTGCAGGCGGTGTTCCAGGATCCGGTCTCCTCGCTCAATCCGCGCATGCGCGTCGGAGACATCATCGCCGAGCCGCTCGTCAATCTCGGTATCGGGCGTGCGGACCGGCGCGCGCGGGTCGCCGAATTGCTCGAGGTCGTGGGTCTGCCGGCGGACGCCACTGGCCGCCATCCGCACGCCTTCAGCGGCGGGCAGCGGCAGCGTATCGCGATCGCGCGGGCGCTGGCGGCGAGCCCCAAGCTGATCGTGTGCGACGAAGCCACGTCCTCGCTCGATGTCTCCGTGCAGGCGCAAATTCTCAATCTGCTGTCGGATCTGCAGGCGCGCTTCGCGCTCGCCCTGTTTTTCATCTCCCACAATCTTGGAGCGGTCCGCCACCTCGCGCATCGGGTCGCCGTGATGTATCTCGGCCGGGTGGTGGAGATCGCGCCGGAGGCCGAGCTCTTCGAGCACCCGCATCATCCCTACACGGCGGCATTGCTGGCGGCGGTACCCGCGCCGGTCCCCGATCAGGCGGTGCCGCCGCCGCTGCGGGGCGAGGTGCCGAGCCCGATCGAGCCGCCGAGCGGCTGCCATTTTCATCCGCGCTGTGCCCGGGCCGAGGCGCGCTGCCGTGTCGATGCCCCGGAATTGCGGCCGCTTCCCCCATCCGGCGCCCTGGTTCGGTGCCATTTTCCAGGATGATCGAGCGATGTTCATCGAGCGAACCTACTATTTCGCCAAGCCCGGCAAGCAAGCCGAGACGCTGGCGGTGCGCCGCAAGGCCTGCCGCGTGCGGGTCGGGATCGGGCTTCCCGCCGGCAGCATCTATGGGCGCGCCGACGCGCATGAACCGAACCATCCGGATGTGAGCTGGGAGTGCCGCTACGCGTCGATGGAGGAGCACGCCGCCGACCTCGCGGCCCGCGCAGCCAGTGCGGATTTCGAGGCGGTGCGCGCCGAGATGCGCGCCTGCATCGCCCGCTTCGAGCGCTATTTCTTCAAGATCGAGCCGACCGACCTGCCGAACGGGGTCGCAGCGCGCGATCTACGGGGTCATTCGCTCGCGCCGCGCGAGCTTGCCTTCCGCAGCGGCGAGCACACCCTCAAGGGCTATCTCTTTCTGCCGCCCGGCCCCGGCCCCTTTCCCTGCATGATCAGCAACCACGGCAGCAGCATTGCACAGGGGACGCTCGACGTGTGCCGGCCGGGCAGCGCCGCGCTGCTCATGTCCTGGGGCATCGCAGCGTTCCTGCCGCATCGCCACGGCTACGGCAATTCGCCTGGTCCGGCTTGGCGGAGCGAAGTGACCGCCGAGCGCGGCACGCCGGACTACGACACGCAGCTCTCGGCACGCCTCGAGCGCGAGAGCGAGGATGTACTGGCGGCGCTCGATTGCGTCCGCGGTCTTGAGGAGATCAGGCCCGCGCACATCGGCGTCATGGGTAGCTCCTTCGGCGGCGTGAACGCGCTCGTCGCCGCTACCAAGACCGATTTCCGCTGCGTTGTCGAATTTGCCGGCGCGGCCATGAACTGGGAGATCGCCCCGACGTTGCGAGGGAAGATGCTGGACGCCGCCCGGAAGGCGGCGCCGCCGATCTTCTTCATCCAGGCGGCGAATGACTACAGCACGGCACCGACGCTCGCGCTTGCCGCGGTGCGCCAGGCGGCCGGCAAGCCGGTGCAATCCGCCATCTATCCGGCCTTCGGGATCAATGCGGAGGAGGGCCATTTTCTGGAGAAATACGGCTTCGCGCTTTGGGGTGATGACGTATGCCGCTTCCTGGAGCGCCATTTGTGAAGAGCCCCGCCGAAACGTTCGACGTCATTGTCATCGGGTTCGGCTATGCCGGCGCTGTCGCGGCGATCGAGGCCCATGATGCCGGCGCGTCGGTGCTCATTCTGGAGAAGCAGCCGGATCCCGGTGGCATCTCGGTCTGCTCGGCGGGCGGGCTGCGCATCGCCCGGAGTGCAGAGGATGCCTATGCCTACCTGGCGGCGACCAATGCCGGCACCGCGCCCGAGCCGGTGCTGCGCCGCTTGGCGCAGGGCATGCCTGGGCTTGCCGATTACGTCAGGCGGCTCGCGGCGGCCACGGGCGCGGTCGTGAGCGTACGCGACCACGTCGCGAACTACCCGTTGCCGGGCAGCGATGGGTTCGGCTTCGTCTATGTCGAGGCGGTGCCCGGCTTCGACCCAGCGCGCGAGTTTCCCTCCGTGCGCGGGTCGGCGGACGGCGCCCGGCTGTTCAAGGTGGTGCTCGAAGAGGTGCGGCGGCGCGGCGGCATAACGGTGCGACTGGCGACGCCGGCAGAGCGCTTGCTGCGCGAGCGCGCAGCCGTCGCCGGTGTGGTCGCGGCCGGGCGCCCCGTTCGGGCGCGACGCGGCGTGGTGCTTGCCTGCGGGGGCTTCGAGGGCGATCCGCAGATGCAACTGCAGTTCTGGCAAATCAAGCCGGTGCTGAGCGCGGCGGTCCGCAGCAACACTGGCGACGGCATCCGCATAGCGCAGGACATCGGTGCCGGACTCTGGCACATGTGGCATTTCCACGGATCCTATGGCTTTCGCCATCCCGACCCGCGATATCCGTTCGGCATCAGGCTCAAGCGCCTGCCTGATTGGGTGCCGGGCCGGGGCTTGCGCGAGGACGTGGTCATGAGCTGGATCTTGGTCGACCGGCACGGCCGGCGCTTCATGAACGAGTATGAGCCCTACATGCAGGATACCGGACATCGGCCGTTCGAGGCGTTCGACCCAGTCCTGCAGGACTATCCGCGCATCCCCTCGATTCTCATCGTCGATGGCGAGGGGCGCAAGCGCTATCCGCTCGCCGCCCCGACCTGGCACGACGCCGCAGTAGCGGAACACTGGTGCGGCGTATCCCCCGCCCAGATGGATGAAGCGATCCTGACCGAGGCGGCCAGCATTGCGTCGTTGGCCGCAGCGATGGGGCTTGAGCCCGCTGCGCTCGCCGCGACGATCGCCGATTGGAACGCGGCTTGCGCGGCCGGCAAGGATGCCGCGTTCGGACGGCCGCCGGGCAGCATGCTGCCGATCGTCACGCCGCCGTTCTATGCCGCACGGGTCTGGCCGGTGGTGTCGAACACGCAAGGCGGGCCGGTTCATGATGCCGAGCAGCGGGTGCTGGACGCTTTCGGCGAGCCCATCCCGCGACTTTACGCCGCCGGCGAGTGCGGCAGCCTGTTCGGCCATCTCTACCTTTCGGGCGGCAATCTCGCGGAATGCTTCATCGGCGGCGGCATTGCCGGGCGCGCCGCCGCCGCCGAGGCGGCGCTCAATTGGGAGGCGGCTTGATGGCGTTGCCGTCGAACAATCTCGGCCGCTCGTTTTCCGCGGCGGCGCGGCCCGACAAGATCGCGATCATCGACCTGCGCGACGACCGGCATCCGATCGAACTCAGCTATCTCGGCTTCGAGGCGGAATGCGACGCGGTCGCGCGCGGCCTGCGGCGCCTGGGCCTGCGGCGCGGCGACCGCGTGGGCCTTCTCTCGCTCAACCGGTACGAGGCGCTCGCCGCCTTCTACGGCACCATGCGCGCCGGCATGGTCACGGTGCCGATCTCGTTCAAGCTGCCCCCCGACATCGTCCGCTACATCGTGGACGACGCCGGGCTCAAGGCCATCCTGCACGATCGCGAGCGCGCGCCGCTCTGCCCGCCCTGGCTGCCGCGCGTCGACCTCGACGACCGCGGCGCCTACGCCGACTTCAAGGATACCGGACCCTTCGAAACGGTGGAGCCGCAAGGCCGCGAGCTCGGCATGATCCTCTACACCTCGGGCTCGACCGGCAAGCCGAAGGGCGTCCTGCTCTCGCATGAATCGCAGCGCTGGTCGATCGAGCGCAACCTCGCGCTCAACGGCGACATGACGCATCATCGCTACATCGTGGCCGCGCCGATATTCCACATGAACGCGACGATCAGCATCAAGATCGCCCTGGCCGGCGGGGCCAGCATCGTGCTGCTGCCGAGCTTCGACGCCAGGCTCTATGCGCGCGCGATCGAGCGCTTCCGCGTGACCTGGCTGACCTCGGTGCCCACGATGCTGGCGCTTGTGGCGCGCGAAAGCGAGCTCGTCGGCAAGCTCGATTTCTCCTGCGTCGAGCGCGTGACCATGGGGTCGGCCCCGCTCACGCAGGCGCTGGTCGACAAGGTCCAGGCGCTATTCCCGAAGGCAGCCATCAACAACAGCTACGGAACCACCGAGGCCGGCCCGACGCCGTTCGGACCACATCCGGACGGATTGCCGCGGCCGGCCATCGCGGCCGGCTATCCGCATCCCGGCATGGAGGTCGATCTGCGCGAAGGCCCGTCCGCTGACGAGGGCGTGTTGTACATGCGCAGCCCGATGCGCATGGAGGGCTACAACAATCTGCCGGAGAAGACCGCCGAGGTCATGCAGGACGGCTGGTACCGCTCCGGCGACATCATGCGGCGCGACGCGAACGGGTTCTACTATTTCCTCGGCCGGGCCGACGATATGTTCGTGGTCGGCGGCGAGAATGTCTGGCCCGGCGATGTCGAGCGCCTGGTCGAGCGGGTGCCGGGCGTGCATCAGGCGTTGGTCGTGCCGGTTCCCGACGAGATCAAGGGCGCCCTGCCGTTTGCCTTCGTGGTGAAGCAGCCGGGCGCCGTGCTCGATGAGGCCGCGGTCAAGGCCTACACCATTGCAAACGGTCCCGCATTTGCGCATCCCCGCTTCGTCGCGTTCATCGAGGCTGTCCCGCTCGCCGCCACCAACAAGCCGGATCGGCGGCGCCTCACTGCCGAGGCGGAACGGATCGCCGGCGCCAGGCGGGCGCAGGTGCGGGCCGGGTGAGGAGCGCCTCTCATGCGCGCAGTGGTCTTGTACGGGCACGGCGGATTGGAGAAGCTCGTCTACGAGCCCGACTACCGCGCTCCCGCGCCCGGGGCCGGCGACGCCTTGGTGCGAATGCGCGCCTGCGCGCTCAACTATCATGACCTGTTCACGCGCAGGGGCATGCCGGGCATCAAGGTGCCGCTGCCGCTGATCACGGGCAATGATCTGGCGGGCGAGATTGCGGCGCTTGGACCCGACGTCACCGGCTTCGCGTCGGGGGAGCGGGTGCTGGTCGACCCGGTCGACCGGCGTGCCGGCGGCTTCCTGGGCGAGACCATGGACGGCGGCCTCGCCGAATTGGTGCGCGTGCCGGCGTATATGCTGGTGAAGCTTGATCCCGCGATCGACTACGCCGAGGCCGCGGCGCTGCCGGTCGCCTATGGCACGGCGCATCGCATGATGGTGACGCGCGGCGCGATCAAGCCGGGCGAGACCGTGCTCATCCTCGGGGCGTCGGGCGGCGTCGGAACCTGTTGCGTGCAGCTCGCAAAGCTTGCCGGGGCAACCGTCGTCGCCTGCGCCTCGAGCGAGCCGAAGCTCGCGCAATTGAAGGCGCTCGGCGCCGATGTCTGCATCAACTACATGAAAAGCGATTGGGTGGCCGAGTGCCGCCGCCGGTTCGGCCGACCGCGCGTTTTTGCCCGCCAGGAGAGCGGCGGGATCGACGCGGTCGTCAATTTCAACGGCGGCGACAGCTGGACCAAATCGCTCAAGGTGCTGCGCCGCGGCGGGAGGCTCCTGACCTGCGGCGCGACCAGCGGTTACGACCCGCCGGAAGACATCCGCTATATCTGGACCTTTGAGCTCAATATTCTGGGATCGAACGGCTGGACGCGCGAGGACATCCTGGCCCTGCTCGATCTGGTGCGGACCGGAAGGCTGCAACCGGTGCTCCATCCGCGCCGTTTCGGGCTCGCGGAAACGCGCGAGGCCATGGCGCTGCTCGAAGAGCGTGCGATGGTCGGCAAGGTGATCGTCACGCCATGAGCGCGCAAGCGCTCTGCGGCATCGACCACCTGCTCATCGTCGTGAGCGATCTCGATCGCGCGGCGGCAACATATCGGCGACTGGGCTTCACGCTATCGCCGCGCGCGGTCCACAGCGCCCATATGGGGACTACCAACCACACCATCATGCTGGAACGCGACTACTTCGAGCTGCTCGCCGTCACGGCCCCGACGCCGGCCAATGCGAAATGGCGACAGGCTCTGGCGGATGGCGAAGGGCTCGCCGGCTTTGCGGCCGCGACGGCGAGCGCGGCGGCGGCCAGCGCGGCGTGGCGGGAGGCAGGGTTTGCGGCCGGCGACAGTGTTGCCTTCTCGCGGGCCGTGGGGCGGGCCGGTGGAGAGAGGACGCAAGCGCGTTTCGAGGTCGTCGCACTTCCGGCGCAGGCGGTGCCGGCGATGGCGATCTTCGCCTGTGCCCAGCTGACCCGCGAAGCCGTGTGGCTGCCCGAGCTGCTCGATCACCCCAATACGGCCCGCGCGATCCGCAAGCTGTCGATCGCGGCGCCCGATCCGCTGCGGGCGGTGGTGTCCTGGTCGCGCGCGCTCCCCGGCTCGGTGCGCGTCCCGAGTGACGCCGGCGCTCAAATCCACTTCGGCTCCCACGTCATCGATTTCCTGGACCCGGCGGCGGCCCGCCGCTACGGTTTCAGAGGGCCAGTCGAGCGCGCACATGCAATCGGCATGGAATTCGAGGTGACAAACCCAGGCGTGTGCCGCGAAACTCTGATCCGGGGCGGCCTGTCGTGGGAGCAGCGTGGCCACTTGACGTGCGTCGCAAGCGACGACGCATCCGGCGTGGCCATCGCGTTTGCGCCCGTTGGAGCGCCTCTTGCGTAAGGTGGCGCGCTGGGAGTAGCGATCCCCGATAGCGCGGCGAGATCACCAGGGTAATGTGCGGGACAAAAGGGGCGGTCGATCGGATGCTTGGTGTTTGGCTCGAGACCCTGACATGGCCCGAAGCGAAGCAGCGCCTCGAGGGCAATGCGATCGTCGTAGTTCCGATCGGAGCGGCCGCCAAGGAGCATGGCCACCATCTCCCGCTCAATACAGACTACCTCCTCGCCCACGCACTCGCCGAGGGAGTGGCCGAAGCCCTGCCGGTCGTGCTCGCTCCGATCGTAAGCTTCGGATATTATCCGGCGTTCGTCGCCTATCCGGGAAGCCAGCACTTGCGCGCCGAGACGTTCATTGCGCTGCTGACGGACATCTTTTCCAAGCTCATCTCCGATGGCGCAAGGCGAATCGTGGTGATCAATACGGGAGTGTCGACCGAGGCACCGCTGCAGATCGCGGCGCGCACGATTCTGGAAAGTACCGGCGTCCGGATCGCCACAGCTGACATCAGGCGGTTGGGCTCGGCCGTCAGGCGCGGCGAGCAGCAAAAGCTGGGCGGCCATGCCGACGAGCTCGAGACTGCGGCGGTCTTGGCCATCGCACCGGAATCCGTGCGGCTCGATCGCGCAGTGCCTGACTATGGCCACATGCTGGACCAGCCCGCGACGGTGTTCTCCCAGCCTGTCCGCTACAGCTCGGATCCCGCATCCGGCCCGGATTTCAGCGCAACCGGCGCACGCGGCGACCCGACTCTTGCGAATGCCAAAATCGGAGGCCGGTTGCTGTCCGAGATGATACGAGAGCTGGTTGAAGGAATTAGGCGCCTTTACTCTGATGTCGTTCCGCCCGCGCGTATCGAAAATTAGATTCTGCAATAACGAATGTGGGGGCCGCGCAACTCGCCAGCACTTGAGCTGACGGCACCCCGAAGCTATCGAAGCTATATGCTCGATAGAGCGTTGCCCTCTGAAGGCAAGGTCAGAGGCTCAAATCCCCTCGGACGCGCCACCGTACGATTTTGTACGATGTCGCCGCAGCGGGTTGCGGTGATGCCGCTTGCGTGACGCCGGGGACCCGGAGTAGGGGAGGGCGCGCCGCGCCCGTTTACGGTATGCTGCGCAAATTGACATCTGCGGCTCTCGCCGGCGGCGAATGACTTGAAACAGGAGACGACATGAAGCTCTCGCCCAGCACGTCCGGGACATTCGCGATCGCGCCGACGCCGTTCCACGAGGATGGCCGCATCGACGTGGTCTCAATCGACCGGATGACGGACTTCTACTTCGAGGTCGGCTGCGCCGGCATCACGGTGCTCGGCATCATGGGGGAGGCGCCCAAGCTCGACGCCCAGGAGGCGCTCGACGTTGCCTGCCGCATGATCAAGCGCGCCGCCGGCGCCCCCATCATCGTCGGCGTTTCGGCGCCCGGCTTTGCCGCCATGCGCTCGCTCGCGCGCGGCGTCATGGAGGCGGGTGCGGCCGGCGTGATGATCGCGCCGGTGCCCGCGCTGCGAACCGACGATCAGATCGTGGGATATTTCCGCCAGGCGGTGGAAGCAATCGGCGCCGACGTCCCGTGGGTCCTGCAGGACTATCCGCTGACCCTGACCGTGCAGATGACGCCGGGGGTCATACGGCGGATCATTCAAGACAATCCGTCCTGCCAGATGCTCAAGCACGAGGACTGGCCGGGGCTCGAGAAGATCACGGCGTTGCGCGGCTTCCAAAAGGACGGCTCGATGCGGCCGGTCTCGATCCTGACCGGTAACGGCGGACTTTTCCTCGATTTCGAGATGGAGCGCGGGGCGGACGGAGCGATGACGGGCTACGCGTTCCCGGACATGCTGGTCGATGTGGTGCGGCTGTCGAAGGAGGGCCGTCGCGACGCCGCGCACGATCTGTTCGACGCGCACCTGCCGCTCCTGCGTTACGAGCAGCAACAAGGCGTCGGCCTGGCGGTGCGCAAATACGTGCTGATGCGGCGCGGCGCCATTGCCTGCGATGCGCAGCGCAAGCCCGGCTCGAGCCTGAGCAGCACGGCCAAGACCGAGGTCGACTATCTGCTGGCGCGGCTCGCCCGCGTCGACAAACGCGCGGAGCTCAAGCCGAGGCTGGCGCAGGCGTCCTGAAATCCCGCCAGGGCCGCAACCTCTGAGTCATGGCCGGGCTTGTCCCGGCCACCCACGCCTTCCTTCCTTGCCACGCCGAAGCAAGACGTGGGTGCCCGGCACAAGGCCGGGCATGACGCCCGTGGCGACTTCAGATCTCGCCGTACAGCCAGGCCACTCCGTCATAGGACTGCTCGGCGCTGCGGCCGCCGAGCATCTGGTCGCGCAGCTCGGCGGTGGGGCCGCGGGCGTGATAGAAATCGCCATAGACGCGCGCCATGATCTGCACCCGCGCGGTGCGAAGGTAGCGCTGCTGCACATAAGCCTTGAACGCGGCCGGCAGATCGTGCGGCTGCTCGGCCACCTTCTCGGCAAGCCAGACCGCGTCTTCAGTGGCCATGCAGGCGCCTTGCGCGAGATATTGCAGCATCGGGTGGGCGGCATCGCCCAGGAGCGTGACCCGGCCCTTGCTCCAGTCCTTGACCGGCTCGCGGTCGCACAGGACCCACATGCGCCAGGTCTCGATGCGCTCGAGCATGCGCAGGACCTCCGGCCGCTGGCCCTTGAAATGCGCCCACAGATCGCCGGCGTCGGCCTCCGCGTTCCAGCCCTCGACATAGCGGTCGGAGTGGAAGACGGCGACCAGGTTGTAGAGCTCGCCCCGCCGCAGCGGATAATGCACGAGATGGGTGCGCGGGCCGGCCCATAGAATGACGTCCGGCTGCCAGAGATCGCCCGGCACCTCGGCGCGCTTGAGCACGGCGCGATAGGCGATGTGACCCGACACGCGCGGCTTGCCGTCGGCGACGATCTGCTCGCGGATCTTCGACCACACCCCGTCGCAGCCGATCAGCGCGCGTCCCCGTATCTGCTCGCCGGTCTGCAGCGTCACGGTGACGCCGTCACCATCCTGCGCGAAGGCATCGACGTGCCGCTGCGTCTCCAGCGTCACCAGATTGTTGCCCTGGCAGGCCTTGAGGAACACGGCATGAATATCGGTGCGATGAGTGACCGCATAAGGCTGCTGGAAACGGTCGATGAAGCGCTGATCGAGGGGGATGCGTGTCACCTGCCGGCCGGTCAGCGCGCAGCGCATTTCCAGGGCGCCCGGCCGCCAGACATCCGCCAGCAACGCCTGCTTGAGGCCGATCTTTTCGACCGCCCGGAAAATATTGGGTCCGAGCTGGATGCCGGCGCCGAGCTCCTTGAATTCCGGCGCCTGCTCGAGCACCCGCACCGGGAATCCCTTGCAGGCGAGCGCATAGGCCGCCGCGAGGCCGCCGATGCCGCCGCCGGCGATCAGGATCGGCTGGTGCTCTTGTCCGTTCGTCTTGGCCATCGCTGCCCCTGCCGCGCCCTGCCGGTGGACGCAGCTCCTGGCGCGCAAAACTCTACGCTCCGCCAGAGGATCGGGGCAGCATACCGCATACCCCGAACCTCAGGCGCTGTTTCAGCGGATCAATTCACCGCGTCACTTCGTAACTTGGCCGCGAATTTCGCCGCCTTTATGCGCGTCGGTGTGGATGTTGACGTACCATTTGCCGGCCATCAGGTCGGCGGCCTGAGCGTCGGTCAGATCAGCCGAGCCTTGAAGCGGGCTGGTGTTCGGCGTGATCGGCACCGCCACGCTGGCGTTCTTGCCGGGGTCGGCCGGACCATGGAAATGACCGGCCGTGGCGGGGCCCGAAAGCCCGGAATAGGTGCCCTGCCAGGTCAGCTTCTTGCTGGCGGTGTCGAAGGTGACCGTGACCGTGCCGGTCGCCGGGCTGTCGTTGGGCGGCACTTCAGCCGAGGCCGCCAGGTTCGCCTTCATCGTAACCGTTTCGGCGAGGACCGGGGAAGTTGCCGCCAAGCCGGCAGCCAGCGTCAATCCGGCGATGCTTGCAACCAGAGCAGTCTTCTGAGCCATGTTTTCCTCCCTGGGGGGTTGGTCGCGGTCGCATTATAGCGCGTCCGAGATGCACTTCATCCCCCCTTGAGCGGCGGGCATGGAAGCCCGTCTTACTTGTCCCGGCCTTGAGCCGGGACCGTTCCAGGCTCAGTGTTTGGAACGGTCCCGGCTCAAGGCCGGGACAAGTAAAGGGGGAGGGTCAGAAATCCATGTCGAGCTCGAACTCGGGCAGCAGCTCATATTCCCGTTGCAGCTTTGCGACCGTCGCCGTGCATAGGCTTTGACACGGCGCCGGCACCGTGCCGCCGCGCGCGTTGATGTGGGCCACGGCCCAGTTCGTTCCGGCCTGATCGGATGTCTCGCGCACCGTTACCGCGGCGATGCCGGCGCAGACGGCGTGCCGCTGCATTTCCAGCAAGATCAGCCGTTCGAGCTCGGGTGCGGTTTTCAGCCGTTTTGCCATCGCGCCCTTCGGCATGGTAGCCCAACCCATTCCGATTCCACCGAACCTGCCTTAGACCTGACTCAGGTCCCCGATGTCCACCCTGGGAAGGATGCTCATGCCCAATTTCACCGCCATCGTCACGCTTCTCGCCGTGTTCCTTTATTTCTGGCTCGGCTTTCGGGTCGGCCAGGCACGGGTGAAATTCGGCATCAAGGCACCCGCGACGACCGGCAACGCGGACTTCGAGCGCGTCTTCCGGGTCCACATGAACATGCTGGAATGGATGCCCGTCTTCCTGCCGGCGATGTGGCTGGCGGCGATCTATGTGAGCGATATCGGCGCGGCTCTGCTCGGCGTTGTTTGGATCGCGGGCCGGGTGGTCTACATGCGCGGCTACACGGAGGCGGCCGCGAAACGCCACCGCGGCTTCTTCGTGCAGGCGATCGCGACCGGACTGCTTTGGCTTGCCGCACTGATCGGCGTGGTCGCTTCGATGCTGCACCCCTAGAGCATTTTCAGGAAAGGCCTGCCCTCGCCACCGGGTCCGGCCGAAGGCCGGCCCGATGATAAACTCCGGCGGGGGTGGAAACCGGTTTTCCGTCCGAAAATGCGACAACGCGAAAATGCTGGAGCGGTTGCTGCTTCCGGCTATGTGAAGCCGCTCCAGACCGCGTTGCGTCCAGCCACTCAGAACGGATCGGCAACGAAGCCGCTGCTGCAGGAGGCCGCGGTTGTTTTTGCCTTGAACCTGGGCGATCCATCCGGTAGCACCATCCGCGGGGGTACTCTCACGGGGTCCAATCATGCACAGATTTGCCATCGCTTCGCTGACCGCCGGCGCTTTCGTCCTCGCCACCACTTTCGCGAATCCATCCGTTGCCGCCACCCACCGAAAGCACGTGGAGAAGGATCACGTCGAGGTCGCCCGTGATCGCGTAGCGCAACAGCGATACTACGGGGCACCGGCCGCCTACTATGGGCTTCCCGCCAACTACTATCCGGCCCCGCCGTTTCCGTTCTTTCTGTTGCCGGGTCCGTGGTGGCTGCCGGGCCATCCGTAGCTCCGGCCGCCCGACACTCTCGAACTTGAAATCGGCCGCGCGCTCGGCCGATTTCCCGTAAAGGAGAGGAGACAATGGATTTCAATTCGCTGCTTGGATATTTGACGAGCCTTGCTTTGCTCTATGCCTGGACGCTGTTCGCGGCAGGGCTGTTTGCATTGGGCGAGAAGTTTTGCCGTAGCCTCTTCGGACCACGACAGCCGGCCCCGAGCAGCGCGCCGGATCCGGCCAAGGGCTGACCCCGAGGATAGGCGAAGCGACGTATTTCGACCGCCGTGGCTGTGACGGAAAAGCCACAGGCGATCCCCTGCGCGCGCTCTTTTGTGAAAATCAAGTGACGAATCAGTTGACGCTGCCTTATCCAGAGGCTGTGAACCGGATCCGCTCGCGTAGCGGTGCAGTAATGAGCGGTTCCTCTCAACGGAGGACCGTCATGAAGGGACGCATTGCGTTACTCATGTTCGCACTCTGCGCCCCCGCCACGGCGCGAGACAACGGACAATGGGGCAATTCTCCCACCCATATCCGTCAATGGTTCCAAAGCCTCATGCAGCCCGACAACCCGGCCGTATCGTGCTGCGGCGAGGCTGACGCGTTCGAGGCCGACACCTTCGAGGTTGCCGGCGATCACTATGTCGCCATCATCACCGACGGCAAGGGCGTGCTGGCGAATGGAACGCGAATTGCCGTGCCCAATTCCAAGATGAAATGGGACCAGGGCAACCCGACCGGTCACGGAATCGTCTTCATCGGCGCCTCCGGCGTGCTGTACTGCTACGTCGCCCCCGGAGGGGCGTGACGGCAGCACTCATCCGCCTGCCCGGGGTCCGCTTGCGACCCGCCATGCGCATCGCTTGCAGACCCCGGCAGTCGTTCGATGCCGAAGCGCCGGCTAATCGCAGACCCATACGCGCAGCCAACGCCAGCCGCTACGGGTGGGCACTTCCTCCCATCGATAGCATCCGTCATCGTAGTCAGAGGCGTAATAGTCATAGCCTGGATAGACGCCGAAGGCGAAGTCGCGGTCGCGGAAGCGACGATGACGGTCACGGTCATGGTCACGGTCGAACCGGCCCATGCGCGACTCGCCGCCGAAGGTCGCAGTACCCCCGCTGACCGTGCCGCCGCTGCGGCTGGTAAACGTGCCGCTGGTGCCGCCCCGCATCTCGCCGCTACCCCTGAACGCGCCTGCATTACCTCCGTTGAATGTTGTCCCGGCGCTACCTCTGAACGCCCCTGCATTGCCGCCGCCGGACAGCCCCGCGCTGCCGCCCGTTGATACCCTTCCGCCGCCGCCACCGGACATCCCACCGCCGCCGCCACCGGACATCCCACCGCCGCCGCCCGCGGACGGGCCTGGGCCGCCGCCCCCGCGCGCGCCGCCGCCCCTGTCCGCACCCGCGCTCACCGCCGAGGTAACGGCGGCCAAGCCAATGAGGAGGGCTGCACCGGTTGCTAACAAAACGCTCTTCATTGCCATTCTCCCTGGATGTGACGCTCGACTCGTGCATGAGAAAACGCCGAAAGGGCAAAAATGTTCAAATGCGGATGGGGTTGCCCGGGCAGCGCGGGTCGCGGGAGCACCGAGGAGCGCCCCTCCTTCAGCACCTCCCAGGGGTCGTGAGGCCAAGGGCGGTGATCCCGCTCTAGCGTTTGGACCAATAATCCGGGTTCTGCTTGAAGATCCTCTTGGGGATCATGCCGTATACCATCTGCACCGCGTCGACCGCTTCGCCCACCCGGAAATCGACCGCAACGCTGGCGAGCGCATAGGCATCCGCCGCCGACAGGCCTTTCTTGTCGCGCAGGAAGGCGACGGTCTCCTGCACGGCTTCCTGCAGCGCCTTGTTGAGATCGAGGTCCAGTCCCATCGCATAATAGGACGACGCGTCCTCCGCGCGCGGC
>DASXXS010000004.1:0-8566 GCA_036502925.1 Xanthobacteraceae bacterium
TTACATAGGCGTGGGTGCGCAGCTCGAATTTCGGATCGGCCAGCAGCACCGGCAGCACGCAGACATTGGGCGATGCCTTGGCATTGGCTTCGCAGCCGAACCGCTCGCAATGGCCGCAATATTCGCAGGCGCCGAGCCTGAGGCCTTCCGGATTGGTGTAGACGTCGCTGGCATTGGCGGCCGGCGCCGGGAACGGGTGATAGCCGAGGCTCTTGCAGCCGGCCTCCATCAGGGCGCCCGCCATCGGCTGCAGCAGCGGCTTGTTGGGATACTCGTTCTGGCGCGGGCCTTCGAACACGTTGCCGCCGTCGATCTTCTGGCCGCGCAGATTGCCGGCCTTGCCGGAAATTCCGCACAGCTTCTCGAACTTGTCGTAATAGGGCTCGAGCTCGTCATAGCTCACCGGGTAGTCAGCGATCGTCATCTCGTCAGGAATGGCGTTGCGGCCATAGCGCTCGAGGATCTGGCTGCGCGGCTTGTGGTCGTAGGGCAGGAGCCGCCAGGTATTGCCGTTCCAATGGGAGCCGGCGCCGCCCAGATTGGTGCCGGGCAGGAACGATCCCAGGCGCCGGATCGGCAGCGCCGTTTCCGCCGGCGAATGGCGCAGCGTCACGGTCTCCATCTGGGTGTCCTGGAACAGCTCATGCCGGTTCGCGTATTTGAGCTCGTCGCGCACGTTCGGCAGGGTGAAGTCGTCGCGCGGCGTGCGCTTGGCGCCGCGCTCGAGCCCGACCACTTTGAGGCCGGCCTTGGTCAATTCGCGCGCCAGGATGCTGCCCGTCCAGCCGACGCCGATCACGACCGCATCCACCTCTTTCAAGAGCGTTGCCATGAGTGATCTCTCCCGGTTCCCTCACGAAAAGTCGGCGATCGAGCGCGGCGGCTTGTCGTATTTCTTGCCCAGATATTTCTTGAACACTTCCCGGTAGGTGGCGGGCAGGCCCGGATATCCCACCATCTTCCACCCCGCCATGTCGCGGTTGCCGCCATAGATCGGGTCGGCGAAGAAGCCTTCCATGCTGATCTGCAGGAGCGCGTCGAAAAACATGCTGCTGGTGAAGCCGGGAAACTCGGCCTTGCCGGTTTCCATGGCCTTCAAGGCCGCCTCGCGCTCGGGCGCGGCCAATCGGTCGAAGTCCTTGCTGTAAGTCTTGCGCGTCCAATCATTGGCCGCAGCGATGCCGGCGCGGAAGAATTCGCGCGGATTGAGCGCAAGCTGGTAGCCGAGCTCGGGCTTGCCCTTGGGAAAAGGGCCGTCGCGGTAGAGGCGCGCGCCGCTGCCATAGGCCCCGGCCAGCTGCCGATCGATGAAAACCGCGACGCCGCAATCGCTGCCCGATGGCGAGAGCTCGTCGGCTGGAATAAGCGTGTCGGCCGCCGCCGCCACAAAGGCATGCTCGGTCGGGGTCAGGGTCAAGAGCGGCTCGGGTTCCGGCGCCGTGGCGGCGGGCTGAGCGACCGGCGGCGTCTGGGCGTTGGCGGGGGGAGCAAGTCCCGCCGCCATCGCGGTGCCGGCACCGACCAGAAAGCTGCGACGGGGAATCGGCGTGTCGGGCGAAGGGTCGGTGACCTTCGCGGCAAACTTATCGCTCACTTTGTCAGGCATGTTGTCGGGCATGGCGAAATCTCCCTCGACGTCAGGCGTGCACGGCGAAGCGCTGGAATTTCTTTGTAAGGTTAGGCCGAAATGGGTCGCCCCGCTACGGCCCGCGCGACGCCTGTCAAAATCGCAAAACACCCAAGCGACGGCTCGCCATCAACCCGGACTCAATCCCTTCGCCTTGAGCACCGCGATGGCGGCCGGCGCGGTCAGGAACTTGATCAAGGCCCTGGCGGCATCGGGCTCCTTGGTCTCGGCAGCGACAGCGGCTGGATAGACGGTGTAGAGCTGCAGTTCGGCGGGGAGTGGTCCGACCAGCTCGGCGCCCGCATAGGGAAGAATTTCGCTGATCTGGGTAATGCCGAGCTCCGCCTCGCCGTTGGCGACGGCCTGGGCGGCCGGATTGCTGGTCGGCTGCGGCTTGAGCTTGGACTTGACCTGCTCGGCGATGCCCAGGCGCTCGAACAGGCTCTTGATGTAAGGGGCGGTTGCGCCCGCCTCCACATAGGCGATCGATTTGGCATCGACGAGCGCGCGCTTGAACGCGTCCGGCGTGCTGATGTCGGGCTTGGGCGCGCCCTTGCGGGCTGCCACCCCGGCGCCCGAGCGCGCAATGTCGGCGCGTCCAGCGGCGCTGAGCTTGCCCTCTTTGACGAGATCGTCGGTCACCGCGGCAGTGAGGATCGCAACATCCACCGCCGCGCCCTTCTCGATCGAGGTCTTGATCTCCGCGGCTGCCCCGAAGGTCAGGCTAAGCTTGTGCCCGCTTGCTTTTTCGAATTGCGGCGTGAGCTCCTCCATGGTCGTTTTGAGCGCATTGGAGACCAGCAGCTTGATCTCGGCCGCGTCGGCGGGCCTGGCACCGAAGGACGCGAGCACCGAGATACCCGCTGCGACGGCGATTGCTGCGACTATCCTCATGGCTTCCTCCAAATCGTTGTCGTGATTTTCGTGCTGTCGTTGATGAGCGGATTCTTAACCGTAAACCGCCGCGATGGCGAGGAACTCCGTGGCCTTGAGGCTGGCGCCCCCCACCAGCGCGCCGTCGACGTTCTCGACCGCCAGCAACTCACCGGCATTTCCCGGTTTGACCGAGCCCCCATAAAGGATGCGAATGCCCGGCGCGGCTCCCCCGTAACGCTTCGCCAATTCCCGGCGGATGAAGCCATGCACCTCTGCGATGTCGGCGGCGGTGGGGGTAAGCCCCGCGCCGATCGCCCAGACCGGCTCATAAGCGACCGCGATGGCCGGGGCGATGTTTTCGCCACCGGCACCGTCGGGCAGCGAGCCCGCGAGCTGGCCGCCCACGACCGCGATGGTGCGTCCGGCCTCGCGTTCAGCGCGCGTCTCTCCCACGCAAACCACGGCCAGGAGGCCGGCGCGTCGGGCGGCCAGCGCCTTGGCGCGAATCTCGGCGTCGGTCTCGTGATGGAACCTGCGGCGCTCCGAATGCCCGACGATGACGGCGCTGGCGCCGGCATCCTTGAGCATTTCGGCGGAGAGGTCGCCGGTAAAGGCCCCGGCTGCCTCGGCGTGACAATCTTGCGCTCCGATCGCGACCCGGCTGCCGAGCGCCAGCGCCGCAAAGCCCGCGATGAGAGTGGCCGGCGGGCACACCAGAAGATCAGTCGCTGGATTGAGATCGCCCGCCCCTTCGATGATGTTCAGGAGCTCGGCTGTCGCCCCCTTCAGGCCGTTCATTTTCCAATTGCCGGCAATGAGGGGGCGCGCCGCCATGCTGGTCCGCCTGTTCGATCGGATGAATAGCGGTTATCAGAGCGCCTGCAGGCACGCCAGGGGCCCGCCGCGGAGCCTTTAGAACCCTTAATGGCGGAGCGGCCGCCGCCTGTGGCCGGAAGCCGCATCAGTTGCGGGAGTGCGTGCCGATCCGTATGATGGCTTCAAGTCTTTGATCGGCTTTGCTGCATCTTCGGCTTTCACACGCAACACGGCAGGATTTGATGCTTCGAGGTCTACGAAAAGCCTCTTCGAATTGGGTCGGCAAGGCCATCCTGGGGGTCGTGGTGGCCTTCCTGATCGGCAGCTTTGCGATCTGGGGCATAGGCGACATCTTCCGCGGATTCGGCCTCGCCACCGCCGCCAAGGTCGGGCGGACGGAGATCACCACCGAGCAGTTTCGCCAGATCTACAACGACAAGCTGCAGCAGATCGGCCGCCAGATCGGCAAGCCGATCAGCATGGATCAGGCGCGGGCGCTCGGCTTCGACCGCCAGATCCTGGCGCAACTGACGGCAGAGATTGCGCTCGATGAACGGGCACGCGCGCTACGGCTCAATCTTTCGGACGCCGAGATCGCGCGCCGGATCACGGCCGAGCCGAGCTTCCAGACGCCCTCGGGAGGGTTTGATTCCTTCCGCTTCCAGCAAGCCATTCGCCAGGCCGGCTATACCGAGCAGCGCTTCGTGGCCGAGCAGCGCCGCAACTCGGTGCGCAGCCAGCTCTCCGGCACGGTCATGGGCGGGCCGCTGGTGCCGCGAGCCGCGGTCGAGGCGATGGACCGTTATCAAAACGAGCAGCGCTCGGCCGAATATGTCTTGCTGGACCATGCGAAGGCCGGCGACGTCCCATCCCCCACCCCGGAGGCGCTTGCCCAGTATTTCGACCAGCGCAAGATTCTCTTCCGCGCGCCGGAATATCGCAAGCTCGAAGTGCTGGCGCTGATCCCCGGCGATCAGGCGAACTGGATCGAAGTGTCCGACGATGACGTCAAGCGCGACTACGAGGATCACCGCGCCAGCTTCGGCACGCCGGAGCGGCGCCAGCTCGAGCAGATGGTCTATCCCAGCGTGGAAGCGGCCCGCGCCGACGCCGACCGCATCGCCAAGGGTGCGAGCTTTGCCGGGATCGCCAAGGAACGCGGCATCGCCGACAAGGACATCGAGCTCGGAACACTGACCAAGAACAGCATTATCGACCGCGCCGTGGCGGATGCCGCCTTCGCCCTCAAGGAGGGCGAGACGAGCGCGCCGGTGCAGGGGCGCTTCGGCGTGACGCTCATCCACGTCCTCAAGGTCGAGCCTGAGCAGATTCGCCCGCTGGCGGAGGTCGCGCCCCAGATCAAGAAGACGATCGCCACCGAGCGTGCCAAGGCCCAGATCCTGTCGGTCTACGACAAGATCGAGGATGTGCGCTCGGAGGGGCATACGCTGGCGGAGGCGGCCGCGACTCTCAAATTGGCGGCGCGCAGCGTCGAGCTTGACCGCTCCGGCCATGATCCCTCGGGCGTGCCGGTCAACGGCGTGCCCGATGCCCAAAGGCTGCTGGCGGCGGCGTTTTCGGCCGATGTCGGCGTCGATGCCGATCCCCTGCAGGTCCAGGACGGCTACGTCTGGTATGAGGTCGAGGGCATCACGCCCTCGCGCGACCGCAAGCTCGACGAGGTGAAGGACAAGGTAGAGGCGAGCTGGCGCGAGGACGAGATCGCGACGCGCCTGAAAAACAAGGCAGCGCAGATCCTGGACAAGCTCAAAGCCGGATCGACGCTCGCCGAGCTTGCCGCCGCCGACGGGCTCAAGGTCGAGACGATCACCGGTCTCAAACGCGGGGCGGCCTCGCCGCCGCTTTCGGCGAGCGCGACCGATAAGCTGTTCGTGACCCCCAAGGACGCGGCCGCGAGCGCGGATGCCGAGCAGCCGGGCGAGCAGGTCATATTTCGCGTCACCGATATCGTCCTGCCGAAGACCGACATGAATTCGGACGAGGCCAAGACCATTTCGCAGAACCTCAATCGCTCGCTCAGCGATGACGTCTTCAGTCAATACATCGCCCAGGTCGAGAGCGAGATCGGCGTCACCATCAATCGGAACGCGGTGGCGCAGGTGGTCACCGGCGGCAGCAGCAGCAACAACAACACCAGCGACACCGACCTCAATTTCTAAGTCTTTCAGAATGCAGATCGAGCCGCAATCGAGTGCGTTCGCCAAGTGCTATGCGGGCGGCGCCCCGCAGGTGGTATGGACCACGCTGGTGGCCGACCTGGAAACCCCGGTGTCGGCGTTTCTCAAGATCGCGGCCGGCCGGCCCATGAGCTTTCTCCTGGAATCCGTCGAGGGCGGTGCCGTGCGCGGCCGCTATTCGATCATCGGCCTCGACCCTGACTTGATCTGGCGCACGGTCGGCGGCTGCGCCGAAATCAACCGCGCCGCGCGCGAGCGGCACGGACAATTCGTGCCCTGCAACGAGGACCCGCTCGCCGCCTTGCGGGCGTTGATCGCCGAAAGCCGGATCGAGCTGCCGGCGGCGCTGCCTCCCATGGCGGCCGGCGTGTTCGGCTATTTGGGCTACGACATGGTGCGGCTGATGGAGGAATTGCCGCCGCCCAATCCCGACCCGATCGGCATCGCGGATGCGATCCTGCTGCGGCCCACGATCGTCCTGGTGTTCGATGCCACCGCCGACACCATCACGGTGGTCACCCCGGTTCGCCCGGAAAAGGGCGTTTCGGCCAAGGCCGCCCTGGCCCGCGCCGGCGAGCGTCTCTCCGCCATCGTGGATGCGCTCGATCGGCCGCTCGATCACGCCGCCGCCAATGGCCGGGCCGGCCCGCTCGCCGTGCTGCCGCGATCCAACACCTCGCCGGCCGAATACGAGCGCATGGTGCGCGCCGCCAAGGAATACATCGCCGCCGGCGACGTCTTTCAGGTCGTGCTGGCGCAACGCTTCGAAGCGCCGTTCGAGCTTCCCGCGTTCGCGCTCTATCGGGCGCTGCGCCGGGTCAATCCCTCCCCCTATCTCTACTTTCTGGATTTCGGGGAGTTCGCGCTGGCGGGATCAAGCCCCGAGATTCTGGTCAAGCTGACGGGCGGCACCGTGACCATCCGGCCGATCGCCGGAACGCGCCCGCGCGGGGCGAGCCCGCACGAGGACAAGGCGCTGGAAGTCGAGCTTCTGGCCGATCCCAAGGAGCGCGCCGAGCATCTGATGCTGCTCGATCTCGGCCGCAACGATGTGGGCCGGGTGGCGCAGATCGGCACCGTCAAGGTCACCGACCAGTTCTTCGTCGAGCGCTACAGCCAGGTGATGCACATCGTCTCCAACGTGGAAGGCGCCCTGACGGATGAGCACGACGCCCTCGACGCGCTGGCGGCGGGATTTCCGGCCGGCACCGTCTCGGGCGCCCCGAAAGTGCGGGCGATGGAGATCATCGATGAATTGGAGAAGGAGAAGCGCGGCGTCTATGCGGGCTGCGTCGGCTATTTCTCCGCTGCCGGCGAGATGGACACCTGCATCGTGCTGCGCACCGCGCTGATCAAGGACGGCGTCATGTACGTGCAGGCCGGCGCCGGCATCGTGGCGGATTCCGACCCCAAATCGGAGCAGCAGGAATGCATCAACAAGGCCAGAGCCCTGTTCCGTGCCGCCGAGGAAGCCAGGCGCTTCGCCAGCGCGGCCCGGCGCGGGCAATGAATTTTCTTGTCCCGGGCTCTTGACCCGGGACCATTCCAGACGCGGACGTGTAACGACCCCGGATCAACGGCGCGCCACTTCGTGCTGCGCCGCGTCAGGGGAAAGTCCAATATCTGCGCCGCAGGAGAGCGAGATGAACGATACACCCAAATGGAAGCACGACGGCGTGCAGGTGATCCCGGGCGGATCGCTCGATCCCAACACTCCGCAGACGCCCGGCATGGATCGCAAGACCGCGATCAACTTCGCCCGCGCCGGTGCCCGCAAGCTGTGGGCCGGCACGGTGAACATCAAGCCCAATGCCAAGACCGGCGCCCATCATCACGGCGCGCTCGAAAGCGTGATCTATGTGGTGCGCGGCCGCGCCCGCATGCGCTGGGGCGAGCGCCTGGAATACACCGCCGAAGCCGGCCCCGGTGATTTCATCTACGTGCCGCCCTATGTGCCGCACCAGGAGATCAACGCCAGCCCGAGCGAGCCGCTCGAATGCGTGCTGGTGCGCAGCGACAACGAAGCCGTCGTGATCAATCTCGACATCGAGCCGATCGAAGCGCCCGAGCAGGTCTTGTGGATCGACCCGATTCATCGAGGATAGACGCGCCTGCGTCCCGGCGTTAGAACGGACGCCATGATCGTCCTGATCGACAACTACGACAGCTTCACCTTCAACCTGTTCCACTATCTGGGCGGGCTCGGGGCGCGGGTCGTGGTCCATCGCAACGACAAGATCGCGAGCGAGGCGGTGATCGCGGCCGATCCCGACGCCATCGTGCTTTCGCCGGGCCCCTGCACGCCGAACGATGCGGGCATCTGCCTCGATCTCATCAGGCAGGCGTCCGCGCGCATCCCGATATTCGGGGTCTGCCTCGGCCATCAGGCGATCGGGCAGGCTTTCGGCGGCGAGGTGGTGCGGGCGCCGGTGCCGGTGCACGGCAAGCTTTCGCAGATCAGGCACCAGGGCGCCGGCGTTTTTGTCGGCATCAATGGCCCGTTCCAGGCGACCCGGTACCATTCGCTCGTGGTCGAGCGCAAAAGCCTCCCCCCCGATCTGGCGGTGGTGGCGGAGACCGAGGACCGCCTGATCATGGGGCTCGCGCATGCCCGGCTGCCGGTGCACGGCGTGCAGTTTCACCCCGAGAGCATCGCTTCCGAGCACGGTCATCTCGTCCTCAAGAACTTCCTCGACATCGTGGCGGCCTGGAATACCGCGACTGGCAGGCGTGCGGCACGCCGGGCGCAAGGCCGGCGCCGCGCGACGCGGTAGAGCATTTTCGGGAACGGCACGCCCTCGCCAACGGGTCCGGCCGAAGGCCGGCCCGATGATAAACTCCGGCGGGATGGAATTCGGTTTTCCGTCCGAAGATGCGACAATGCAGAAGTGGTGCAGGCAGGAGCAACCGTGAGCGACGATTTCAAGGCATTGATCGCGAAGGCCGCCACCGGCGCGCCGCTCACCCGCGAGGAAGCCGCGCAGGGCTTCGATCGCATGATGTCGGGGGCGGCGACGCCCTCGCAGATGGGCGGCCTGTTGATGGCGCT
>DASXXS010000005.1:0-2100 GCA_036502925.1 Xanthobacteraceae bacterium
CCAGCTCTGGGACCAGGCGATGCGCTACTGGGAGACGCTCACCTCCGACGACGGCGCGCATTTCGATCGCGAGATCCGGCTCGACGCCGGCAAGCTCCCGCCGCTGGTCACCTGGGGCACCAGCCCCGAGCAGGTCGTGGCCATCACGGGCCGAGTGCCGGTGCCCGCCGACATCGCCGACCACAACAAGCGCACTGCCGCGCAAGCCTCGCTCGCCTATATGGGCCTCGCCGGCGGTGAGCGGATTGCCGACATTGCGATCAATCGGGTTTTCATCGGCTCATGCACCAATGGACGCCTTGAAGACCTGCGGGCTGCCGCCCGGATTGCCGAGGGCAAGACCGTCAACGCCGGTGTCAATGCCATGGTGGTTCCGGGTTCCGGCCTCGTCAAGGAACAGGCGGAAGCCGAAGGCCTCGACAAGATATTCCTCAAGGCCGGCTTCGAATGGCGCGAGCCCGGCTGCTCCATGTGCCTGGCCATGAATCCCGACAAGCTGATGCCGGGCGAACGCTGCGCCTCGACCTCGAACCGCAATTTCGAGGGCCGTCAGGGCTACAAAGGCCGCACCCACCTGGTCTCGCCCGTGATGGCCGCCGCCGCCGCCATCGCCGGGCACTTCGTTGACGTGCGGGCGTGGGGTTGAGCTGTCGCGCCAAGCGAGCCGGGTAACCGTGATGACTCTGCGCTGTCATCGTCCGCGAAAGCGGACGACCCAGTAACCACCGACGCTTCAATAGAAGCCTGGGCGTTTGCGATTACTGGATGCCCCGCCTTCCCGGGGCACGACAGGTCAGAGATTGTGGTGAGCGGAGGTTTCTCCGCCGCCGCGCCGTCAGCCGTGTTCCCACCAGCAGTGCATTCTCGGCACGATGACGGTGCCGCTTGGGCGGTATTCGGGTGCAATCCAGGCTACGCATTGGCGCACCGCATCCGGCCCCGGATAGGATTGCGCCAGCGGATGCACCCTGATCCGCGCCGGCGGGTGCGCGCGCCTGGGCGCTGCGCTGTCGCCGCTCTGCGCTAGGGCCGGCGCCGGCAGCCAAAGCCCGAGACCCGCAAGAGCCAACATGGCCGTCCCTACGACTGCCGCCCGTTTCATCGCACGCATCCGAACCCTGTTTGGATGATGCAAGCTCGCCCATCGGGGCGAAGCGGTCAACCCACCGCACGCGCCCACCCACTTGTCATGGCCGGGCTTGTCCCGGCCATCCCGACAACATTGGCACTGGAGTGCCCGCCTGAGCGAGATGGCCGGGAAAAGCCCGGCCATGACAGGAGGAGGCGGTGGTCCGCTCTTGGCCGGCGCGCCCCGACCGCTTACAACCGCGCCATGGCCGATCCTGCATTTTCCGATCCGCTCGACTGGCGCGGCGTCAGGGCGCCCTCGCTGGACGAGATGGAGGTCATCGCCATCGAGGCGTTCCGCCGGCTGCCGACCAAATTCCGTGCCTTGTGCGAGGACCTGGTCATCCGGGTCGAGGATTTTCCCACCGACGAGGTGCTGGACCAGATGGGCGCCGAGACCGAGTTCGACCTGCTCGGCCTGTTCCAGGGCGTCGGCCTGCCGTTCCGCCACGAGAGCGCGCCGGTCCAGATGCCCAACATGATCTGGCTCTACCGCCGGCCGATCCTCGACTATTGGGGCGAGCACGAGGAGACGCTGGGCGCGATCGTCGCTCACGTGCTGGTGCACGAGATCGGCCACCACTTCGGCCTCTCGGACGACGACATGCACGCCATCGAGGCCGGCGTTGCGTGATGGACCTTTCGCCGCGTCGCCATTCGCGATAAAGCCTCGCGGGATACGTTACGGGATTGAGAGATGGACAAGTTCACGGTTTTGGAAGGCGTCGCCGCCCCGCTCAAGATGATCAATGTCGATACCGACATGATCATCCCCAAGCAGTACCTCAAGACCATCAAGCGCACCGGGCTCGGCACCGGCCTGTTCTCCGAGAAGCGCTACCGCGACGACGGCAGCGAGAATCCGGATTTCGTGCTCAACAAGCCGGCCTATCGCCACGCCAAGGTGCTGGTCGCCGGCGATAATTTCGGCTGTGGCTCCTCGCGCGAGCATGCCCCCTGGGCGCTCCTGGA
>DASXXS010000006.1:0-3715 GCA_036502925.1 Xanthobacteraceae bacterium
ACCGCTGGTCGCCTCGTTTTCGGTCGAGGAGCAGGACCAGATCATGCTGGTCACCAATGCGGGCCAGCTCATCCGCTGCCCGGTCGACGGCATCCGCATCGCCGGGCGCTCGACCCAGGGCGTGATCGTCTTCTCCACGGCCGAAGACGAGCGCGTGGTCTCGGTCGAACGGCTCTCGGAAGAGGGCGAGGAGAACGGCGAATAGCCGGTTTGCTCAATCAACCTGCAGGTTGAGCGCCTTGACGATCGGGGCCCATCTGCCGATGTCGGATTCGATGACCTTGGTGAGCTCCTGCGGCGGGCCGCCGAGCGCGTCGCCGGCGAGCCGCTCGAGCGCGGCTTTCATCTCGGCGCCCTGCAGGGCGCCATTGACCGCCCCGTTGAGCTTGGCGATCACCTCGGGCGACGTTCCTGCCGGCGCCAGCAGGCCGGTCCAGGCGCTGGTCGTGAAATCCGGGAAGCCGCTCTCGATCATGGTGGGCACGTCCGGCAAAAGCGGGCTGCGTTTCGCGCTGGTCACCGCCAGCGCCCGCAGCTGCCCCGACTGGATCAGCGGCAGCAGAACCGAGATGCCTTCGAAGGTGAATTGGATGTGACCGGCGACGACGTCCTGGATGGAAGGTCCGCCGCCGCGATAGGGCACGTGGATCACGTCGATACCGGCGCGCGACTTGAAATATTCGCCGATCAGGTGCGGCAGCGTCCCGATTCCGCCCGAGGAAAAGTTGATCGCGCCGGGATGCGCCTTGGCATGGGCGATGAGCTCGCCGACCGACTTCGCCGGCACCGAGGGATGCACCACCAGGATGTTCGCCGTCGCGGCGACAAGCGCGACCGGATCATAGCTCCTGAGCGGATCGTAACCGGCGCTCTTCTGCAGCATCGGCGCGATGACGAGCCCGCTGGAGCTCGAATAGAGCAGCGTATAGCCGTCCGCGGCCGCGCGCGCGGCTTCGGCCGAGCCGATCGTGTTGCCGGCGCCACCGCGGTTGTCGATGATCACGCTTTGCCCGAGCGGCGGCGATATCTGGTTGGCGACCAGCCGGGCCATCACGTCGACCGGCCCCCCGGCCGGGGTCGGCACGATGATCCGCACGGTCCGGCTCGGGTATTTGTCCTGCGCCGCGGCGCCATGGCATCCAAGCAGAGCGGTGAGGGCGATGGCGGCTGCGAGCCGCGCGCGGTTGCGGGTCACCATTTCTCTCCCTGGCTTCGTGGGTGGCTCAGGTGTGCCGGCCGACCGCCTTCTGGAGTATGCGCACCATGTCGCTGTAGCCGCGGGCGCGGGCGTAATCGATCGCGGTCTTGCCCTGGTGATCCTTGATGTCGCCGTCGGCGCGGGCCGTGACCAGCGCCTCGACCGTTTCGGTGTGCGCCTTGTCGCCGTTGCCGAGCACCACGGCGGTGATGAGGGCGGTCCAGCCGCGTCCATTGACGTGGTCGATATCCGCCTTGGCCTCGATCAGCGCGCGCACGATATCGACGAATCCGAGCTGGGCGGCCGAGATCAACGCGCTGCCGCCATCGCGCCCGACCGCGGCGCGGGCATTGGCGCCGGCAGCCAGCGCCGTCTTGAGCGTCTCGACGTCGTTGTTGACGGTCGCGATGCTCAGCACGTCGTAGCCGTCCGCGTCGCGCGCATTCGGATTGGCGCCCAGGCGCAGAAGCGCCTGTGCGGCGGCATGCTGGCGGCGGAAGGCGGCCACGATGAGCGGGGTGCGGCTGTTGGCATCCTGGATGTTCGGCTTTTCGCCATCGGCGACGAGCTGCTCGATCGCGGCCACATCGCCGGTAGCGGCGGCCGCATGCAGCCCGGCGTAAATGCGCAGATCACGGTCGCTGGGCGGCGTCTGCGCTACCAGCAAGGTGACTGGCGCGGTGGCGAGCAGCGCCAGCGCGGCGGCGATCGGCACCACTGCGAAGCGGCAATTCATGGCGGGTCCCCGATGATCTATCGCCTCGATGGCCGGAAGTTCTAGCACGTCCGGCGATCCAGGCGATCGAGATTGTCGACGGCAATGTCGCGCTGGACAAGACGGCAATGTCCCGTTGGACAAAAAGCCGCGCGGCCGGCGCAAGAGGCTGGCGGGGAAAGGTCCGACCGGGACGGGGGGCCGGCGGAGATTCTACTTGGGCAGGCGGTCGGTCGTGACGAGCCGTACCGTGCGCGCCTGGCCGGCGGCTTGGCTGCGGTCGCGCAGGCAATTCGCCCCATAATAGGGCCACGCCTGCTGCGTGCACTCGCTGCCCAGCGGCCGGTAGTCGAGCCGATCGGTCTTGCTCAGGGGAGCCGACGTGCCGGCCTCGACCGCGGGGCTGAATCCCGGCAACGCCAACACGACAGCGGCGCCCAGAGCGGCTGCGGCGATAGCCGAAAGAACCCGATAATTCAGCATGTTGCATCCCCCCTTCAGGCGCCCGTCCAGGCGCCGCCCACCCTCGTGCTCAATTGGTTGCGCCGGGAGCTCAAAAGGTTCACGGGGTCGCGCATGTTTTTGGCAGCGCAGCGGTCGGCGTCTGAGGCGGCCGTCGCTGGCCTTGCGGTTCCCCCTGGCGGCGGGTTAGACCGCCAGCCATGCCGCGCGTCGCGCTCTTTCCCGGCTCGTTCGATCCGGTGACCAATGGCCATGTAGACCTGGTGCGCCAGGCTGCGCGGCTGGCCGACCGGCTGGTGCTGGCGATCGGAACCCACCCCGGCAAGGCGCCGTTGTTCACCGCAGAGGAGCGGCTGGCCATGCTCGAGGCGGCCTGCGGACCGCTGGCGCGCGCCGCCGGCTGCGAGCTGCGCTGCATCACCTTTGCCGATCTCGTGGTCGCGGCGGCGCGGCGCGAGGGCGCGACCCTGCTGATCCGAGGCTTGCGCGGTGCGGCGGATCTCGACTACGAAATGGAAATGGCCGGCATGAATGCAATGATGGCTGCCGATCTGCAGACGGTGTTCCTGCCGGCTTCGCCGGCTGTGCGCCCGATCACCGCCACACTGGTCAGGCAGATCGCCTCCATGGGCGGCGATGTGACGCCCTTCGTGCCGCCGGCGGTGGCGGCGCGGCTGAAAGCAAAATTCGCCTGAACCTCTGCGATTTCCGCTCGAAAAAATTCGCCGCGAGAGAGCGATCCATCCTAGGAGTTCCTATGACACGCTTCGTTCGTCTGTTTGCCGTCCTGTTTCCGGTCCTCGCCGCGCTGATCTGCGCGGCGCCTGCGATCTCCCAGCCGCTGCCGGCGGGCGTAGACCCGCAGAACGCGCTCCTGATCGACACCAAATACGGCCGGATCGTCATCAAGCTGCGGCCCGATCTCGCGCCCAAGCATGCCGAGCGGCTGAAGACGCTGGCGCGCGACAAGTTCTACGACAATGTGCCGTTCCATCGGGTCATCGGCGGCTTCATGGCGCAGACCGGCGATGGCCAGCGCGGCGACGGCACCGGCGGCTCCAAATATCCGAATCTGCCGGCCGAGTTCACCAACACGCCGTTCACGCGCGGCGTCGTCGGCATGGCGCGCACCCAGGATCCGAACTCGGCGAACAGTCAATTCTTCATCATGTTCGGGGACGGACCGTTCCTCAACGGCAAGTACACCGTGGTCGGCGAGGTGGTCTCCGGCATGGACGCGGTCGACAAGCTCAAGAAAGGGCCGGAGGCCCAGAACGGCGCCGTCACCGATCCCGATCGCATGCTCAAGGTGCAAGTCGCGGCTGACGCCAAATGAGGAG
>DASXXS010000007.1:0-7390 GCA_036502925.1 Xanthobacteraceae bacterium
TCGGAAGCCCGTCGGAGCGGCGGTTGTACTTCGGGTCCTGGTTCATCGACTGCCAGTAGGCGCGGAAGATGTAGGACGAGCCATCCACCAGGAAGACGTGATCGCCCCGCTTGGGCTTGCGTGATTTCAGGGATGCGGACACGGGCGCGGAAATGGCTGCGGACATGGCCGGAATGTGGGCTGTCCGCGGCCGGTTGGCAACGCCCGGCCGGCACCGGCCAACAGCTATTCGGCAGCCCGCAGCGTCCCTCGCCCGCGAGCACAGCGTTGCTTTGCCTGAAGCGTGAGACACGCGCCGAGCGAATCCCGGCTATTACACTTGTCCCGGCCTTGAGCCGCGACCGTTCCGAACGCCGGAGCCTGGACGGTCCCGGGTCAAGCCCGGGACAAGTCTGATGCCGGCCCGGTGAGGGCCGCTTCCACACGCGCCCTATCGCAGCGGTCGCCGGACCACGGTTCCGAACAACAAGGAGATCACGAACAGCAGCAGCACCACGAAAAAGATAACCTTCGCCATTTCAACAGCGGCGAAGGAAATGCCGCCGAATCCCAGCACCCCGGCGATCAGCGCGATGATGAGCAGCGTTACGATCAGGTCGAGCATGGTGGGCCTCGTTTGCGTTAGGACTTTGCGGCGAATTCGTCGGTGCCCTCGGCGTCGCGAAGCTGGCCGCCCAGAATGCCGCCAAGCGTCGCCGCGGCGCCGCCGAACAACAGCGCCATGAACGTCCAGAATGAGAAGTAGGCTCCGGCCTTGGCAGCCTTGTCGGCCGCCTCGCGCGCGTCATTCTCCACCATGCTCACGCGCTGCGCGGCCTGGTCGGGGGGCAGGCCGGTCCGCATGGAGACGAGCTGCGCCAGATAGACCCGATCATTGTCGTCGAGCTTGCCCTGGCTGACGCTGCGGACCAGGATGCGCGAGACTTCGGCCCGGGTTTCGGCATTGAGCGGCTGCGGGCCTGCCGCTGCGATCCCGATGGTGGCCGCGGACCCTGGCGAGGCTTGCGGTCCTGGGCCGGCCGCGCCCGTCGCCCCCGGCGCAGGCCGAAACATCAGATCGACGAGGTAATCGGTCGGGGTGTTGGCGGCCGCGGTGGTGGGCGCTACGCCCGTCCCGCTTGCCGCCGATGCCGCCAGATGCACGCCGGCGCCGGCGCCCAGTATGGCGAGCCCGCCGGTGAGGGCGGCGATGATGACGACCCCCAGCGCCCAGACGACCAGGCCTTCCGCCCCGTCCCGGAAAGCGGTCTCGCCCACGACGCCATCGTAGGCCGGACTGCGCAGCCGCGCCGCCAGATATCCACCGGTCGCAAATCCCATGGCTTCCGCCATCACCAGCCAAACCGCCGCTGCCAGCGTCAAAGCCGTCGCCGACGGACCCGACCCGAACGGTGAGGCGAACGAAAGCCCGATGCCGGAACCGAGCGCGATGATGATGAAGCTCACCGCCGTGGCCGCCAGGACGCCAGCGATCGCCGCGCTCCAGGAAAACGGTGTGCCGCCGAGGCTGGCCGCGGGCGAAACGATGTCGCGTTCAACGATCTCTTGTTCGTAGAGGGCGGTGTCGGCCATGGAAATCTCCTTCGCGCAAGCGCGACCGGCAAGCTCGCGCAGCGTCTCGACTTCCTCCCGTCGTTCAACAAGCGATGCACGTGCCGAGTTCCATTCGGCGTGTTGCAGCCATCACGATCCTTGGAACTCCGGTGGCGACCGCCGGCGGCCGCCGAGCGGCGTGCGCTTCAATGCAGGCCGCCGAATGCCCAGATCAGCACCAGGATCGGGATCGGCACGCCGAGCAACCACAAAAGCACGTAGCGTCCCATTGTCGGCCTCCTTGTCGTACAACTTTACGGGGACCTAATGCACTCTTCGGCCAACGGGTTCCGCGCTTCGTTGGTCGACCGGCCGAAACAGTGGTGCCGCGACCCGGATGCGCCTAGATTGGCGGCTGCCAGCCGCAGCTGATTGAGCCGACAGGCGATGCGACAAGGGTCGCGTTGCGCGTACCTGCGGCGGCGGAATTTCGGTCGTCAAAGCCGGACAAGATCATGGCGCCAACGGAGAGCTGGGTCGACATCGGGAGTGCTGAGGAGCTCGCCCAAGCGCCGCTGCGCAGCGGCAAGGCGGGAACCATCCCGATTGCGATCTCTTTCAAGGACGGACAGTTCGGCGCGGTGTCGAATGTCTGCAACCACGCGGGCGGCCCGCTCGGCGAGGGCCGCCTCGATCACGACTATATCACCTGCCCGTGGCACGGCTGGAAGTTCCATCGCTGCACCGGCGTCGGCGAGCCCGGCTTCGAGCAGGATTGCGTGCCGGCCTTTCCGGTGAAGGTCGAGAGCGGCCGCGTGCTGGTCAACGTGGCGGCGCCGTCGCGGCGCACGAAGGCGCCGCATGCGCCGCATCCGCTCGCCCGCAAGGTCGAGCGGGCCTCCGGGCCGCTGCGGCTCGCCGGCATCTCGACGACTGTGATGGATTTGGCCAATCCGCGCTTCTCGGGCTCCGACCATCTGCTCAACCATGCCATCAAGGCCGCCGGCGAGCTCGGCGCGCAGACCAGGCTCATTCGTCTCAACGATCTCAAGTTCCGCGCCTGCGAGGGCTACTATTCGAAGGCCGCGCAGGCCTGCACCTGGCCCTGCTCGATCACCCAGATGGATGCGGCCGATGAGCTCGACCGCGTCTACGAGGCCCTGGTGCACTGGGCCGACGCCGTTATCGTGGCCTCGCCGATCCGCTGGGGCACGGCGTCGTCGCTGTACTTCAAGATGGTCGAGCGGATGAACTGCATCCAGAACCAGATCACGATCAACAACCGCATGCTCATCCGCAACAAGGTGGCGGGCTTCATCATCGTGGGCGGGCAGGACAACGTCCAGATGGTCGCCGGCCAGATGCTCGGCTTCTTCGCCGAGCTCGGCTTCATCTTTCCGCAGTTCCCCTATGTGGCCCATTCGCGCGGCTGGTCGCACGAGGACATGGAGAACAATGTCGCGATCGTGCGCAGCTCGCAGGAGCTCGCCGAGGGGGCGCAGATGCTGGCCAAGCGGCTGCTCGATCTGGCCGGCCACCTGATCGCGCAGGACGAGGCGCCGGCGCATATCGAGCGCGGCGGCCGCAAGGCCCATCCGGTTTAGCACCGCGGTGCTGACACTGTTCTTGCGGAGCTCTCCCAATATGCTATTCTAGTCAGTATGACTAGAATAGCGAAAACGAAGAAGGACGCCAAATCGTCCCGGCGCACCCGGGCTCGCCGCCCCGGCCGCTGGCTGCTGCAGGACGCCAAGGCCCGCTTCAGCGAGCTGGTGCGGCGCGTGCGCAGCGAAGGGCCGCAGCTCGTGACCGTTCACGGCCGCGACCAGGTGGTTGTGGTTGCGGCCGAGGAATTCCGCCGTCTCAAGGGCGATCTGACGGGCGCAGCCCTGGTCGCGGCCATGCAAGCCTCACCCCATCGCGGCATCGAAATCGAGCCGCGGCGCTCCCGGATGCCGGTCCGCGGCGTAAAGCTGTGACAAGCTGGCTGCTCGATACCAACGTCCTGTCCGAGCTGCGGCGTCCCAGACCCGAGCGCAAAGTCGTTGCCTTCGTTGCCGCGCAGCCGCTTGATAGTCTCTTCATAAGCTCGGTAACGCCTGCTGAAATTCGCTTCGGCATCGAGCTCATCGCGGACGCCCGCCGGCGCGCCGAGCTGTTCGACTGGCTGACCCATAAGGTGCGGCCGATGTTCGAGCAACGCGTTCTGCCGGTCACCGAAGACATCATGTTCAGGTGGCGTCTTCTGGTCGAGGACGGCCGCAAGGCCGGCCACACCTTCTCTCAGCCCGATCTCATCATCGCGGCAACAGCGCTCGAGCACGGATTGACCGTGGTCTCCAGGGACACGGCCGATCATGAGCGCGCCCGCGTCCCGGTGCTCAATCCGTGGAGAGCGGATTGAGCATTTTCAGGAAAAATGGAATCCGGTTTTCCGTGTGAAAATGCGCTTGCTGCGATTGCCGAGCGGTGCGGCTTCCCTCGCCCCGCTTGCGGGGAGAGGGCAACACGGCAATGAGGAAAACCAACACTCGGCCCGGTGAGGGGGCGCTTCCACAAGCTCAGACTCGCGGAAGCGCCCCCTCATCCCGACCTTCTCCATAGCCCGTCGAAGACGGGCGTAAACGCCCTGATGGCGCGCGGGGAGAAGGAGACCGCAGTGCGCCCGGGCAGGTGCGAAACAAGCATCAGACTCACAACACTAGAGCAAGTGTTAGAGACGGCCATTAGTCGATGTGCAGCTTCTGCTCGCGGATCACCTTCGCCCATTTCTGCGTCTCGGACTTGATGTCGGCGGCGAACGCATCGGGCGTACCCGTCATGGGCTCCAACATCTGCGGTGCCAGGAACCGGTCGCGGAAGGCCGCATCGGCCAGAATGCGCTGCACGTCGGTATTGATCTTCATGACGATGTCCTGCGGCGTCCCGCTGGCCGTGAACAGGCCGACCCAGCTCACCGCTTCGTAGCCGGGCAGCCCGGTCTCGGCGATGGTCGGCACCTCGGGCGCCTGCGGCAGGCGCTGGCGGCTTCCCACCCCCAGCATGGTGATGCGGCCCGCCTTGGCGGGCTCGAGCGACAGCGTCATGCTGATCGACATCAATTTGATATGCCCGCCCAGCAGGTCGGTCAGCGCCGGAGCCGCGCCCCGGTAGTGCACCGGCACCAGCTTGATGCCCGCCATGTTCTGCAACAATTCGATGTTCATATGCGGCGCGCTGCCGATGCCGGCGGTGCCGTAGCTGATGTCGGCCGGCCGGCTTTTCGCCAGCGCGATCAGCTCGGCGACGTTGCGCGCCGGCAGCGACGGATGGGTGACCAGCGCCTGGGTATAGCTCGCCAGGCCGCTGACGGGGGCGAAGTCGGTTTCGGCGTCGTAGGGCAGGCTGCCTTTGGCATAAAGGTAGGGATTGCTGACGAAGGTGCCGCTCTCGCTCACCATCAGGGTGTAGCCGTCGGGCGCCGCCTTGGCGACGGCGGCCGCGCCGATATTGTGACCGGCGCCGCCCTTGTTCTCGATCACGACCGGCTTGCCCCACATCTCGGAGAGATGCTGGCCGACGCCGCGGGCGACGAGATCGGTCAGCCCGCCGGCGGCCGCGGTCACCACGATGGTCACCGGCCGCGCCGGATAGGTCTGCGCCTGGATCGGCATCGCAACGCAGAGACCACCGAGCCCGACCAGGGCGCCAAGCCATTTCGCCATTCAGCTCTCCTCGCAACGGCAGGGCGAAGCGATCGTTCGCCGGAGCTCGTCGCGACGCTATCGCGGCGCGATGGTGGCGCCGCGACCTGGCCAAAGCAAGACCGTCTTCTCACTTCGCGTCGGCTGCATCCCACAGCAATGTCCGGGCGAACCAATTTCCGCGCTCGGTCAGCCGGGCCGAGCCAAGCCGATGCTCCGTGGTCGAGGTCAACATCCCGTCGCGCACCAGGTCGGCGACCGTAACGCCGGATACGGGCTTGCCGTCCGCGGAGCCATGCCAGGCTCCGTCTTTCTTACGGAGACCACCTCCATTGAGGCAGGTGACGAGAGCATTGCGCTTGGCGGCCGAAAGAAAGGCGATCTGCGCGCGCGGCTCGCTCGGCGCGAGCCGCAAGGCGGGAACGGTTTCGCTCGCGCGGTTTTGCGGGATACTGGCTTGAAGAATGGTCATATCGGTCTCCCATTTGGCCGGCAACGGAAACGGCGAACAACCGAAAGCTCGGCAGCGACGGTGCTGACAATGCGGTGCGAGATGCGGCGGCAGCAAGTTGCAGAAAAGACACTATCCACGAAAATGGAATGTCATCCACTGTTCCGGCTCCAGGATGGTGCGCATCAACGTGACCGCGTAGGGATTCCAGGTCGAAACGAGCCAATAAATCGTGCCGCGGCCGCCGCCGGCCGCGGTGGTGTAGCGATCGAGCACGAACAGTGCGTAAAATCCCTCGCCCAAGAACTTGCATATCGAGCTTGCACAATGGGCGTGTGCGCATAGGGAGGAGAATGTGACCAGAAAATCGACTCTGATCGGTCTCGCCGTGGCGGTGGCCGCGTCTATGGGAGTCTCGACTGCATTGCCGCCGTTCATGGCGACCGCGGCTGTTGCCCGGGACCAGGCCTGGGTCACCGCCTGGGCGACCTCGCAGCAGGGACTGGGCCCCGCCAAGATCGGCAATGCCACCGTGCGCATGATCGCGCGCGTCACGGTTCCGGGCGACAGCGTCCGGATTCGCCTCGACAACACGTTCGGCACCGCGCCGGTCACCTTCGGCAAGACCACGATCGGGCTGCGCGCGCGCGGTCCCGCGGTTGCGGTCGGACTGGTCAGACCGCTGACCTTCGCGGGCAAGGATTCGGTCACGCTCGCTGCCGGCGCCACGGTCGAGAGCGATCCGGTCGCGCTGCATGTGGAGGCCCTGCAGGACGTCGCGGTCAGCCTGTTCGTGCCCGCTGCCGATGTGCAGCCGAGCCAGCACAACAATGCCCAGGTGACCTCCTATCTCACCGACAACGGCGCCGGCGACCAGTCGGCCTCCGAGGATGGCAAGCCGTTTACCGGCAAGACCACCTCGACGTTCTGGCTGAAATCGATCGACGTGAGCCCGGCCGCCCGCGCCAGCACGATCGTGGCATTCGGCGATTCCATCACCGACGGAACCTGCTCCACGCTCGATGCCCATGACCGCTGGGAGGACGCGCTGGCGGCGCGCTTTGCGCTGCGCAAGAAGGTCGCGCATGCGGTGATCAATGAGGGCATCGGCGGCAACACGGTCACCGGCGGCCCCAACATGAAGCCGCCGCTCAACAGCCCGTCCGGCGTCGAGCGCCTCGACCGCGATGTGCTGTCCCATGCCGGCGTGACCCACGTGATCCTGTTCCTGGGCACCAACGATATCCGGCGCGAAGCGCCCGCCGAGCAGGTCATCGCCGGCATGAAGGACATCATCGCGCGGGTGCGGGCCAAGGGCATCAGGATCATCGGCGTGACCATCATTCCGCGCGACACGACGGTGCCCGGCATTGCCGATACCGGCTGGAGCGACGCCAAGACCAGGACCAGGAACGAGGTCAACGACTGGATCCGCAAGCAGGCGGGTTTCGATGCCGTGCTCGACTTCGACAAGCTGGTGCGCGACCAACGCAACCCGGACATCATCAATGTCGCCTACGACTGCAGCGACGGCATCCATCCCTCGCCGACCGGTTATCTCCTGCTGGGCAAGTCGATCGATCTCGGCCTGTTTAAGAGTAAATAGCCCGCACCGCGCAACATCCGCGCGTCCCCCGCGAAAAGCACGGCCTCGCTAAACGGAAGCGGGAGCCAGTTTTGGATGCATTTCGCGAGACAATTGGATTCCGGCTTGCAGGCGGGG
>DASXXS010000008.1:0-43964 GCA_036502925.1 Xanthobacteraceae bacterium
CGCATCGCCCGACACCGCGATATCGGGCCGCACTTCCCTGATCTTGCCGTCCTCGATCAGCACGTCGGCGCGGGCAAAGTCGCCGACCTGCCGGTCGAGCGACAGCACCAGGCCGCCCTTGAGCAAGATGCGGCGCGCGCCTTGCAGGCGGGTGAGCTCGGGATCCGCGGCGCCCGCGCCGGCGCCTTGCGCCAGCGCGGTGCCGGGCAGTGCCGCGGCGCCGGCCGCCAACACTCCGGCGCTCGAGCGGAGAAACCTGCGCCGCGAGGTCTCACCATCCGTGCATGCAGCCGGTCGACCGCCATTCCTCGAGCTGTCGTCAGCATGATCGCACATCGCAATTCTCCATCCTTGTGCCCGCGTTGCCATTCCCCGAGCCGCGCGGTTTGAATACGCTCGCGCGAGCCGCTACACCCGGCGGCTCGGGGATCACCAGGATTACCATCATGCTCGTCGGCGTGCCGAAGGAAATCAAGGACAGCGAATTTCGCGTGGGCCTGGTGCCGTCGACGGTGCGGGAGCTCACGGCCAAAGGCCACCGCGTCTTGGTCGAGCAGAATGCCGGCTTGGGGGCCGGTCTCGCCGACGCCGATTACCAGGCGGCGGGGGCGGAGATCGTGGCTGATGCCGATCACGTGTTCGGCAGCGCCGAGCTGATCGTGAAGGTCAAGGAGCCGCTGGCGGCCGAGCGCAAGAAGCTCAAGCCGGGGCAGGTTCTGTTCACCTATCTGCATCTTGCGGCCGACCCGGCGCAGGCGGCGGACCTCCTGGCGTCCGGCGTCATCGCCATCGCCTATGAGACGGTGACGAGCCCGGAAGGCGCGCTGCCGCTGCTCACCCCGATGTCCGAGGTCGCCGGCCGCATGGCGCCCCATGTGGGGGCACGTTGCCTCGAGAAGGAGAACGGCGGGCGCGGCGTGCTCTTGGGCGGCGTGCCCGGCGTTCCGCCTGCCGACGTGGTGATCATCGGGGGCGGCGTCGCCGGCAGCCATGCGGCCCTGATCAGTGCCGGCATGGGCGCAACCGTGACGGTGGTTGACCGCAATCCGGAGGCGTTGCGCCGGATCGCGCGGGAGCTCGGCGCGCGCGAGCGCACCGTGTTCTCGACCCGCGACGCCATCGAGACCCTGTGCCGGCGGGCCGACCTCGTCATCGCTTCGGTGCTCATCCCGGGCGCGGCGGCGCCCAAGCTGATCACTGCCGAGACGGTGCGGGCCATGAAGCCGGGCGCGGTCATCGTCGACATCGCCATAGATCAGGGCGGCTGCTCGGAAACCTCGCGGCCGACCAGCCATTCCGCGCCCACCTATCTGGTCGACGAGGTGGTGCATTATTGCGTGACCAACATGCCGGGCGCGGTGTCGCGCACCTCGACCTTCGCGCTCAACAATGTGACGCTGCCGTTCGTGCTGGCGCTTGCCGACAAGGGCTATCGCCGGGCGCTCGGTCAGGACGCGCATCTGCGCCACGGGCTCAACGTGCACGAGGGCAAGATCACCCATCGGGCGGTGGCCGAGGCCTTGAAGCTTCCTTTCGCCCCGCCGGAAGCCGCCTTGCGGCTGTGAGGTTGCCCGTCGCCCGCCACTTTTCGTCCCTGATTTCGCGGGGACGACGATGGAGGCGAGAGTTCCGTGCGCGCTACTTCTTCTCTTCCGCGCCTTGGCCCAATTGATAGATTTCGATGAGCCGCCGGCGAATGTCCTGCGGCGTCCCGTAGGCTTGACGGATGAGGCTCGCGATCTCGTCCCCGCTTTTGGGGTCGTTGCATTCCAGCCGTTGCTGCACGCAATCGGCGCGGAATGCCGGGTCCTGGAACGTGGCCATCATGGCGGCGCGCAGCGCGGCGAGGCGGTCGGCGGGCACGCCCGGCGGCGCCGCAAACGGCCGCCCGAGGCCCAGCGGGGCGGAGGCCACCCGCAACAGGATCTTGTCGGCCTCCTGGTCGAGGAGATCGAGGGCGAACGGCACGCCGGCCAGGTCGGGATGCGGGTTCTGTCCATATTGAAAGAGAACCCGCACCAGGTGCCGGGGAATCCAGTCCGGACGCGCGGTCCTGATGCTCGACCAGAACGGCGACGTCATCGCCTCGACCTCGCCGCTCTCCATCGCCAGCAGGATTTCGTTCTGGCCCGGATAGCCGTTGACGAAGCGCGCCTTGAGCCCGAGAATTTGATTGAAGATACGCCCGTAGAACACCGGCGTGGAAGCGGCGCCGGCGCCGCCGGCGATCATCTCCTTGGTGCGCGCGTCCTGCAGGGTTTGAATCTTCGAGGCGTGCCAGACCAGATACATGGCGACCTCGCTCGTCGGCGTGCCGAGCCAGTTCAGCCGGGTGGCATCGAACTGCGCCTGCTTGTTGTTGAAGAAAGGCTCGAACGGAACCGTGTTCTGCATGGCGCCGATGACGGTGCCGTCGCGGCTCGCCACGTTGTAGACGTGATTGGCCGCCGCCAGCCCGCCGCCGGCCGGCATGTCCTGCGGCACGATGCTGGGATTGCCCGGAATGTGCTCGCTCAGGTGCTTGGCGATGGCGCGGGCATAGATGTCGTAGCCGCCGCCCACCGAGGCGCCGATGATCAATCGCAGCTCCTTGCCGCGATAGAAGTCGGCGACGCCATCGGCACGGCCGGGCGCCGGGCCAAGTGCGGAAAGCGCCAGCCCGAACAGGGCCGATACTGCGGGGTGCCGAATGCGCATGCCTTCCCCTTCGGATCGTCCCGCCAGCATAGAGCCGCCGCGGCATTTGCGAAATCGCGTTACCAATGCTTATAAGAGGCCAGGTTTCAGTCCACCGCAGGAGTGCCGCATGCCATGCGACTTCGAAGACCATTGCTGGAAAGACGTCATCGATCCGGACACGCTGCAGATTTATCAGGCCTATCGTCGCAGGACCTATGTGGGCGACAACCCGGCCGTGCTGGCGATCGACCTCTACAACAAGGCGTATCTGGGCGGCGATCGCCCGGTCAAGGAGGTCGACCGCGATTTCTCCGGCTCCTGCGGGGAGAACGCCTGGCTGGCGATGGCGCCGACCCAGAATCTGTTCGCGGCGGCGCGGCGCGCCGGCGTACCGGTCATCTACACCACCCGGCATGTGGACACCGGCGGGGTTCAATCGACCTACCGCAATCTCGCCGGCAAGGCGGAGAACGTCTACGACATCAAGACGGAGCTGGCCCCCAAGCCGGGCGAGCTCGTGATCTACAAGGAGCGCGCGTCGTGCTTCTTCGGCACGCCGCTCATCGCGCATCTGCAGCAGCTGCGCATCAACAGCCTGATCATCTGCGGCGAAAGCACGTCCGGCTGCGTGCGCGCCTCCACCGTCGATGCCTATTCCTACGGCTTCCACAACACGCTGGTGGAGGAATGCACCTATGACCGGGCGATGATCAACCACAAGATCAACCTGTTCGACCTGCATCACAAATACGCGGATGTCATGCATATCGAGGAGGTGCTGGCCCATCTCGACGGCCTCGCCCGCGAGCGCAAGGTGGCGTGAGTGTTGAAAACAACTGGCTCGTAGCCCGCATGGAGCGTAAGCGAAATGCGGGAGCGGCGGTCCCGGATTACGCTAACGCTCCATCCGGGCTACAGACCGTGCGGGCTACACCCGGCGTGCCTCGCGCCAGAGCAGGAACAGTCCCGACGCGACCACGATCGCTGAGCCGATCAAGAGGCCGATCGTCGGCACGTCGCCCCACACCAGATAGCCGACCACGGCCGCCCACACGAGCGACAGGTAGAAGAACGGCGCGATCGCCGATGCCGGGCCGAGGTGCAGTGATTTCGTCCACCAATACTGCCCCACCGCATTGGCAACGCCGTTGAAGACGATCAGGCCCCAATGGTTCCAGGTCGGCATGATGAAGCCGAAGGGAGCCACCAGCGCGAAGAAGCCGGTGATCAGCAGCAATTGATAGAGCGTCAGGGTGGCCGCCGACTCGGTCGCCGTCATGCCGCGCACCCCCGCCGTCACGGTGCCGTAGAGCACCGCGTTGGTCAGCGCAAACAGCGCGCCGACTTGCAAGGGTCCGGCCCCCGGAATGGTGACGATCAGCACCCCGATGAAGCCCACCAGCAGCGCGGTCCAGCGCGCCAGCCCGACCTTTTCCTTGAGCAGCACGATCGAAATCAGGGTGGCGAACAGCGGCGCCGAGAAGTTGATCGCAACGGCGCCGGCGAGCGGCATCAGGCTGAACGCGATGATGAGGCACGACTGCGAGACGAATTGCGAGAACGACCGCAGCACATGATGCCGCAGGCGCCCGGTGCGAAAGACCGCAATCCCGGTCGTGGGCAGGATGAACAGCGCGCAGGTGATGAGCGAAACCAGCGACCGCGTGAACAGCACCTCGCCGACGGGGTAGGTCGCCACCAGCCATTTGGAGCAGGCGCTCGAAGCTGAGAACACGAGGGTGGCGCCGACCATATAGAGAATGCCGAGGGGAACATGCTCCCGGCGCTTCGATGCCTTCGGTGCCGGAAGCTCGCCTGCGGTTGCTGCGGTCACGCCGTCTTGGTCTCCGCGGGGGCGCCCGGCATCGGTCCCGCCGTCCGCGCCTTATGGCACGGGCGTGGCGATGACCGGCATTCGCTGCTTGCATGCCGGCCCAGCATTTCGCGCGACCCGGAAGTACAACAAAGCCTTGTCCCGGGCTTGACCCGGGACCGTTCTAAACGCCGGAGTCTGGAACGGTCCCGGCTCAAGGCCGGGACAGACGTGAGGAAATGCCCGCAACCGCAGTGGCTTGAACCTTCAGGACAGGCTGTTATGGTCGCCTTCGACGCCAAAAATCCATCAGCAGGAGCTCGCTTCATGGCCACACGCCTTCGTCACATTGCGATCATCGTTCCGGATCCGGAGACCGCCGCACAGTTCTTCGAGCATGCCTTCGACATGAAGCGCGCCGGCACCGGCCGCCGCGGGATCTATATGTCCGATGGCGTGATGAACGTCGCGCTCCTGAAGCGGGAATCCGACGAAGAGCCGATCGGGCTCTATCACTTCGGGATGTGGGTGGACGATCTGGCGGACGCCGAGAAGAAGGTGTTCGATGCGGGTGGAACCTACCTGACCGGCCGGCCGACCTCGCCCAATTCGTATTACGAGGCCAAGTACAAGGACCCGCTCGGCATCGTCTTCGACCTCACCCATACGGGCTGGATCGGCGCCGCCAAGGAGGTCGTCGCCAAGGACGCCAAGGACGCCGTCGCGAAGGCCTGACGGTGAGGGAATCTGATCGAATCATCATCATCGGCGCCGGACCGGTCGGGCTCTGCCTGGCGCTGGCGCTGGCGCAGGAGGGCGTCCCCAGCTGCCTGATCGAGGCGCTCGGGGACGACAACTTTCTCGATCAGATTCCGCGCGCCGGGACCAACCATCCGGCCACGCTCGAAATGTTCGATCGGATCGGCCTCTATCAGAAGATCGAGCCGCGCGGGATCATCGCGCCGATCTTTCATTACTGGGATCGATCCGAGCACGAACTGGTCGCCGAGTTCGATCATGCCCATCTCAAGGACGACACGCGCTTTCCCTACGTGCTCCAGTGCGAACGCATCAAGATCGTCGAGGAAGCGCTGAAGATGGCCAAGGCGCATCCGAATATCGATGTGCGCCTGGAAACCACCTTCACCTCGTTCGAGCAGACGGCCGACAAGGTCACCGCCCGCGTCACCAATCCGGCCGGCGAAGACGAAGCCGTCGAGGGGCGCTACATCGTCAGCGGGGAGGGCGCGCGCAGCATCATCCGCAAGGACCTCGATATCGAGTTCGAGGGATTCACCTACCCGGATCGCACGCTCAACATCGAGGTCGCCTACGATTTCCGCCGGCACGGCTATGCCGAGCGCAACTACATTTCCGATCCGGTCGAGTGGTCGAACCTGTTTCACTGGAAGGGGCCGCCCGATCGCTGGCGCGTCCACTTCCCGACCCGGCCCGAGGAGGACCCGGATGCGCTCCAGCGCCCGGAAGTGCTGCAGGCGCGCCTGCATGCCTTCCTGTCCAAGCCGGGCGACTACGAGATCTGCGGCAGCAATCTCTATACGGTGCACCAGCGGGTGGCGAAAAAATTCCGGGTCGGGCGCGCGATCCTGGCAGGCGATTCCGCGCACGTGAACAGCCCGATCGGCGCCATGGGCATGAACAGCGGCGTCCACGATGCGTTCAATCTCGCCGGCAAGCTCGTCCGCATCCTCCGCAACGAGGCCGACGACAGCGAGCTCGACCGCTACGAGCGGCAGCGCCGGCACGTGGCGGTCAAGCATACGCAGGCGCAGACCATGCGCAACAAGCGGCTGCTGGCCGAGCAGGACCCGGCCATCCGCAAACGCAATAACGAGGAGTTGCGCCGCACCGCCGAGGATCCGAAGCGCGCCCGGGCCTTTTTGTTGCGCAGTTCGTTGATCGAGAGCCTGCGCGAAGCCGAGCAGATCGCTTGAGGTCATGAAATGAACCGCGTCATATGCGGGTTGTTGATCGCATTCACAGCTGTCGGTGCCGCGGGTCCTGCTATCGCTCAGTCGGACTGGCCGGCGCGACCGATCCGCCTGATCGTGCCGTTCACGGCCGGCAGCAGCTCCGACATCGTGGCGCGCATTGTTGCCCAGAAGCTCGGCGAACGGCTCAAGCAGCAGGTGTTCGTCGAGAACCGGGTCGGCGCCAGCGGCAATCTGGGCAGCGAGGCGGTCGCCCGCGCTGAGCCTGACGGCTATACGATGGGGCTCGGCAATGCCAGCACGCATGCGGTGGCGCCGAGCCTGAGCAGCCGGCTCGGCTACGATCCGGTCAGGGATTTCGCGCCGGTCTCGATGCTGGGCAGCTCTCCCTTCGTTCTTTCCGTCTATCCGGGCCTGGCGGCGAAGAGTGTCGCGGAGCTCATCGGACTCGCCAAGGCCAAGCCGCGCACCTTGACCTATGCCTCCGCCGGGCCGGCCACGCTCGCGCACCTCTCAGGCGCCTTGTTCGAGAAGATGGGCCGGATCGAGATGGTCCACGTGCCCTATCGGGGAACCGCGCAAGCGGCGCTCGACCTGATGGAGGGACGGGTCGACATGCAGTTCGGCACCATCCCGCCGTCGATCGGCAACATTCGCGGCGGCCGGCTGCGTGCGATCGGGATCACGGGCGTGGTTCGCAACGCGGCGCTGCCCGATGTCCCGACCATCGCCGAAGCCGGCCTGCCGGGCTATGAATCCTCGCTTTGGCAAGGCTATGTCATGCCGGCCGGCACGCCGCCCGCCATCATCGCGAAACTCAACCGCGAGGTCACTGCCGCGCTCAACGATGCCGCGGTGCGGGCTGCGCTCACCGAGCAAGGCGTCGAGCCGGAGCCCGGACCGCCCGAAGCGCTCGGCAATCGCATGCGCGCCGACGTCGTAAAGTGGCACGACGTGATCGTCAGCGCGGGAATTCACGAGTGACCAGGTAAGATGCCGACCGGCCCGCAATGTCGCAGCGCGCGCGCGCCGGTTTTCGGCCGCCACGCCATGGTCGTGTCGGGCCACGCCGCCGCTACGCTCGCCGGCATCGGGATCCTCGAGCGCGGCGGAAATCTCGTTGATGCGATGGTCGCGGCGTCCGCGGCGCTCGCCGTCGTGGTCGGGCAGGCAACCTCGATCGGCGGCGATTGCTTTCTCTTGTTTCACGAGGCCGCGAGCGGCCGCACCTTCGGCCTCAACGCATCGGGCGTGGCGCCCGCCCTGGCGCTGCCGGAACGTTTTCCGGACGGCATGAAATCGCGCGGGCCGCTCGCCCCGGTGGTTCCGGGGCTGGTCCGCGCCTGGGATGTCATGCACGCCCGTTTCGGCCGCCTGCCGTGGAACGATCTGTTTCAATCCGCAATCGCGCTGGCCGAGGGCCACCCGGTCTCGAAAGTGCTGGCGGAGCGCTTGCCCGAGAACCGCGACGCGCTTGCGGCCGATCCCGGCTGCGCGGCGCTCTATTTGCCGCAGGGGCGCCCGGTCGCGGTCGGCGAGGTGCTGCGCCAGCCGGCGCTTGCGGCCTCGCTCAAGGCCATCGCCATGCAGGGCGCGGACGCGTTCTATTGCGGCGATCTCGCCGCCCGCATCGCGCGCTATCAAGAAGAGCGCGGCGGCCTCATCCGGGCGTCCGATCTTGCCGCTTATGCGCCGCTCTGGGTCGAGCCGATCGCGACCGACTATCGCGGCCATCGGGTCGAGGTCATGCCGCCCAACTCCTACGGCATTCTGCTGCTGATGCAGCTCAACGGGCTCGCCGCGCTCGACAGCGAGACGCTGACCCGATCGGTCGCGCGCCGGCTCGGCTACCAGATCAGCGCCATGCACGCCGCCTTTGCAAGCGCGCCGCTGATCGCCGATCCGCAAGCCCTACCGGATGCGGTCGACCGGTTGCTGGCGCCTGATATGACGGCGGCCATGCGCTCGGCCGTGCTGAGCGGGGCGGGGGGCCACAGGGTTGCGGACCGCGGCGGCACCGCGTGCCTGTTGCTCGCCGACGTCCAAGGCAATGCGGTCAGCCTGGTGCAAAGCGTGTTCAACGTGTTCGGCAGCATGGCGCTCGATCCCGGAACCGGCATCCTCTTCAACAATCGCATGCAGGGCTTCACCCACAAGCCCGGTAAGCCCAACAGCGTGGGACCCGGGCGGCGGCCAGCGCACACGCTTTGCCCGGTGCTGGTGCGGCGCGGCGGCCGCCTGCGGTTCGCGCTGGCGACCCCGGGAGGCTTGAGCCAGACGCTGACCAACATCCAGGTGCTGAGCTATCTGGTCGACGAAGGCCGCGATGTCGCGGCGGCCGTGGAGGCGCCGCGCTGGTGCAATACGAAAACCGGCGACGTGCTGCTTGACGGCGAATTCTCCCCATCGATCGTCGCCGAGCTCGCCCGGATGGGCCACAAGGCCGAGCGTACCGACGACGCCTACTTCTATGGTTCCGCCAAAGCCATCGAGCTGCTCCAGGCCGGCACGCTCGCCGGCGGCGCGGACTATCGGCGGGAGGCATTTGCGCTCGGCTATTGAGCGCCTCTTGTCCGGATTTGGTCGCGAACCTAGGATGCCTAGATCGATGACGCTTGTTACACGACTCTTGCGTTGCGAAACTCTTGCATATGCGAAGTGACGAGGTCCCATCGGCGTGAGCCGGAGGGAACGACACGAATGTATCCATTGCCGTATGCCGATCGGCTCAAGGTTTGAATGAGGCTGCCATGCCGCGTCCGACGTCTCCCGATTGCAGGCGGTTTCCGGCTGCCGCGGCCGTTGCGCTGCTTGCTCTCGGACCGTCGGCGAGGCCTTCGACCGCGCAAGAAGTGCAGCCATCGCAATCCGCTCCGAACTTCTATGCCGGCAAGACCATCAAGCTGATCGTCGGCTTGCCGCCCGGCGGCGGGGCCGACGCCTATGCGCGGCTATTGCAGCGCCACCTCGGGCGTCACATTCCGGGCATGCCCGCGATCCTGATCCAGAACATGCCTGGTGCCGGCTCGCTGCGCTCCGTGATGGCGCTCAATGCGAGTCCCGATGACGGTACCGTGATGGCCCATTTCAGCTCCGCGCTGCTGAGCGAGGCGATCACCGCGCCGGAACGGGTCAGGCTCGATTTTCGAACCTATGCCTGGATCGGCAATGTCAGCGAGGATGTGCGCGTCTGCTATCTGCGCAGTGCCAGTGGCGTCCGCAATTGGCAGGACATGCTCGCCCGCAATGAGGTCGTCTTCGGCGCGACCGCCCAGGGCAACGCCGGCAATGTCGACACCGCCATGCTGCGCAACCTGTTCGGCGTGAAGCTCAAGCAGGTCTCCGGCTATGCTGGGAGCGCCGAAAAGCGCCTGGCGGTCGAGAAGGGCGAGATCGACGGCGACTGCGGCGGCTGGACCTCGGTCCCGGACGATTGGCTGCGCGATCGCAAGATCAATGTCATGGTCAGGCTGTCGCCGACCTTGGTTTCCGGCATGGACCGCAACGTGCCTTTCGGCGGCGACCTGGTGCGGGACGCCAGCGAGCGCAAGATCTATGATTTCCTCACCGCGCCCGAGCGGCTCGGCCGTCTGTTCATGGTCTCCGGCACAGTGCCGGCGGATCGCGTGGCGGTGTTGCGCGCCGCCTTCAACGCCATGGTGGTCGATCCGCAATTCCTGGCCGAAGCCGCACAGGTGCGGCTGCTGGTCACGCCGATGCCGGCCGCGGAGGTCGGCCAGCACGTCGGCGAGCTCTATGCGACCCCCGCCGATCTCGTGGCGCGCGCCAAGATCATCGCCGGCGAATAGCAATTCCAACTCTCACACTGCGCGACCGCGCGGGCCGAGCCCATGAACAACGCCGATCTGATCGTCGCGACCCTCAAGGCGGCCGGCATCGACCGCGGCTTCGGCATTCCGAGCGGCAACGTGCTGCCCTTGATGGAGGCGATGCGGACGGGCGGCATCGAATTCGTGCTGACCGCCCATGAGGGCTCGGCCGGCTTCGCGGCCGATGTGACGGGCCGGATGACCGGAGTGCCGGGCCTGTGCATCGCCACGCTCGGCCCGGGTGCCACCAATCTGGCGACCGGCGTCGGCTGCGCCTATCTCGATCGCTCCCCCCTGATCGCGATCACCTGCAATCTCAATACCGATCAGCTCGGACGGCGCATCCAGATGTGGATCGACCACCATGCGCTGTTCGGGCCGATCACCAAGGCGACGCTGCCGCTCCGCAAGGGACGCGTCGGCGAAACTCTGGTCGAGGCGATTCGGCTCGCCGGCAGCGAGCCGAAAGGGCCGGTGCATCTCGACCTCGCCGAGGACGTGGCGCTGGCACCGACCAACGAAGCGGTCCCGGCTTTGGCCGCGCCGGAGCGGCTTGCCGCCGCGCCCGACGCGGACATTGCCCGCGCCGCCCGGTTGATCGCTTCCGCCCAGCGGCCGATCGCGGTGCTCGGCGCCTCGGCGATGCGCATGCGCGATCCTGAGCTGTTGCGGAAATTCGTCGAGCACCACCACCTGCCGTTCGCCTCGACCACCATGGCCAAGGGCATGATCGACGAGGATCACCCGCTTTCGATCGGCTGCATCGAGCGCAGCTGCCGGCAGATTCAGCGCCGCTTCCTGCGCTCCGCGGATCTGATCGTGGGACTGGGCTACGATACGGTCGAGGTCGAATACGAAGCCTGGATCGGCGATACGGCGCTCTTGCAGATCGATATCGAGGCGGCCGACGTCGCACCCTCGGTCGCTCTGGTGCATCAGGCGATCGGCGATATCGATGCGTCGTTGACGCGGCTGCTCGCGGTGCCGGCGGCTGCCCATGCCCTGCGGGAGGGAACGCTCGCCGAGCATCGCCGCGCCTTCCAGGCCGCGCTGCGCCCGAAGAGCGCGTCATTCACCGCGCATGCCGCCATCGACGCGGTCCGCCGCGCGCTGCCCCGTGACGGCCTGCTCAGCTTCGATGTCGGCGCCCACACCCACCAGATCGCCTCGCAATGGACGGCGCACGCGCCCAAGACCTTCCAGATCACCAACGGTTGGTCGTCCATGGGCTTCGGCCTGCCGGGAGCGATCGCCGCCAAGCTGGCGCGCCCGCACGCCCCCGCGGTCTGCCTTCTGGGCGACGGTTGCTTCCAGATGACCTGCGGCGAGATGGCGACCGCCAAGCGGCTCAAGCTCGCGCTGCCGGTGGTGGTGCTCGACGACAGATGGCTGGCGCTCATCAAGGTCAAGCAAATCCGCCGCCAATACCCGCTCTATGGAACCGAGCTGCAGGCGGAGGATTACGGCGCTCCGCCCGCGCATTATTTCGGGGTCCCGGCGGTCGGAGTGAGAAGCCCCGATGCGCTGGAAGCGGCGGTCCGCAAGGCCCTTGCCGCCGACGGTCCGACCGTGATCGAAGCGGTGGTCGATTCCGAGCACTACCTGGAAACGGTCTACGATTAGGCGAGATTGCGACCCCTATGTCGTCCCTGCGAAAGCAGGGACCCATACGCTGTGCCCTCTCGACCTGTCCCTGCGAAAGCGGGGATCGACTGCGGCGTGGGGGTCCCGGCTCGGCGGCCGCTTCGCAGCCTTGGCCGGGACGACGGCGATCTGTGCACGCAGCCGCCCCGTCGACGCCCTGACCGCGGGCGCCCTCGAGGGGGCGCCTCTACGGTCGTCGCGCCGTGAGCTCACTTCTCCCCATAGACTCCGATGCAGCTCTTGGGGCAGCTCGGGTTCGCGGTCAGCGGGACGAAGGCGTGCTTGGTCTTCGAATCCGCGGCGACCGAATGGGCGCCCGGGGCCGTCGGGACATTCTCGATCCATTTGTTGGTCTTGGCGTCGATGACGCCGAGCACCGGTCCGCCCGGCTGGCCGCGCGAGGCCGTGTAGTAGTGGCTGGTGCCGGAATCGTACCAGACCTCGTCCATGCCTCCGACCTCCTTGACGACATTGACGACCTTCTCGCTCTTCCAGTCCCAGATCACGGTCGCCGGCTCCAGCTTGGTGCCGTCCTGTCCGGCGGCGCAGCCGACCAGCATATGCGTGCCCGGACCCTGCATGAGACCGGTCGGCTGGCATAGCGGAATATTGACCAGCCGCAGCATCTTCATGCTCTTCGGATCGAACACCGCGATGCCGCCTTGCTTGTTGTCCTCCTTCCATTCCGGAACCGAGGAATAGAACAGGCCGGTCTGCGGCACATAGACGGATTGCTCGACCCCGTCGGTGGCATCCGGGACCTCGACCTTGCCGAGAATCTTGTGGTCGGGCTTGGTCGAGATGAAAACCCCGAAGGTCGGCTTGTCGGCATTGTTGAAGGCGAGCACGATCCCGTCTTTGGAATCGATCGCCAGCTCGTCGGAGCGCTTGGTGCCGCCCGTCTTGATGGTATCGATGACCTTCGGCGGATTGGATTTGAGATCGATGACCTTGATGGTGCTGTCGCCGTCGGTCGCCCAGAGCGTCTTGGTCTTCGCATCCAACGCGACGCCGTTCGGCCCCGACGCGCTGCCGACCGGCTTGCCATCCTTCATGACGACGCCGACGAAACCCTCGACGCGCCCGACGTATTTGTTGGTCTTGGTGTCGAAGATGTCGACGCCCTTGTTCGAGCGGTCGGCAATGTAATACCGGCTTGTGGCCGGATCGACAGTGCCGATATCGAAGAGCTTGAGCTCCTCGCCCGGGATGTCGATCGTGGTCAACAGCTTCATGTTGGTGGCATGGGCGTTGCCGCCGATGACCACGGTCGCAAGCGCCGCGGCCATCGTTATTCCATGCATACGCTTTGTCATGATAAGGCATCCTCTCCCTAGCGCGGCCCGGCATTGCCATGGGCCTTTGGTTGACTTCTTGTCGGTTATTTCGTCCAGCCCCGGTGATTTGATCCCGTGACCCATGCCGGTCACTTTGAACCAGTCACCTGATGGTTACGTGCCACCAGACTGCTGGCACCTAACCTGTTAGCCGATGACGTCGCCCCGTTCAGGCACCAGTGCGCATCAACAAGTGAATCGATGCATTCGCAACGGCACCTTCTAGCCCCGATAGCATGCCGGCTCGCATGGCCAAAAGCAAGCACCCGCCGGACGATGCTTGAGCCTCACAGGGTGACGCGATTGATCATCTCGTCGCCGCGGCCGGCCAGGAAGCTTTGCAGGTTCGGCTTGATGATCGACATGATGTCCTCTTCGTATCGGTCGCTCCGGCCGCCGATGAACGGGGTGATGAAGACGTTGTCCATGTCCCAGAACGGGTGCGACGGCGGCAGCGGGGCCGTATCGAAGACGTCGAGCCCGGCGCCGGCGATCTTGCCGTCCCGCAACGCCTGCAGCAGGGCGGCCTCATCCACCACGCCGCCGCGCGCGATATTGATCAGATAGGCGGTCGGCTTCATCACGTCGAACACCGCCGCACCGATGATCTTGTCATTCTCCCTCGTATAGGGAACCAGCGCGAGCAGGAAGTCCGCCTGGGCGGCGGCCTCGCGCAGCTTCCCGCGCGGGTAGATCGCATCGAAGCCGTCGAGCTCGCGCGGCGTGCGCGAAATTCCGAGCGTAGTCATTCCGAACGCCTGGCAGACCTTCGCGACGTGCTCCGCGATGGCGCCGACGCCGACAATGACGATCGTCCGGCGATCGAGCACGCGCGGCAGGATGCGGTCCCAGACATGGGCGGCCTGGTTGCGCACCAGCTGCGGCACCCGGCGTGACAGCGACAGCATGTGCAGGATGGCCATCTCGGCCATCTGCGGGCCATGGATTCCGCGCGCATTGGTGAGGATGACGCGGCTGCCGGCCAGCACCGGCGCGAGATGATCGGTTCCGGTGATCAGGCACTGGAACCACTTGAGCTTCTTGGCGCGGGCGAGGCAGTCCGCGTCGAAAGCGCGGCCATAGGCGAAGATGGCGTCGGCCTCTCCCATTCGGTCGAGCGCCTGCGTGCATTCCATCGCCGCCACGCAGGAGAATGTCACCTGCGGGAAGGCGGGCGCGAGCCGCGACGTATAGGCCTGCGGATCGGGACATATGATCAGGACATTGGTCGGGACATTAATCGGTACATTGACCGGTACTTGGGTCGACATGCTTGCACCTTTATGCGGTCGTGCCACGTTGCGGCGCGCCTGGCCGGACGATATGAAGGAAAATTCGAGCCGTCAGCATTCCGCAGCTGTCAACACTCCAATAAGGGATCGATCGAGGACATGCCTGAACTCAGCGAACGGCTGAACACGCCCATTTCCACCGCCGAGCTGGAACGCCGATGGAAGGCCGTCCGCGCCGCCATGGAGCGTGACCGGATCGATGTTCTGGTGATGCAGAACAACAACGATCACATGGGCGGCTATGTCAAGTATTTCACCGATATTCCGGCCGGTAACGGCTATCCGGTCACGGTGGTGTTTCCGCGCGACGACCTCATGACCGTGGTCATGCAGGGACCCTTCGGCGGCGCCGAGGAGCTCAACCGAGAGGGCGACGGCGTGCGCCGCGGCGTCAAGCGCGTATTGACGACGCCGAGCTACGCCTCGGCCGTCTACACCAAGGATTACGATCCGGAGCTGGCGGCAAGCGCGCTCAAGCCGTTCGCCAACGGCACGATCGGCCTCCTGGGCACCTATCAGATGTCCTTCGCCATGGGTGATTTTCTCAAGCGACGCTTCGCCGGCGCGCGCTTCGTGGACGCCTCCGAGCTGGTGGACCGGATCAAGGCGATCAAGAGCGAGGAGGAGATGGAGCTCATCGTGCGCACTGCGCGGATGCAGGATGGCGCCATGCAGGCGGCGTTCGACGCCATCAGGCCGGGGATGCGGGACCGCGACGTGGTCGCGGCCGCGCAATTCTACAGCCAGACCCATGGCAGCGAGCAGGGCCTTTATCTCTGCGCCTCCGCGCCGCTCGGCACGCCGATGAAATTCGCCCCCAAGCACATGCAGAACCGGGTCATCAAGGCCGGGGACTATGTGGCGCTGCTGGTCGAGGACAGCGGTCCCGGCGGCTTCTACACCGAGCTCGGGCGCAACTGCGTGGTCGGCAAGGCGCCGCAGCAGATGAAGGACGAGCTCGACTTCACGCTCGAATCCCGCCGCATCACCCTCGACCTGCTCAAGCCTGGAACGCCCGCCAAGGAGATCTGGGAAAGGTTCAACGATTTCATGCGCCGCAACGGCCGGCCGCAAGAGACCCGCCTCTACTGCCATGGGCAAGGCTACGACCTGGTGGAACGCCCGCTCATCCGGCACGACGAGTCCATGGCGATCGAGAAGGACATGAACATCGTGGTCCATCCCACCTATATTCATAAGGGCATGCTGTCCTGGGTCTGCGACAATTACCTCATCGGCAGCAATGGGCCGGGCGAGCGCCTGCACCGGTTCCCCGAGACCATCGTCGAGGTCGGTTGAGTGAAGAGGGGAATATAGACCTATTGGGGATTTTGATACCATGGACGCGCTATGATACCCGGGTTCGCAGGCCTTCAACGCAACGCCTTACCGGGACATCGATTTCGGGAATAGAAAGGAAAGATGAGCACGCTCGCCATTGCCTCGCCGCCGAATGCCTCGCCGCCGAATGCTTCGCCATCAAGCGCCTTGCCGCCAAGCGCCAAATCCTCGTTTCGCGAGGTCTGGCTGGTCACCATCGGCCATTCCCTGACCCACTGGTATCCGGCGACGTTCTACCTGCTGCTGCCGCTGATCGGGCACGAGCTGGGCCTGAGCTATGTGCAGATCGGCTCGATCCTGACCGTCCAGTCGGCGGCGGGCGCGCTCTCCAATGTGCCGGGCGGGATGCTGGTCGATTCGGTCGACCGCAAGGGGCTGCTCATGGCGGTCTCCCTGTTCTGGGTCGGCGCCCCCTACCTGCTGATGGGGTTCAGCCACCAATATTGGATGCTGCTCGGCTGCGCGGCCCTGGTTGGCATGGGCAACAACCTTTGGCACCCGACCGCCATCCCGCTCTTGGCGCGGCGCTTTCCCGAACGGCGCGGGCTGGTCGTCTCGATCCACGGGATGGGGGGCAATGTCGGGGATGCGGTGGCGCCGCTGGTGGTCGGCGCCATGCTGTCCATCCTGAGCTGGCGCAACGTCATGGTGCTCAACGTCATCCCGGGCGTGATGATGTCCTGCGTCATTTTGCTGAGCCTCGGCCGGATGGCGTTTCACGGCGGGGCGGTCGGGCCTGCCGGCGGCGGCAAGTCGCAGCCGGCCGGCGCCGGGCAGCGGCTGCGCGATTTCCGGCAATTGCTCGCCAATCGAACCCTGCTCATGTTGTCGGCGGGCGGCGCTTTCCGGGCCATGACCCAGAGCACGCTGCTCACCTTCCTGCCCGTTTTCCTGGCGCGCGAGATGGGCCTGTCCTCGATCCTGATCGGCGGCTGCATGTTCGGGATGCAGGTGGCCGGATTTACCGCGGCGCCGATCGCCGGGCATCTGTCCGACACGATGGGCCGCCGGCGCATCATCATGAGCAGCATGGCGACCTCCGGCGTCATCCTGCTGTTCATGGCGGTTGCCGGCCGCTCGCCGGCGTTCGTCTTCCTGGTCGCGTTCCTGGGTTTCTTTCTGTTCGCGATCCGCTCGGTCATGCAGGCCTGGCTTCTCGACGCGACGCCGCCCAGCATGAGCGGCACCAGCATCGGCATCATGTTCGGCACGCAAGCAGTCGGCGCCGCCATCGGGCCGATCACCGGCGGTGTCCTGGCCGACCATTATGGATTGATCGCCACCTTCTACTTCCTGGCCTTCACCATCGTGGCCGCCAACATGTTCATCTTCTTTACGCCGGCACCCAGCGTGCCGCAGCGGTGGGCGCCCTCGGCCGCGGAATGAACCGCGGCGAATGGTCCGGCCGGCGCAAATGGGCGTTGCGCCCGCGGCAGCCGCGGTTTACCGGGGCCGCTCCAGCCGATAAGCTTTGCAAAAAAGCGGTTTCGGCGGGAGGATCAGATGGCCAGCGTCATGGCGGGCATCGATGTCACCGACATCATGGACGAGCAGAAGACCGGTCTGTTCCATGTCCGGATCGTGGCGCTGTGCGCCCTGATGCTGTTTCTCGACGGCATCGACAATCAAGGCATCGCCTATGTGGCGCCGGCGCTCACGCAGGCGTGGCATCTCAGCAAAGGCGCGCTGGCGCCGGTGTTCACCGCCGGAATTATCGGCGTGGCCACCGGCGCGCTGCTGACCGGCCCGCTGACCGACCGCTTCGGCCGCCGGCCGATGATGCTCGGCACCGTGATCTGGTTTTCCGTCCTCACGCTCGCGGTGACGCAGGCAAGCGATCTGGGCGAGCTCCTGGTTCTGCGCTTTCTCGCCTGCCTCGGCCTCGGCGGCCTGGTCCCGATGGCGGTCGTGGTCAGCAGCGAGAATGCTCCACGCCGCATCCGCGCCACCATGGTGACGCTCGCGACCTGCGGCTATTCGATCGGCGCCGCCAGCGGCGGCCTGCTCGCCGCCCAGCTCATTCCGCTCTACGGCTGGACCTCGATCTTCTGGGTCGGCGGCGTCGCGCCCTTGTTCCTGGTGGTGGCGATGTGGGTCTGGCTGCCGGAATCGGTGCGCCTGCTGGCGCTGCGGCCGGGCAACGGCGCCCGCATCGCCGGCATCCTGCGCCGGGTCAATCCGGCGCTTGAATTTCCCCCCGACGTGCAGTTCGTCAACGCTCACGAGCGGCCAAAGGCCGAGTTCCGTCCGCTGCAGCTGTTCACCGAAAGCCGCACGCCGATCACGCTGATCCTATGGGTGATCTTTTTCCTCAATTTGACGGTGCTCAATCTGCTCAACAGCTGGCTGCCGACGCTGGTCGATACGACGGGCTTGCCTCACGACCAGGCGCTGCGCGTCGCCAGCAGCTTCCAATTCGGCGGCATGGTCGGAGTGATCAGCATGGGGATCATGGCCGACCGCTTCGGCTTCTTCCGCGTGCTGCCGGTCGCATTCGTGGTCGGGGGCGTCGCCGTGGGCCTGGTCGGCTCGGTCGGGACCTCGATCTATCTGATGGTGGCCATGATCGCGGTCGCCGGCTTCTGCAATATCGGCTGTCAGCTCACCAATGCGGCGCTGGCGGCCTCGCTCTATCCGACCGATATCCGCGGTACCGGCGTGAATTGGGCGCACGGGGTTGCACGCTACGGCTCGATCATCGGTCCGATTCTGGGCGGCTTCCTGCTCGATCAAAAATGGCCGCTGCAGGATATATTCCTGATCTTCGGCGTGCCGCTGCTGCTGGCGAGCGGCTGTATCCTGGTGCTCGGCGGCGTCGTGCGGCAGCGGACGCCGGCCGCGCCCCCGCTGGCCGCCAAGGAAGGGGCGGCGGCGTAAAGGGTTGACATGACGAGCGCTGCACCGCCGGGACCGGCGCCTCCGCGCGCTGCCCAGGACATCACGCCGGCAGCCGCCTTGACGGCGTTGGGGATCGTCTACGGCGACATCGGTACCAGCCCGCTCTACACCCTGCAGACGGTCGCCCAGGCGGTCGGAGGCCCGCTTCTTCCCGAGGCTGCGCTCGGCAGCCTCTCGCTGATCTTATGGGCCCTCCTCATCACGATCTCGGTCAAGTACTGCCTGTTCGTGATGCGCGCCGACAATAACGGCGAGGGCGGCATTCTGGCCCTCATGTCGTTGATCGGGGCGAGCTGGGCGCGACCAACGCGCGTCTTCGTGGTCATGGGACTGTTCGGTGCCGCGCTGATCTACGGCGACGGCATCATCACCCCGGCGATCTCGGTCCTGAGCGCGCTCGAAGGCCTCAATGTCGGCACCGACGTCTTCAAGCCTTACGTCGTGCCGCTGGCGGTGGTGATCCTGCTGGTATTGTTCGGCATCCAGAGCCGGGGCACCGCCGTGGTGGGCAAGGCCTTCGGACCGATCATGCTGCTGTGGTTCATCACTATCGCGCTGCTGGGCGTCGCCGGGATTGCGCGCCATCCCGCGGTGCTGGCGGCGGCCGATCCACGCCATGCGATCGGCTTTCTGGTTGCCGGCGGCTGGCGCGGCTTCGCGGTCCTGGGCGCCGTGTTCCTGGCGATCACGGGCGCCGAGGCGCTCTACGCCGATATGGGTCATATCGGACGCAATCCGATCCGCGCGGTCTGGTACGGCATCGTGCTTCCCGCCCTGCTGCTGAACTATGCCGGCCAAACCGCGATGTTTCTCGACAATCCCGCCATGAAGGGCAGCCCCTTCTTTGCTCTCGCCGCCGACTGGGCGGTCCTGCCGCTGGTCGCTCTCGCGACCGTCGCGACCATCATCGCGAGCCAAGCCATCATCACGGGATCGTTCTCGCTCACCAGGCAAGCCATGCAGCTCGGCTGGTTTCCGGGCGTGCGCATTCAGCAGACCTCGGCGGAAGAGTACGGACAAATCTATGTGCCGTTCGTGAACTGGACGATGATGCTCCTCACGCTCGGCCTGACCGTCGGGTTCGGCAGCTCCGATCGCCTGGCGGGCGCTTACGGCACTGCCGTATCGACCACCATGCTGCTGACGACGGCCCTGCTGTACAAGGTCATGCGCGACCGCTGGCGATGGCCGGCCGCCGGCGCGATTGCGGTAAGCGGCGCCTTCCTCATCGTCGATTTCGCATTCTTCTCCGCCAACCTTCTGAAGATCCGGCAGGGCGGCTGGATTCCACTGGCATTCGCAACCCTCATCTTTATCGTCATGACCACCTGGCGCTTCGGAATCGACGCGCTTCATCGCGAGGTGGCGCGCGCCGCCCAGGCGCCGGAGGACTTCTTCAGGCAGCTGCGCGACCAGAAGATACCGCGCGTCCCCGGCACGGCTATTTTCCTGACCCGGCTCGATCATGCGATTTCGCCGCTGATCGTCGCCTACGTCGCGCACATCGGCGCAATTCATCAAACGGTTGTTGCGTTGACGGTCCGGTTCGAGCCGGTCCCCCGCGTTCGCCGCGAGAACAGGTTGGAGGTCGTCCGGCTTTCCGATGATTTCTGGCATTTGACGGTCCGTTACGGATTCGTCGAAATCCCCGACCTGCCGGCCGCGCTGCGACAGGCCAAGAGCGTGTGTGAACCAATCGATCCGGACAACGCGATCTATTTCGGTGCCGCGGACGAGGTGGTATGCGGCAAGAAAGGACCGAAGCTCCTGCGCTGGCGGCTGCAGCTGTTTGCCTTCATGTTTCGCAATTCCGTCCACGCGGTTGATCTCTTCAAAATCCCCTCGCAGAATTTCGTCGAGATCGGCCACCGCGTCGAAATCTGACTTGGCGCCATCGGCGGGTGATGCCGCCCGGTCCCCGCCGTCGCCCGGGACTACCGCCGACGGCAAAACGTCCTTGCGGGCAGGGGCCGCGGACTCTTGTCCGTGGCCGGCTTAAATCCCATATTTCTGAGGGGCGCGTTCGGAGCTTACCATGATCCTGGTGGAACTGATGTTTGCAATCATGCTTGCAGCCTTCGCGCTGATAGCCGTTCCGCTTCTCCTTCTGATGGCGGGTGTCGCAGGCGTGGTTCTGCTGTGGGCGATCGCGCCTACAGCCTTGTTGGTCGCTTTGGTTCTTTGGCTGGCATTCCCGCATACCATGGGGGTCGCCGCCCTTTTGTTCGTGATGATAGTGCTTCTGGTCCTCGCCAGGCGCCGGCAAGCGCCCATAAGTCGCTGGTAAGGGATGAGTTGCCGGTAAAGGATTTCCCAAGCATGGGCGTTCTGCTTATTTCGTGCCCGCGCACCCGGCGGGAGTTTTCAACGGGTATTCAATTGGATGAAGCGACTTTCAGGATGCTGACGGCAGCTTCGTGCACTGCATACTGCCCATATTGCCGCGCCGAGCACCGATGGAACCCGCGCGAGGCGAGGTTCGTGGAATCAATTCCGCCGGCGCAATGGGTCGAGAGATTTTAATCGGCCGCTCGGGACCCGGACGGCATGCCTTGGCTTGCGCCATTGCCGGGATGGGCCCCTAAAGTTCGCGTTCGGCATTATTCCGTTGCTTTGCCCTCAACCTGATCGGCACCTTCGTCCTTTTCCGCTGCCGCAACCGCAGGAGCCAGCTCGGTTCGCACGGCGTCGCCGTCCGCGATCTGATAACCTCCGAACAGGACGAGCTTCTTCTGCGGGTCGATATCGCCCTCGATGACGCTGGTATCGCCGGCCGACCCGAGAACATTGACGTCGACCCTCTTGGCGTGCTCCTCGTCGATCTGGAAGACGAACGCTCCCTTCTTGTCCACTTGCACCGAATCGCGCGAGATCACCCAGCCTTCGAACTTGCCGGTGAGGATCTCCGCCTTGAAGCCCTCGCCCGGAAGCGCGCTTTTGTCTGCGAGCTCGACCGCTACGGGCACGAGCTTCGTCTTGGGATCGATGGCGGCTCCGACGCCTTTCACCCTGGTCTCGATCGGCCGGCTGCCTGGCAAGAGCGATTCAAGATTCACCGCAAGGCCGACTTTAATCCGGTCGATCTGCGCGGGCTCGATCCCGATGCTCAGCCTGAGCTTGTCGGTTTCCGCCAGCGTCATCAGCGCGGTACCCGCCGCGACCCGGTCGCCCTTGGATACGGAGATTGCCGTCACGACGCCATCGAAGGGAGCGGCAAGAATTTCGCTCGTGGTGGCGCCCTGCTTCTCATACATCTCTTTGGTCAGCTGCGCGTCCGATGCAGCCTTCTCGGCGATGTCGAGCTGATCCCGCGTGGCCAGTTTTTGCTCGAACAATTGCTTCGTGCGTGCCAGCGTTCCCTGCGCGAGACGCAGCGCCGTCTTTGCCTGCTCATAGGCGACGACCGCTGCGGGCGCGGCGCCGAACTCCAGCAGCGGATCTCCCTTTTTGAATTGATCGCCGACCTCGGCCATGATGTTCGAGACCTGCCCGTCTCGCTGGAAGCTCCTGGTGAGCGTATTGTCCGACATCACGATGCCGTAGCCAGCGATGATGTTGGGGATCGATCCGCGCTTGGGATTGTCGATCCGAACCAAGGCGATACCTTTCACGTCGGCCCGGGCAGGGACATGCAACCAAGTGAGCGAGATGAGAGCGACAGGCAGCAGGAAACGAATCATCGATCAGGCTCCGGACTCCAGATGCGACGCGAGCAGCCGTGCGTGGAAGGCGCCGTGCTGCAAGCGCGCGATCGAGGTAGGTCCAGATCTGGAGCTGGGCAAGGCTTCATCGATTGGTTACGAAAATGTATAGCGGTGGAAATGTTGGAGTCGTCAGGGCGAATCAAAGGCTGAGCGCAATTTGAACCTTGGCAGAGCTTCGGCTCCGGCCGACGTGACGCGGGCCTTGCCATCATCAGGTATCGGGCCCCGTATCCGGGAACCGCGGACTCCCGTGCGTCGCGTCGGCCGCCAACACCATCGCGATGATGCTTGTGTCCCGCCGAAGGTCCGGATCAGCGGGAGTTTTGCCGAGCCCTGCATGCCGCGCCGGGAGCGGAGTTGAAGCGCAGCTTGAATTTTTGGTTCCGGTGCTATCGTATGGGCAAGTCGCGCACAAAATAGGCGACCGCCCCATGAAGACCGTTCTGGTTCCTGTCGAGCCCCACGCTTCCATCCAATCCGTCCTGGAAACGGCGCTGCTGGTGGGCGGCAAGTTCGCTGCTCACATCGAGGGCTTCGCTTTGCGGCCGGCTATCGGCAACGTGGTGACCATGGATCCGGTCAACAGCCTGACCGTGGTCAGCCTGCGGGAGAACGACCTGGAGATCATCAAGGAGGCGCGCGGCATTTTCGAATCCTTCATGCGGGGTAAGGGAGTGCCGAATGCGGATGGCGCCGGCGCCGGGGCCGGGCTTTCCTGTGCATGGTTCGATGGCGCCCCGGGCGGGGAGGACTTTGTCGGCAACTATGGCCGCGTCTTCGACCTCATCGTGTTGGGCCGGCCGGCAAAAAGCCGGCAAGGTCCGCGCATGGCGACCTTGGAATCCGCCTTGTTCGAAAGCGGCCGCCCGGTGCTGTTGGCGCCCCCGGCGCCGCCGCGTGACATCGGCGACAAGATATTGATTGCATGGAATTGCAGCACGGAGCAGGCCCGGGCGACGGCATTTGCAATGCCGTTGTTGCGAAAAGCCGCTCGCGTGGTCATATGCACGGTGGATGGCGCCACCGTGCCGGGACCGACAGGCGAGCAGATGGCGCGCAACCTGCTGAGGAACGGCGTGCGCGCCGAAACGATGACCGTTGCGCTCGGCCAGCGCCGGGCCGGGGAGGTCATATTGGCACAGGCCGAGGCGCTCGGTAGTGATCTCATCGTCAAGGGCGCTTACACCCAAAGCCGGTTGCGGCAAATGATTTTCGGCGGGACCACGCAACACATTCTCACCCACGCGACAGTGCCGGTACTGTTGGCGCATTGAATGCAAAGCTCGCTCACCGGGTCGGGTGGGAGTGAGAACATTGTGTGACCCGTGAGCGCTGATCAGGTTTCATTCTTTCGCATTTTTCCGTCCATCATGCTGCCGATGTTTCTGGCGGCCGTCGACCAGACCATCGTGGCAACCGCGCTGCCGGCGATCGCCGCATCGACCGGCGAGGTGGAACGGGCATCCTGGATCGTGGTGTCCTACTTGATCGCCTCGACGGTGGCGGCGCCAGTCTATGGCCGGCTGGGCGACGAATACGGCCGCCGCCGCCTGATGATCGTCGGACTCTGCGTCTTCATCGCCGCTTCGCTGCTGTGCGCGCTTTGTACCAGCATCGAGGCGCTTACGGCCGCGCGGGTGCTGCAGGGACTCGGCGGCGGCGGCCTGATGACGTTGTCGCAAGCGCTGGTCGGAGAGGCCATTCCGCCACGGGAGCGGGCGCGCTACCAGGGTTACCTCGCCGCCGTCGGAATTTCCGCCAATGCCTTCGGGCCGGTGGCGGGCGGCTTCCTGGCCGAGCATCTGGGCTGGCGGTCGATCTTCCTGATCAACCTGCCGCTCGGCCTGATTGCCGCAGCGCTCACGCTCCGGCTCCCGTCGCATCCGCACCCCATCGGGCGCTGGCAGGTCGATGTCTGGGGCATCGTGCTGTTCGCAGGCCTGGTGGCGTCGCTCATTCTGGCGCTGGAGCGGGCGCAGCAACTGGACCCGTCCGTGCTGCCGACCGTTCTCGGCCTGGTGGCGCTCGCTATTCTGGCGCTGGTGCTGCTGATACGTCGCGAGCAGACAACATCGTCCCCGCTGCTGCCGATTTCACTGCTACGGCAGGCGACAATCTGGCGCACCGATGCGCTGGCGGCGTGCCACGGCGCCGCGCTCGTCTCGCTCATCACCTTCCTGCCGATCTATCTGATCGTGGTCCGCGGAATTTCGCCGTCGCAGACCGGCCTGTTGCTGCTGCCGTTGATGATCGGGATTGGAATAGGCTCGATGCTGACCGGTCGCATGGTCACCATGTCGGGGCGAACCGCGATCTTTCCGTCCTACGGATTGATCCTGGTCACATTGAATCTGCTTTTGCTGGCGCTGGCGGCGCCGCATATCAGGATCGCGCAACTGGCGTGGGTCTTTCTCTGGAATGGTCTTTGCATGGGGACCGTCATGGGCGTCGTTCAGGTGACGGTTCAGTCTGCCTCCGGCCCGCGGATGCTGGGAGAGGCCGCGGCCTCGGTCCAGTTCTCGCGCTCGATCGGGGCCGCCTTCGGCACCGCGGCGGTGGCCTCGGTGTTGTTCGCGATGCTGGCGGCGACCGACCGGGAGACCGCGGCGCTGTTCGGGGCCATGATGGAGCAGGGTGCGAGCGTCCTGTCCTCGCTTACCCCGGCCCGGCAGGCGGTCGTGCAGGCCGAGATCGCGGAAGCGTTTCGGGCCGCCTTTCTGGTTATTGCCGGATTTGCCGGCGCGGGCGCTCTGCTCGCAATGTCGATTCCGCTGCGGCGCATCTAAATACGCCGCGTCGAGATCGGCCGCACCACGCCAGCCGGACATTGCGGTGGAACCGAATGCCATATGAATTGATTGATAGTGCGGGTTCCACGGAGACCAATATGCTGACATCCGAATACCTGCGTCACCATGTCGATGTCCTCTCGCGTCTGTCCCGCGATGGTAAGGATCCCGCGGTGTCCGCCAAGCTCCAGGAAATGGCGGACGAGCTTCGTATCATCGTTTCCGTGGCGGATATCGCCGCGCTGGCAGCAGAGCTGAAGGGTAACAATATGCCGGCGCCGTCCCGCTTGCCGCCCACGCCGGCCGATGTTGTGCCGTTCAAGCGGCGGGATCGCTCCGCGGCCCGCCACCGCTAGCCCCGATCCGGGAACAAATCCTGCCCGCGCTGGTTGACGTTTGCTTCCACACCTCGATGGGCTCGACCATGTTGCAGTACCTCCTGTCGCACCCGGAATACACGTTCTCTCCACCGGAGACCGCCGACCTCTGCGAAGCTTTCGACATGGCGGTTGCAGTCCTTCAGGAGCGGGGTGGCGCTTCGATAATTTGGACCGACGAGAGGGTGGGCGCGGCTCTGTCGGGAGCGATTGTTGAAGCCTGGAATAACGGGGAGCGCGACCCCAGGCAGCTGAGCGACCGCGCGGTTCGAATGGCCGACAAGATGCCTGAGGCGCGACAGCGCGCCTAGAAAACCACGGAATTTTCCTGCGATTTGATGCCGCGCCAGTCGGAGTGCGCGAGCGTTGCAATGTCAACCGAGCGACGGATTGCAGCCACAAAAACGACATCGGGGCCCGGCTAATCGCGCGCGGGGTCGCTGCAATATCACAGGAACTGCATGCAGAAATGTCGAGCCGCTGTCGCGGCGTTCAAGCCGCGGCTTGCCGTAGCGCTGCTGTGCGCTTTTTTCTTCACCGGAGATTTCGCGAGTTCTGATCCAAGGCCGCCATCCGCGTTTAGCACCGGGGAATCTGCTTCGAGCTGCGACCCTGAGAACATTGTGGTCTACGAGGCCGATCAGGTGGCCGAGACCAACGTCGCCTGCGCGTCCGACATGGAAATGTTGAGCGCGGATCGGAAATATTTGATCGATACTGCGACGCTTGGCTCGACCATGGTGCGGCAGGGGCCGGAGCTGGCGATCGGGCGTCTTCATCCCGAATTCGTTCGCCGGCTTGCGGCCGCGATTCACGAAGCGAGACAGGGCGGCCTGCCGTCGGTCGGGATCTTCTCCGCTTATCGGCCTCCAGCCTTCGGGGTCGGAGGTTTTTCCGACAAATTCAATTCGCTTCATACCTATGGTCTGGCGGTCGACATGTCCGGCATCGGCGGACCCGGCTCTGCCGACGCGAGGCTTTGGTACGAGATCGCCGCCAGGCACGGCGTGACCTGTCCTTACGGTTTTGAGAACCGGGTGGAATGGAATCACTGCCAGCCGACGCGGATCAAAATCGTTTTGCGGCAAAATCCGCTGCGCGATACCGTTACGGCGAATGGGCCCATCGACCTTGACAGCATGTTTGAAGCCGGCAACTCGCTGATCCAGAGCCGGGAGAGCGTGGCCAAGGCCGCAAGCGCGGACGCAACCGAACCCGTGGCACCGACGCATGCCGACGTGACGGCGGCAGACGGCAACATCGCGCGCCGACGGTTTGGCAAGATGAATGGTCTCGCCCGGACGGCGCGAACCGGGTCGGAGCCGTCGAACCGATGTATGCGCCCGCATCATCTACATAAGGATTCGTGCGGCGGCTCTCGCCAGGTCGAGACAGCCCGGGCGCAAGGTCCCCATCCTCGGCAGGCTTCAGCAAGTACGTCCCGCCATCACACGTAGGGGAGCCGTAGGGTGTGGTTAGGCGCTTTTGTGCCGTAACCCACCGGCTGAATTTCAGTTGCCACGCGAGCCGTGGGTTTCGCGAAAGAGCTCGACCTAGTCCTTCCGATCGCGCCTCTTGGGCGATCTATCACATTCGCGGAACACCGGCCCAATTCGTCGGCATCGTCTATGACCAGCCCGACGAAAAAGCGGCGATCAGGGGCGCGATCGAGGAGTTCAAGGTTCCGGCGAATCAGCGCAACCGGCTGATGGCCCAGCGGCGGAATTGAGCAATCAAGCGCGCCCGTTTCCAAACCGGACTTGCTCAGCGCATGGATGTGATGAGCAAAATTATAATGACGGCAGCACCCAAAACGATCGCCCAATTGGGAATTTGAATGCCGGCTATAGATGTTTTCCCGTTAAACCAGTCCATCACTTTTCCTCCCGGTTAGGCCGTCTCAGTTGGCGGCCTCAGCACAATGCTCGGGGATTGCCGAGGCGAGGGCCGTTCAGCGCCACGGCACGCCGGTCAGGCTCTCCGGCTGCGGGCGTTCGTTCCAATTCGGCCGCACGTCGGCGCCTATCGTTCCGCATTTGGCGCAGACAACTTTCGGGCACGGTCGCGGATCGCCGTTTCATCAGGCCGCGATCGGCATCGACGGGCGGCTGGGCATTTCTCGGCCGGCGTTGTTGCCTATGTCGAAACCATCTACACAAACCTAGCACAACCGCCCCTCCAACAAACAGTAAATTACCATGATCATAAACAAACCTTTCGTCACGCTTTCCCTTGCTGCTGCTCTGAGCGTTCTCGACGCCGCTTCTGCGCCTGCGTCGGATCAGAGCCACCACGATGACCATGGTGGATTTGTGAAGCCCGGCAACCTGGACGGAGTTAATCCGGTTCGTCACTCCGAAATTTTTGGCAATCCCGCCGTCGCCTGGGCATATGGTTTTGTCCAATCGCGGGATGGCGTTTGGCACGTGCGATCAGATTGGCGCGGTGAGGCGATCAGTCCGGCGGCACGAGCCTATGGATATGATCGACGATAGCGCGTCTCTGGGCGAAAAATCCGACCACACCGGCAAATCTCGTCTTGGCTGATCAGGCCCGCCTGCGCTTCACCCCGCGCCGCACGGACGCCGCGGCCGGGCGGTTTCGGGAGCCCGCGTTCGATCCGCCGGATCAGCTTGGCGGCCTCATCGGCACCGCTTTGCGGGGCGTTCCCAACACGGCTTGCACCGCTCGTCCGATCTGCCGCTCGACGACCGTGCCGCGTGACAAGGGCTCTCCTCTAACGCCCGCGCTTCAGCGACTGCGGTGCTTGTGCGATCGGCGCTGATTATTTTGGCCGGATACCTCGGCGCGCTGGAGGTTAGGCCAGTCGCTGTAAATGCTGCGGGCGCAGTCGTTCTCGTCAACGTAGTCCTGAGGCCCTGCCGGAACAGCTCTGCAACGCGCGGAAGCGGCCGAAGTGACCGCGAGGATCATGACGACGGAAAGAATGATCTTCGACATCTCTGCCTCTTAGCTGGTCCCCTCCCGACGTAGCGTAAGCCACCGTTGAGCCCCGGGCCGCGATTAACGCGCCGGTGGGACTCTAGAACGTTGCCCCTGCCGTTGTCCCGTCCGCCGCTTTAGCCTCAATAACGCTAGTTATCGGACTTTTTCGATCAAAACCCGCCGGCGCTGAACCGGAAGTGCTGGGTGACGTCGTAGCTCGCCTTGCTCACCGGTATCGCGTAGTCGGCGCGGATGGGCCCGAACGGGGAGTCCCAGATCAGGCCGGCGCCCAGCGATGAACGCATGACATTGGCATCCGCCACTTGCAGGGATTGCTGCAGTGAATGCGACAGCGCGGGCCCCGAGCCGAGCGTGCTCGGGCCGCGGTAGCCCCAGACGCTGCCGGCGTCCGCAAACACACCAACCTTGAGCCCGCTGCCGGAAGGCACTATCGGCACCGGAGCCTGCAGCTCGGCGCTGGTCGCCCAGTATTGGCGGCCGCCCACATTGTCCATGGTGGTGCCCGGCGTGAGGTCGCGCGGTCCAAAACCGTTCGGGGCAAATCCGCGCACGAGCTGCGGCCCGCCGAAAAAACCGTCCGCCAGCCGCAGCTGCTGGCCGCCCCACGGCGTGACATAGCCGCCCTGGGCGCGCACCATTCCGACCACGTCGCCGGCGATCGGGTTGTAGGCGCGGAAATCTTCGCTGGTGCGCAGGAACTTCACGTCGCCGCCCAGGCCCGCCAGATCCTGGTTGAGGACTGACTTGACCCCGGTGGTCGGGCTCCTGGCGTTGTCGAGCGTGCTGTAGTTGACCGTCGAGCCGACGGCGGAGACCCAGGCCGGCCCGGCGAGCACGGCCTGCTTGACCGGAAGCGATGCCTCTCCGTTGGCGTAGCAGCCCGGCGGCGGGTTGCCGGGCGAGCAGTCCATCAGGGCGGGGCTGAGCGAGGTGCTTTGGTTGTAGATCGAATAGTGCCACTGTACGCCCAGGTCGTCAGTCAGCGCCGTGCCCAGCCGGAAGGTGGTCCCATAGGTCGTGCTGCCATAGGATTGATAGTTGCTGGCCAGGCTCTGCTTGCCGTAGATGTCGGCGCCGACCGTAAGCCCGCTGCCGTTGACGCGCGGCTCCGAGAACGAGAGATTGAAGCCCTTGGTATATTGCCCATAGGTCACCGAGGCGCCGACCGCATCGCCGCGTCCCATCAGGTTGCGTTCTCCGATCGACACTTCGCCGATCACCCCGTCGGCCGGCGAATACCCCGCCATGATCGAGAAATCGCCGGTCGGCTGTTCCTCCACCTCGACATTGACGACGATCCGGTCCGCTGCCGAGCCGGGCGCGTCGGTGATCTTGACGGTCTTGAAGTATCCGAGATTTTTCAGCCGCCGCTCGGCGCGTGCGATCAGGGCCCGGTTGTAGGCGTCGCCTTCCGCGATGTCGAATTCCCGCCGGATGACGCCGTCGTGAGTCTTGCTGTTGCCGTGGATGTCGATGCGCTCGATGTAGCGGCGCGCGCCTTGCTCGACCGCGTAGACCAGATGGACGACGTGGCCGGCGGGATCGCGATCGTCGCGCGGTTGCACCACGACGAACGGATAGCCGTGCCGGGCGGCCTCGAGCGAAAGCGCCTCGATCGTCTGTTGCACCGCCTCGGCATCGTAGATCTCGCCGGCCTGCGGCCGCAGCCGCGCGCGCAAGATCGCCGGATCCAGGCCGCGCAGGCCGGATTCAAGATCGACCGTGCCGATCCGGTATTGGCCGCCTTCCTCGATCCGGAACGTGATCACGAAGCCCTTTTGGCCAGGATCATACTCCGCCACCGCCGCCACGACGCGTATGTCGGCATAGCCGTGCTTCAAGTAGTAGCGGCGCAGGAGATCGCGATCCGCTTCGACGCGGTCAGGATCGTAGAGATCGTTGTTCAGGAGAAAGCTCAAGAGATTGGTCGCGCCGGTCTTGATCGCGCCCTTGAGCTGATCGGCCGAATAGGCGTGGTTGCCGACAAACTGGATTTTCTTGACGCCGGTCTTGCCGCCCTCCTGGACCTCGAACACGAGATCGGCGCGCGTCCGCGAGCGCTCGATGATCTTGGGTTCGACACGCGCTTCGAAGTAACCGCTGCGATGGTAGATCTCGACCATGCGGGCGACGTCCTCCTGCACGATCGGCCGCCACAGCGGGCCGCCGCTCTTGGATTGGATCGCCGCCTTGAATTGCTCGTCCTTGAGCTTCTTGTTCCCTTCGAGGGCGACCCGGCCCAGCGTCGGATTCTCGACCACGGTGACGATCAGCTGATCGCCGGACCGGCGGATGCGCACGTCGGCGAATAGCCCGGTGGCATATAGCGCTTTGAGCGCGGCATCGAGGTCGGCGGCTTCGAGGTGCCCGCCGTTCCCGGCATGGAAATACGTGCGGATCGAATCGGCCTCGATCCGTTGATTGCCCTCCACCCTGATGGCGGATTGCACGGTGGATGGCGCGATCGATTGCGCCCGCGCCGGGACCTGCGCGGGCTGCAGCAAAAATCCGCCGGCGAGCAGGCCTGCAGCGATGATGCCGCGGGCGGATGGGAGCGGTCGCCGTCCTGCTATCATTGCCGAATGTCGCTTCTGCCCCTGGAATCCCCCGCTTGAGAGCACGCGAGCGCTGGGGCGAAAGCGTGACGATTTGCGTTAGATTGCAGGGCATTGTTCGGGCCGGCGCCACCGGAATGGCCACAATGATGCAACCGCGCTCTTGCGGGCCGAATCCCACTCTGAACTCTCCCGCGGATGTGATTGGATGTATGCTTCCGGCGGCACCATGAGGGGACCGAATGGTCGACCCACCGACCGTTTCATCGATCGTTGCCGGGCGCAGGCAGCGAAGGCTGAAGGCGGTGAGGCGCTTATTCCCCGCCATTGCCGCCTTGATGCTGGCGGGCTCGGTGCTGGCAGGCTGCGCGCTCGGCGTCGATTCGGCACAGCTGGCGCCGCTCGATGCCGCAAACGTTCCCGACATGGCGCCGCTCGCGGCAAAAATTCAGAGTACCTTCCAGAGCGCCAAGCTCACCGGCTATCCGCGGGTCTCGCCGGTCCGCAAGGCTCCGGTCAGCGCATTGGGGGATTGGATTGTTTGCTTGCGGAGCGATGCCGAGGCCGATCCGCGAGTCTACGCGTTGCTCATCCAGAACAACGATGTTGTCGATTACCGGCTGGCGCTGATCATCGACGGGTGCGCCAATGAGAGGTTTGCACCGCTGCCGACCCCGAACATGACCAAATAAGCAGCTTTGCGCTGCTGGCGCGCGACCTGCTCGCCCGGCCTGCGGACGCGGTGCGCGGCCATTCGGGCGCGCCGAACCTGCTCCTGGCCCTGCACTCGGCCGAGGTCGACCCCGGCCCGAGGGGCAGCGCGCTTATCGCGGCGCTTGCGGCGTGCCGGAATATTCGACGCCGCCCGGAATGATCACGATCTGCGACCGCGGATCCTGGAACGATTGCCAGGTTTGCGTCCTGCCCTGCAGATCCGTGGCGACCACCTTGTAGTACAAGGTTCCGGTGGGGTAGTCGGCCGGTATGAGCCAGCCCGCCGACCAGAAATAATCGATGCTGCCGCGCGGGGGATGGCCGCCGTAGCGCATGGGCAGCTTTTGGCCGTCCGACAACTCGATCATGACGCCTTGGAGGCCCTGGTCATCGAGCGGCTGGCCGAAGATGTCGCGCACGCGCACGCGGAAGACCGCGTTCTCGTCGCGCTTGAACTGGCTGCTGAGAACGCAGGTCGCGCCGGTCTGGCCCTTCCCGGTATTGCCGCGCACCATGTCGCCCTCGAGAAAGATCGATTGGGGCTGCTGCGCCCGCGCCCCCGGCGCCAGGCCGAGCGACCATACGGTGATCGCACAGGACAGAACTCCAATCGAGCAACAGTGGATTTTCATCTGGCGCCTCCGCCACAAAATGCCGCGCGACCATCCAGGTCGCTCTTACCTCACTCTTCCGTCTCGATCCAGCGGGGAACGCCGCATGCGGTGGCTTCGGTCATACCGCTCGACACCACCGGCCGCTGACCGTCGCCTCGCGGCGCAGCGCAAACCGTGTCCCGGCCTCGAGCCGGGACCGTTCCAAGCCCGGAGTGTTGAACGGTCCCGGCTCAAGGCCGGGACAAGTCGGCATCAGCCCGCGCGGCGGCGCCGCTGATGGCGGGCCGACCACTGGTCCATGGCGGCAAGACCGCATAAGCTCCGGGCCGTCCGGCAGCAGGCCGCTCGATCCGGCCGAAAAGAACCAGCACATGGTGCGCCAAGGGAGGAAGGCATGGGAGCGCGTCCGACATTCGCCGCCGCGTGCATTCTAGGAATGCTGTGGGAATTCGCCGGAGCGATGCCGCCGGGAGCCGCCCAAGCTGCCGAGCTCGTCGTGGTGAGCGGCCAGGGTACGACGCCCGGGGTGAAGGAGCTTGCCGCGGCATTCGCGCGCATGAGCGGGCACAAGGTGACGGTCGTGCAGGAGGCGGGCGCGGCTCTGGACCAGAGGCTTTCCAATGGACCCGTCGATCTGATCGCGGGCAGTCCCGACCAGATCGACGATCTGGTCAAGAAGGGCAAGGTGGTGGCCGGCACCGCGACGCCGTTTGCGCTTGCCGGCCTCGGCGTCTCGGTGCGCGCCGGCGCGCCCAAACCGGACATCAGCACGGTGGAGGCTTACAAGGCCGCATTGCTGGCCGCGAAGTCGATCGGCTATTCGCGCGGCTGCAGCGGCACCAATGCGGCAGAGGGGATCGAGAAGCTCGGCCTCACCGGGCAGCTGAAGGGAAAGACGGTGCTCACCAACGGCGGCCCGGTGGTTGAATATCTGGCGAAAGGCGACTTCGAGATCGGCATTCAGCAAACCAACATCATGGTGGGAGCACCTGGGACCGATTATGTCGGGGCGCCGCCCGGCTTTCTGAACAAGCCTTGCCCGTCGAGCGTCGCTCTCGTCGCGGTATCGAAAGAGCCGGATGCCGCGCGCGCGATGATCGGGTTCATGATCTCGCCGGAGGCCGCGCCGCTGCTGCGCAAGACCTACGTGGAGCCGGCGAAGTCTTGAGCAGGTCTTGAGGACAATTCCAGGAGGAGAACATGAGCATGAGCACGGGGTCGAAAATCGTCGCTTGGGCGGCGGCAGGCTGCCTGAGCGCACTGATCGCGGGAAGCGCCGCGATGGCGGCTGAGATCAACGTCGTCAGCACTCCCGGCCCCATGCCGGAAGTCATGGGCGCGCTCGTTCCGATTTTCGAGCGCGCGAGCGGACACAAGGTCACGATCAAGTTCCAGGGCGCGCCCCAGACCGTCAGCCAGCTCAAGGAAGGCGCCAGCATCGACCTTCTCATCGCCGATGAGGACGTGATCGGCGCTCTCGTCAGGGACGGCAGGATCGCCGCCGGCGGCAGCTCCAGGGTCATGCTCTCGCGCGTGGGCGTCGCGGTGCGGGCCGGCGCGCCGAAGCCGGAGATCGGCTCGGCCGACGCGTTCAAGGCGGCGCTCGTCGCGGCGAAATCCGTGGCCTACAGCCAGGGTGCGAGCGGCCAGCATTTCACGACTGTGATTGCGCGCCTTGGCCTGGTCGACATTTTGAAGCCCAAGACCATCATCGTCCAAGGCAAGCCGGTCGGCGCGGCGGTGGCGGCCGGCGAAGCCGAGATCGGCGTGCAGCAAGTGGCCGAGCTGCTTCCTGTTCCGGGCATCGATCTTGTGGGTCCGCTGCCCGGCGATTTGCAGAAGATCATCGTCTATGCGGCGGGCGTCCCGGTCACCGCCAAGGACCCCGAGGGCGCCAAGGCTTTGGCCGGGTTCCTCGCCTCGGAAGCGGCTGTGTCGGTGATGAAGCAGAAAGGCATGGACCCCGGATAAGTCATTGATATCGCTGGAGTGTAACCGCTAATCCTTCAGCTCGCCTCCGGTGATCATGCCCGCGGCGATCTGCGTCAGCGGGCGCGCAAGCGCTGGATCTGCATTTGCGCCAGGAACGGCACCAGCGGATGCGTGCCCATCCTCACGATCGCCGGCATGTCGAGCTTGATCAGCGCCTCGCGCTGGTCCGGCGCGAGCGCGAACTGGTCCGCGTAGGCGCCCGCGTCGGCAAGGTATTGGGCGCGCCGCTCCGCGTCATGGGCAAGCCCGTGCAGCGCCGACGTGAGCGCGACCAGTTCCGGCTTGATCGAGGGATAGTGCGGGGCCTGGGCGCCGGGCGCGGCATCGATCCAGGCCAGCGAAGCATAGTTGTGGTGCCAGCTCGGATCCATGGACACGATGTCGGGCACCCGCTCGCCCAGCGCGCCGGCGGCGCAGGCCCAGCAGCGCAGCTCGATGTTTCCGGTCTCGTCCAGCTCCGTCTCGTCGTAGCCGATCAGCGACTTCAGATTTCCGGCGGCGAGCTTTTCCAGCGCGCGCTTGTCCCAGCCGAGCTCCGGATTGGCGTAGCGCTCGGTGCCGGGGAAATGCGACATGCCGCCGCTCGACAGGATGACGGTCTTGAGGCCCATCGCGGTGACGGTGCGGGCGACCGCCTGGCCGAACGAATAGCAGCGTTCCATGGTCGGCTGCGGCGGCAGATAGGCGTTGACATAGATCGGCAGCACCGGGTCGGTATGGCCGATATGGGTCAACGGGATGCCGATCGCGTAATCGATCTTGGCGGTGCTGGTGAAGGCCGGATCGAAATTCTGCCGATAGAGCGCCCGCACCAGCTCGAAGCTGATCTCGCTTGGAATCTTCCAGCGAAACTTGCGCCCGGCGAATTCTCCGGTAGCCTCGCCGCCGACATGGATGGTGAAGGGAGGCGCCGCCTGATGGAAGAACTGCTCGGCATGATCGTTGGAGAAGATGATCCAGAGGTCCGGGTCAAGCGCCCGCAGCCGCCGGCCGATCTCGGCCGCGACCGTCCTCACGTGCTCGACATTGGTCTTGTCCTCGGTGTCCGGCATCGTGAAGAACTGCGGCGCATGGGGCAGCATCGCACCGCCGATCACGGTCGACATCATGGTTGCTTCTCCCTGCTGCCCGGGAAAGTATCCCCCAAATGGCCCAGCAACAAGCTGATGCGCGTGCTGCAGGGTGGGCAAAATTGCCGGGGACGGCGATTGTGATGACGCGAGGCCGCGCGCAATTTTGCCCACGCGTGACGCCGCCGGACCCGACCGCGCGGGCAACGCGCGCGCATGCGGTGCGTTGTGGTTCTGCGGTGCCGACCGCGTTGCCCACCCTACAGATTGCCTTCACAGGCGAACGCGCAGGAAGTATCTTCCGGCCAACTCGCCCTGCGCGAAGTCTTCCCCCGCCAGCACGTTGCCAGGAGGCCTAATGGTCGAGGTGCCGATTACGATTGCGTGCGGCAATTATGACCGCACGGGTGCGATCCGGGACGGCCGGGTCAAGGTTGAAGGCTGCGCCGTCACCTATCTTCCGCTCTATCCGGAGGAGATTTTTTTCCGCGCCTTCCGGTATCAGGAATTCGACGTCTGCGAGCTCTCGTTCTCGAGCTTCATCCGGACGGTGGCGGCGGGCAATTCCGCCTATATCGGCATCCCGGCCTTTGTCTCGCGGATTTTCCGGCATTCCGGGATTTACATTCGCGCCGATGCCGGCATCCGCAGTCCGGCCGACCTCAGAGGCAAGCGCATCGGGCTGCCCGAGTATCAGATCACCGCGGTGGTCTGGATGCGCGGCCTGATGCAGCACGAATACGGCGTGTCGCCTGCGGAGATTCATTGGCGCAGCGGCGGCCAGGAAGAGCCCGGACGGCAGGAGCGCACCCCGCTCAAGCCGATCAAGGGGCTCGACCTCAAGCCGATCGAGGAGCACCAGACTCTCGTCGGCATGCTGCGGGAGGGCGAGCTCGACGCGCTGTTCACCGCGCGCGCACCTTCGTCCTTTCTCAATGGCGAGCCGCATATTGCCCGCCTGTTTCCCGATACGCGGGCGGCCGAGAAGGCCTATTTCAAGAAAACCGGCCTGTTCCCGATCATGCATCTGGTGGGGATTCGCAAAACTCTGGTGGAGCAATATCCCTGGCTGCCGACCAGCGTCTTCAAGGCGTTCTGTGAAGCCAAGGCGCTCGCCATGGCGGATCTGCGCGACGTCAACGCCCTGATGGTTACCTTGCCCTGGCTGGAAGCGGAAACTACGGAGACGATGGCGGCGATGGGGCGGGACTTCTGGAAATACGGGATCGGGGAGAACATGGCCGAAATCGAAGCCCTGTCCCGATATGCCTGCGAGCAGGGATTGATCGAGCGCAAAGTGGCGGTCGAGGAGCTGTTTGCCCGCTCGACCTTTGAAATCTCGAAAATCTGATCGAGATCACTCCGCCGCGCGCGGAATGACCTCGTCGACCTTGCTGCGGCCGTTGGTGCGCAAGCGCACGAAGATCTGGGCCAGGATCAGGAGCACGCACAAACTCACGAAGAACGCGCTGATTGGCCGCTCTACGAAAACCAGGAGATCGCCGCGCGAGATCAGCATGGCGCGGCGGAAGTTCTCCTCGAAGCGCGGTCCCAGCACGAAGCCGAGCAGGATCGGGGCCGGGTGGAAGCCGAGCTGCAGCAGGATATAGCCGAATATCCCGATCGCGATCGTCTCGCCGACCTGGAACATGTCGTTGTTGGTGCTGTAGACCCCGATGCAGATGAAGAACAGCGCGCTCGGATAGAGGTAGCGGTACGGAATGGTGAGCAGCTTCACCCAGATTCCGATCATCGGCACATTGAGGATGACCAGCATGATGTTGCCGACCCAGAAGCTCGCGACCAGGCCCCAGAACACGTCCGGATGCTGGCTGATGAGCTGCGGGCCGGGCACGATCCCCTGGATGGTCAAGGCGCCGAGCAGCAGCGCCATGACGGCATCGCCCGGAATGCCGAGACTCATGGTCGGGATGAAGTCGCCCTGCACCGAGGAGTGGGTCGAAGCCTCCGGGCAGGCGACGCCTTCGATGGCGCCGTGGCCGAAGCGCTCCGGCGTCCTCGAGATCTTCTTCTCGACCGCATAGGACACGAACGACGCGATGGTTGGTCCGGTGCCGGGAATGAGCGCGCACAGGCTGCCGATCCAGGTGCCGCGCCACATCGGCCAGAACGCCCGCCTGAAGTCGGCCTTCGCGGGCCACATGTCGCGCAGCTTGACGTTGGTGTATTTGGTGTTGATGGGGGCGGTCTGGTTGACCGTGTTCATGAACTCGGCAATGCCGAACAGGCCGAGCGCGAGCGCCACGATCTCCACGCCGTCGTCGAGCTCGGTCAGGCCGAAGGCAAAGCGCGGTGTGCCGGTCTCGATGTCGGCGCCCACGATGCCCAAGAGCAAGCCGAACACCGTCATGGCCACGCCCTTGATCGGCGAGCCGCGCGCCAGCGTCGACCCGGCCAGGAGCCCGAGCAGCATGAGCGAGCACACCTCGGACGGTCCGAATTTCAGCGCCACCTGCACCAGAACGGGCGCCAGGAAGGTCATCTCCATGATGCCCCAGGAGGCGCCCACGAAGGAGGCGATCACCGTGATGCCGAGCGCCACGCCGCCGCGGCCCTGCTTGGTCATCGGATAGCCGTCCAGGCAGGTCACGGCATGCGGTGGATGGCACGGCAGGTTGAGCAGGATCGAGCAGATGGCGCCGCCATATTGGGCGCCGTAGAAGACGCCGGCCAGCATCAGGATGGCGGCGACCGGCTTCATCCCGAAGGTGAGCGGCAGCAGGATCGAGATGGTGGCCAGCACACCCATGCCGGGCAACACGCCGACGATATTGCCGATCAGCACCCCGAGGAAGGTAAATACGAGGTAATACGGCATAAAATGCCACAAATACGGGGGTCCGAATATGACCTCGAACCCGTGCCAGAGATCGGTCAGTGCGGAAAGGATCACAGGGCCCCCCAGCGCCACATCGGCAGCGATACTTGCAAGAGGTATGAGAACAACGCCACGCCGCACACGGTGACGCCGACCGCCAGTACGAGCGCGCTCTTCACCGTGCTTTCGCGATCACCGAGCGCGGACACGAACACGCAGGCGAATGTCGCCGGTATCAGCCCGCCGAGGTTCCCCAAGAAGATGAAGAGAATCGGTCCGGCCAGTATGCAGGCCCAGGCGCGCCATTCGGGCTTGGGAATGATGAGCTGATCATCATCGACGGCCGGGGCCATGGCGGCGACGCCGGCGATGAGAATGCCGAGGCACGTCATGGTGACGCCCAGGATGATCGGGAAGAAGCCCGGCCCCATATGGAAGAGCGTGCCGACATTGTAGTGGCGCGCTTCCAGCACGGAGCCGACCCCGATCAGCGTCATCAGGCCGCCCGCATAGTAGTCCTTTTTCTGCGTGAGTAAGTTACGCAACGGTTCCACCCCCTGCCTTATATTGCGATCTTAAGCGGCAGAGCCCACTCATAATCGAATTTTCGTGTCAATTAAATAGCGGCATGGGGCATTGCGCGACTTTCGGCCGGCCCGATCGGGGTCCCCCGGGGCGCCTTGGCCGCCCAGCATCGCGCTCCGGCAGGCTCTATTCGTCCTTCTGAATCAACACCATTCCCTGGGCACAAGGGAATTTGTGCGGGCGCGCGGCGCGCCCAGCCGGGACGTTTGGTCGCGCAGGCCGCGTGTGGACCGCATTCCGCGTGGCGGCGATGGCCATCTGCGACCGATCGTTGCGGATTGGCCCTGCGGTGAGGGACCGGTAGGGGAGACAGGGCAGTCATTTTGCACCGCAGCAAATGTCCATTTGGGTCTTTTGAGCAATGCCCGGTTTGCCTGCGCAACGGATGCGGATTATCGCGTGGGGATGGGCGCGGCCGCGGCTCGCCGGGCGCCGCTAACAACGTATTTCGCGCCCGCCACGCGCTGCTTTCCTTCGCCGGGCGCATCGAATATGCTGGTTGCCAGGCCCGGATGCGTTCCGGTTGGGTGGCATGTCCGAGATCTCCAAACATTGGGTCGGGCCGGTCCTGGTAGCGGCGGCTCTGGTTGCGCTGACCACCGGCATTCTATTGGCGGTCTATCTCGCCTGGCAGTCGGAGCATCTGATCTTCGGCTATTTGATTCCGATCATGTTCGTGGCGGTCAGATACGGCAGCGTGCCCGCCATCGTCACCACCATCATGAGCGATCTCTGTGCTGCCTATTTTTTGTACCCGCCTGATTTCAGCATTTACATCGCCGACCCCCTGCAGGTGGCCGAGCTCAGCTTTTTCTCGCTGTTGGTCCTGGCGACAAGTCGATTCATCGGCGGCTTTGCGGACGACGATCGGGTGCGCAAGCGCGCCGCGCCGTAAAGGACAGCACACCGCCCTCAACAATCAGATGGCCAGGAACGGCCGCAGCGCGGCAACGACCTCGTCGGGAAATTCCTCATGCACCGCCAGCTTGCCGCGCGCGAGGCGGGCGGTCTCGACACCTGGGAGTTGAGCCAGCGCCTCCATCTCGGCAAGCGACCTTGATGGCGTCTCGCTCCCGTAGATGAGCAGGATCGGCACGCCGGCACGGCCGGCGAGGCCCAAAAATTCCGCGCGACTGGCGACCCGATCCAAGCCGCCGGTCACGAAAGCCACTGATGCAAACCGCGCGCCCGTGGCATCCATGACCTTTCTCTTGTCCATGAGGCGCTCTCCGCGGAGCCATGTCGGATCGCTGTAGACATGGCCCGAAACCATGCGGCGGACCACGAAGGAGCTGACATTCAAGCGGTAGAGCAGATGGCCCAGGCCGGGCGCCTCGACCAGGTGGCGGATTTTGGCAAACAGCGGACGGTCCCCGCCCGCCATGGTCGGCAGCGGTCCGCGCCAGGTCGGCGCGACGAGCGCGATCCGGTCTGTGCAGCCCGGGTGCTGCGCGGCATGGTGCAGAACGTAAGTCGCCGCGTGGCCGGCGGCGATGATGCCATGGGGCCGGCCGCCGAGCGCTGCCAGCGCGTGGCGCAGGAAGGCCGATAGCGCATCCGGCGTCCAGCGCAGATCCGGTCGCGGCCCCACGCCAAACCCCGGCCAATCGAGCGCCACCACGCGAAACAGCGGAGCCAGCCGCTCCATGAGCGGATGCATTTCGGCGCGCGTGGAGATCGAGCTCAAGGCCGGCAGCAAAAGCAGCAAGGGACCGCTGCCTGCCTCGTCCAGTCCGACCACGATATCGCGATCTTGCCACGACCAGCGCAGTTGCCGGGTGATGGCCTGCGGGTTTGTCGGATGTGCCGGGAACGGTCCGCTCCCTTGTCCGCGGCGCGAAGGCTGGCGAATCCTTTTATTTGGTCGTGGGCGTTCGTGGCGAGAATTAATCTCTGTCCGTGTCCGGATGCTTGACCAGGTGAAATTGCGGGGTGCGGTAACCGCTCCAAGGCAGCTCCTCCTGGCACAACACGCACGTGAGACTGACCGGACCCTCTTTGGTTTCATCGGTCTCGGTCACCTCGTAGACCGCCCCGCATTTGCAAGTTATCTGCACCATCTCTCGAATATGCCCTCATGCAGACCCGAAATCCATAGAGCGGCGGGAAGACCCGCGGGCTCAGGCCCAATGCAGCATCGATCGCTGCGCCTGACACTGGTCGTCCTTTAACGCGAATGCGCCTACCAGCGAGCGATAGCCGGTGCGCGCGTTCGCGCGCTTCCTGATCGCTCGCGTCGCCCATCTTCGGCCCCGCTTCTTCAGTGGCCCGTACCTTCATACCGCTGCGATCGGGAGCCTGGTCAGGCCTGGCAGCGAGGCTTGCCCGCATGCGGGTGACGGGACTGTGGTCCGACCTGAGAAAGAGGACCTATGCAATTGTAATCATTTGCGATTTAGACCATAGCCTAATCACCACATGGCCCTGACGCCGGCATAATTTGGCCTCTCTGGGCGACCAGATAGGCGCCGGATAAGTCGGCATTAACCGACGTTTGCTTGGCTCTGACGGATCACAGGATTGAACCTTAAATAGGGTCTGGGCGTCTAAGCCTAAAGGCGGACTCGCATCCAGCGCGGGCCGGGAGGTCAAGATGGGCAAGAACAACACCAACCGACTGATCACGAACGGCTTGCTGGCGCTGGTTCCGGCTATCGCCATGTTGGCGCTCGCCGCGGCCGGTCCCGTGTGTGCCGCTGACCTTTCGGTTGCCCCGCTTTACAAGGCACCGCCGGTGGTAGCCGCGCCGGCCTACAATTGGTCGGGCTTCTATCTCGGGGTCAACGGCGGCGGCGGCTGGGGCACCTCGAATTGGAACAGCGCCGGCGGCTTCAACGTGTCGGGCGCGGTCGCCGGCGGCACCGCCGGCTTCAATTGGCAGATGGGCCACGCCGTGCTCGGCCTCGAAGGCGATGTCGACTGGTCGAACCTCAAGGGCACTACGACGTCGGCGGTTTGCCCCGCGGGCTGCACCACCAACAATGACTGGCTCGCGACCGTTCGCGGCCGTGCCGGCTATGCGTTCGATCGGTTCGTGCCGTATGTCACCGGCGGCCTCGCGGTCGGCGACATCAAGGCCGGCACGCCGGGCTTCGCGGGAGCGACCCAGACCAATGCCGGCTGGACGGCCGGCGGCGGCGTCGAGCTGGCGCTGACCAATAATTGGACCGCCAAGGCCGAATATCTCCACGTGGATCTCGGCAACATGAATTGCGGCTTCAATTGCGGTGTCGCCGCCGGCAACAGCGTGTCGCTCAAAAGCGACCTGGTGCGCGGCGGCGTGAATTTTCGCTTCGGCGGCGGGAATTGAGCGTCGGGTCGATCGTCCCGTTTCTCCTCTCTGGTTCGTGATTCCGGCCTGCCGCAGGGGCGTCCCTGCAGCATTGACTTGCTTTGCGGCCTGATCCCTTATCGCGACGGCCTGACCGGGGAGGCGAGCATGAGCGCAGGTGCGATGCGGCGTTTCATCGGTGCCATCATTATGGCGACGGCTGTGCCGGGGGCCGCTTTGCTGGCAACAACGCTGCTCCCGACGGCGCCTGCAACCGCGCAGGAGCCGTCGAGCTGGGACATGTGCAACAACGAAGGCAAGGCCTATCCGTCGGATATCGTGATCTACGGCTGCAGCGCGGTGATCAGCTCGGGCGCCTCCAATTCCCAGAACCTCGCCGTCGCCTTCAACAACCGCGGTCTGGCCTTTCGCGCCAGAGGCGACATCGCGCATGCGCTGGCCGACTACGACGAAGCGGTGCGGCTTGATCCCGGCTATGCCGGCGTCTTCAACAACCGCGGCGTGACATTGCATGACAAGGGCGAGCTCGACCGCGCCTTTGCCGATTACAACGAAGCGATCCGGCTCGATCCCAAGAACGCCACCGCCTTCATCAACCGCGGCATTGCCTATCGCGACAAGGGCGAGCTCGACCACGCCGTCGCGGACTACAACGAGGCGATCCGGCTGGACCCGCACTATGCCACCGCCTTCACCAATCGCGGCAATGCCTATCGCGAGATGGGCGACCTCGACCGCGCTGCCGAGGACTACAGCGAGGCCATCACGCTCGATCCGATGAATCCGGTCGCCTTCAACAATCGCGGCGCCGCCTATCTGATCAAAGGCGACCTCGAGCACGCGCTTGCCTATTATTCGGAGGCGATCCGGCTCGATCCCCGCTACGCGCTCGCGTTCAACAATCGCGGCATCGTCTATCGCGACAAGGGGGATCTCGACCATGCGGTGGCCGACTACGGCGAGGCGATCCGGATCAATCCGCGCTTCGCCAATGCGTTCGCCAATCGCGGCGACGCCTATCGGGACAAGGGCGAGCTCCAGCGCGCGCTCGCCGATTATTCCGAGGCGGTCCGCATCAATCCCCGCAACGCGATCGCCATCGGCAACCGCGGCCTGGTGCGCCTCAAGCTCGGCGACGTCGATCAATCCATCCTCGACTACGACGCGGCGCTTGAGCTCAATCCCAGATTCGCCGGCGCGCTCTATGGCCGCGGCCTGGCCAAGCAGAAGAAGGGCGACCGCGCCGGCGCCGACGCCGACCTGGCGGCCGCCAAGGCGATCCGGCCCGACATCGCCGATGAGTTCGCGAAGTTCGGCGTCGAGTGAACGTGCCTGCCGGAACGCAAACGAGCGCGGAGGCCGTTCCAGCAGCCTGTCGCGCACGCCCTCCAGGCGGGCTATCTCCTGTTCCCGCTCGGAATCGGTGCAGGGCTCGTCGCACCGCCCGTCAACTCTTCAACGCTTTCGAGCGCGGCTCGGTTCGGGCGCCGGTATCGCGATGCCGGCATCGGAGCCGGCGCCATGGTCCCGCCGGCAGAGAAAATCGCCGTCATTATTCTCAAAGATGGCCGCATAATTTCGTGCGCACCAACACGATCTTCGAGGTGATCCATCGCCACCACCTGCGGACCGCCTGGTCGGACAAGCATGCCGCCTATGACATCGTCAACGGCAACGATC
>DASXXS010000009.1:0-2040 GCA_036502925.1 Xanthobacteraceae bacterium
GACGGGGGATTTCAGGGCAACGCGCAACTGGTGCAGCGATTCATCTCGCCGCGGCCGGATTGCCTCACGCAGCGATCGGCCGGCAGCGGGCAAGGCGATGCGCTGATCATGGCCGAAGCGGCCGGCGCGCGGCTGACCGACGCGGGCAGCTTCTATGGCCATCTCCTGGCGCGCGACTCGCTCGACAAACCTGGACTTTGGCCCTACCCCACCATGGATACGCTGGTCGGGGGCGCCATCATGATCGACCGCTCCGGGCGGCGCTTCCTCGATGAAGGCCTGGGCGGCATCACGCTGTCGAACGCGCTGGCGCGCCTGCCCGACCCGCTGGCCGCCACCGCTGTTTTCGATCAGGCCATCTGGGACGGCGCCGGCCGCACCGAGCTCGTTCCGCCCAACCCGCAGCTGGTGGCGGCCGGCGGCACATTACTGCGCGCGGACGATCTGGCTGGGCTCGCGGCCGCGATCGACGTGCCGGCCGACAACCTCATCGACACGGTCGCCGTCTACAACCGCGCGGTCCTGGCCGGCGCCGGCGGAGAGCTCACCCCGGCGCGGACATCGGGGCGAATGTTCGGCGAATCCCGCGGCTCGCCGAAACGGGTCGGCCTCACGCCGCTCGCGCAGCCGCCGTTCTATGCGATCCGGCTGGCGGCGGGCATTTCCTACACCATGGGCGGCATCGAGATCGACGCGCAGGCGCGCCTTATCGCCCGCGACGGCGCCCCCTTGCCGGGCCTGCTGGCGGCAGGCGCCTGCACCGGCGGCATCGAGGGCGGTCCGCTCGCCGGCTATGTGGGCGGCTTCCTGAAGGCCGCCACGCTTGGACTGATCGCGGCGGAAACGGTCGGCGCCAAGGTCGCAGCCGGCGCACCATAGCTGGACAGCCATGACGCTTCTGCTCAGCAACGACGAGGTCGATCGCCTGCTCGACATGCGCGAATGTCTCGACACGCTCGAGAGCGCCTATCGGGAGCTTGGTCAGGGGATCGGTGTGACCCGCACGGTGAGCCAAGTCTTCACACCGACGCCGCACGGCGAAGACGCGCTTTATTCGTTCAAGTCCATGGACGGCGTCGCCCCGTTTCTCGAAGTCGCGGCGATCCGCCTGACCTCGGAGATTCTGACCTGGCCCAAGGACGATCAAGGCCATGCCAAGAAAATCCGCATCGGCGCCGCCCCCAACGGCCGCTTCGTGGGGCTCGTGCTCCTGTTCAGCACGCGAACCGGCGAGCCTTTGGCGATCTTTCCGGACGGGGTGATCCAGCGCATGCGGGTCGGCGCGACCACCGGATTGGCGGCGAAATATCTCGCCCGCGCCGACGCCAGCGAGGTCGCGATGCTGGGCTGCGGCTGGCAGGCCGCCGCCCAGGTGCGGGCGATCGTCGCGGTGCGCAAGGTCGCGAAGGTGCGCTGCTTCAGTCCCAACGGCGCGCGGCGCGAAGCGTTCGCGCGCGAGATGCAGGAAGCAACCGGCATCAGCGTGGTGGCATGCGCTTCGCCGCAGCAGGCGGTGAAGGGTGCCGACGTGGTGATGTGCGCCACCAACAGCTGGTCGCCGGTGTTCTTCGCCGATTGGATCGAAAAGGGCGTCCATCTCAGCACGGTGCAGCACGCGGAGCTGCACCCGGACGTGTTCAAGGCGGCGGACGTGCTGGTCGCGCACTATTCGGGCCGGCCCGCCGTGATCGATTCGAGCCGCGGCATCGAGCATGCCGAGCGGACCGAGAGCCTGCGGCGGGCGGTGCGCGCGGCCATCGGCGAAGGCACGCTGCCGAACCTCCATGATCTCATTCTCGGGCGCGCTGCGGGCCGCAGCTCGACCGGGCAGGTCTCCGCCTTCCTGAATTATGTCGGCCTCGGCTATCAATTCGCGGTGCTCGGGGCGCTTGTCCACCTCAATGCGCGTGCCCGCGGCATCGGCCGCGACCTGCCGACCGACTGGTTTACGGAAGATGTGAACCCGTGACAGGAGTCAGAGATCAGTAATCAGTGATCAGGTCGGCAATGAGGTCGGGTGCCGGGTGGTCTCTGATTACT
>DASXXS010000010.1:0-27410 GCA_036502925.1 Xanthobacteraceae bacterium
GATGATCTCGATCTTGACGCCCGGCGGCAGGTCCTTCTCATGCTCCTTGACGTAGAGGTCGATTCCCTTCTGCATCTGGTCGCCCGCCTGGGCGAGAAATCCGGAATAGCTGTTGATCAAGCCGATCTTGATGGTCTGCGCCGAGGCCGTGACGATGCTGCCGGCGACCGCGAGCGCGGCTGCAGCGCCCGTCAAAGTCGTGCGTATGTGTGCGGGTCCGATCATTGCGTTCCTCCCAGAATTCTTGGCTTGGCCCCTCGATCCAAGGCATCGTCGACCGCGCCGGCAGTATATCGAGGAAGATCGAGATCGGGCAATGATTCTGGACGGCCGCGCCCGGCCTTTGTTTGCTTCTAACCTTGTCCCGGCCTTGAGCCGGGACCGTTGCAAACTCCGAGCCTGGAACGGTCCCGGCTCAATGCCGGGACGAGTACTCCACGGCAACCGCTAGCCCGCCTTCATGCCGCGCACGATCGGCTGGCCGATGCCAAGCGGCTTTGAGTCGAGCAGCACGAACGCGGCCCGCGCGGTCTGCGTGCCGCGATTGACCCAGGCATGGTTGGTGGCGCGCTGGACCAGCACGTCGCCGGCCTTGAGCCGCACGGTCGATTGGTCCATGTCCATGTCGAGCTCGCCGCAGATCACCACCACATAGTCGATGGTCTCGGTGCGGTGCATGCGCCCGGGATTGCCGGGCGGAAACTCGATGACGGCAAAGCGCGTGCCGTTCTCGGGCGGCGGCGTGCCGATGATGCGGGCGCCGAGATCCTCGATGTCCTCGCCGATCGCGCAGTCTGCCGGCGTCGAATCGGTGGACCAGATCAGCGTCGAGGTGGCGCCCGAGGCGCCGCTTTTCACGTTGGTGGCCGGGCCATCGATGATGACCTTGGCCACATTGTTGCGGTCATGGCCGGTGACGACCCGCCGGATCGGCGGCAGCTTCGATGGGGTATTCATGGGGATCTCCATTTGCTGGGCGCCATTTTCGTTTAGGTTGACGCTCGCACTCGTCATGGCCGGACAAGCCTTTTGCATATCCATCATCGAAAGGGAATCTCCATGCCCGATGCCCTCGACGAAGCCTGCTATCAGCTGGCGCTGGCCAACCGCATCGTCTCCCATGAGGGCGTGCTCGACGGCTTCGGCCATATCAGCATTCGCCATCCGGCCGATGCCGGACGCTATCTGCTTGCGCGCTCGCGCAGCCCCGAGCTGATCGAGCCGTCCGACATCCTGGAGTTTTCGCTGGATTCCAAATTGCTCACACCGACCGGCGAGCTGCCCTATGGGGAATGCGTGATCCATGGCTGCATCTATCAGCTGCGCCCGGACGTGAATGCCGTGTGTCATCATCATTCCATGGCGATACTGCCGTTCTGCGTCACCGGCGTCGCGCTCAAGCCGCTCATGGGTCTCGGCGCCACCATGGGCAGCACGGTGCCGTTCTGGGACAGCCGCGACGAGTTCGGCGACACCGCGATGGTGGTCACCACGCCCGCGCAGGGCACCTCGCTGGCGCGCTCGCTCGGCTCCAACGCCATGGTGCTGATGCGCCGCCATGGCGCAACCGTGGTGGGCGCGACCCTGCAGGAGACGGTGTTTCGAACGATCTTTTCTCACCGCAACGCCGAGCTGCAGCTGCGCGCCCAGGCGCTGGGCGAGATCGCCCCGTTGAGCCGCGGCGAGGCCGAGCTTGCGGAATCCTACAGCCTGCGGGCGCGGCCCATGGGCCGGGCCTGGGAATACTGGACGACGCGGCTCGCCAAGGCCGGCGAGCTGCCCCCCAATGCTCAGACCTCGTAGATCTTCTGCTCGGCCTTGTGCATGTGCTCGACCGAGCCGTTTGCATGGATCAGGAAGTTGTCGCAGATGAACACGAAATTGGTCTTGGTGAAAAAGCCCGGATGGACCGCCATGCACATGTCGGCGGCAAGCCGCATCGGCTCGTCGGCGCGCAACAGCGGCCGCTCGACCATGTCGTAGCCCTGGCTGTGGCCGTAGAGCCGCTGCTCTCCCGGCGCGCCGCGGCCTTGCATGAAGGCGTTGTGAGCCGCGTAGATGTCGGCGCAGGAAGCGCCCGGCTTGAGCCTCGCGGCCGTGTAATTCTGCGCTTCGCACACGACCGCGAAGGCGTCGCGCAGCTCGGGTGACGCCTTGCCCAGCACCATGGTGCGGGCGAGCTCGGTGTAATAGCCGCCCCGCCCGTTGTTCTCGATCAGGAGCGAGATGTAGTCGCCGTTGCGCAGCACGCGGTCCTGAAAATGGCGGCCGCGCAGGATCGCCGGCCGCCCGAACGGCTCGGAAGAGCCGCGGAAGATGCCCTGCTCGCTGCCAAGCAGCTGCCCTTCGTATTGGGCGATGGCGCCGAGATCGCAGTCGCGCATGCCCGGCTTGATGGCGGCCACGACCTTGGCGAAGACGGTGTCCTGCATGGCGGCGGTCGATCGCAGCAGCGCGATCTCCTCCGGGCTCTTGATGGCCTTGATTTGATCGACCAGGTCGCTGGCATCGACCAGCGTCGCGGAGACGCCGTTGCGCATGGCATCGACCAGGCCGCAGGGGAGCGCGCCGCGGCCGATGAGCCCGATCGTTCCGTAACCACGGCGCTTGAGCTCGGCCGCCACCAGGACCGGGTCGTAATCATGCGTATAGGCGATGGAAAAGAACGAGGGGCTATAGATGACGTCGCCGATGCCGGGATTGTTCACGTCCTTGCCGTCAAGCTTGTCGCGCCGGCCGGCGGCGCCCATCTCGACCAGGGTCATGAGGTCGTCGCGATGAAAGATTACGGTGCGCGGATAATCGTTGTGGGCGGGCACGTCGGTGAACCATTTGACATAGCCGCCGAGCCAGTCGCTTGCATTCTGCATGACCAGCGCATCGATGCCACGCGCCGCCATCTCGCGGCGCACCGCGGTCCAGCGCCGCTCGAGCTCGCTCAAGGAAATGCGGGTGGCGACGCGTTCGATGTCGGTCATGTCTGGTCCTTCGCGGTTCGGGCCAACGATGGATGCGGACTACGCCTTCTCGTCCACGATCCGGCTGCGCAGCGTGCCGATGCCGGTGATCTCCACTTCCAGCACATCGCCGGGCTTCATCCAGACCGGCGGCGTGCGGCGGTGGCCGACGCCTTCCGGCGTGCCGGTGGCGATCACGTCGCCCGGCGACAGCGGGGTGAAGTCGGAGCAGAACGCGATGATCTGCGGGATCGAGTAGATCAGGAGATCGGTGCCCGAGCGCTGCATCTGCGCGCCGTTGAGGCGCGTGGTGAGCACGAGGCGGGTGGGATCGGGAATCTCGTCGCGGGTCACGAGCCAGGGGCCGAGCGGCCCGGTGCCGGGGAAGTTCTTGCCGGAGGTGACCGAAAATTTCTGATAGTCGCGCACGCTGCCGTCGACGAAGCAGGTATAGCCGGCGATGTGCTCGAGCGCCCGCTCGGCCGCGATATGCCGCCCGCCGCGGCCGATCACCAGCGCAAGCTCGCCCTCGAAATCGAAATGAGCCGATACGCCGGGGCGGATCATCTCGCCGTCGTGCCCGACGAGCGTGTTGGCGCGCCGGATGAACATGCTCGGCTGCTTGGGGATGTCGCGCCCGGTCTCGCTGGCGTGCGAGCGATAGTTGATGCCGGCGCAGGCGATCAGCTCCGGATCTGGAATGACGGGCAGGAATTTGATATCGGCGAGCCTGTGATCGGGCTTGGCCTTGGCGGCCGCTTCCGCCATCTGCGGAACGAGGCCGGCCGCCAGCGCCTCCTTGAGGCTCGCGGCGCGTCCGCCCAATCGCTCGTTCATGGTGATGACGCCGTCGTTCATCACCACCCCGAAGGCGGCGCGTCCGTCTAGCAGATAACTTGCGAGTTTCATCGCCTACTCCGTGTCGCACGCGCCATTGAGGTGAGTTGAGGCCAATTGTCGAGGGGATCGCGTTCCCGAAACACGTGTCCCGGGCTTGACCCGGGACCGTTCCAAACCTTGTCCCGGGCTTGACCCGGGATCGTTCCAAGCTCGGAGTTTGAAACGATCCCTGCCTTCGCGGGGACGGAGTCTGGAACGGTCCCGGCTCATAGCACATCGAAGACGCGCGTAAACGCGCTAAAGGCCGGGACAAGCAAGCCGGATTCGACGTCTGTCCAACCTTCATACCCACGCTCACGAAACTGCATATTCACCATCTATCCGTGGGCCTGCAACAGCCGCTATAAGCCGCGCCGTAGAGGCCGCCGGGTCCCGCCGCGCGCGACAGGAGAACCAGACCGATGACGGAGCGCTCCGCCCGCCGCGATTTCCGCAGCTTGCTCACGCCGGGCGCCGCGGTGGTGCTGCCGGGCGTCAGCAATGCGCTGGCGGCCCGGGTGGTGGCCGATCTCGGATTTGCCGCCGCCTATGTGACTGGGGCCGGCATCGCCAACACGTTTCTCGGCATTCCCGACAACGGCCTGGTCACGCTGACGGAGCTTGTCGAGCATGTCGCGGCCATCCGCGGCGTCTTCGCGGGCCCGCTGATGGTCGATGCCGATACCGGCTTCGGCAATGCGGTCAACCTGGTGCGCACCGTCAAGCTCCTGGAACGCGCCGGCGCCGATGCGATCCAGATCGAGGACCAGGCGTTTCCCAAGCGCTGCGGGCATTTCGACGGCAAGACGGTCGTGCCGCAAGCCGAGATGGTCGCCAAGATCAAGGCCGCGGTCGATGCCCGCAGCGATCCGGATCTGCTGATCGTGGCGCGCACCGACGCCATCGCGACCCACGGTTTCCAGGCCGCGATCGAGCGTGCCGGCGCCTATCGGGAGGCCGGCGCGGATGTGGGCTTCGTCGAGGCGCCGCAATCGCTGGCCGAGATCGCCGATATTCCGCGCCTGCTGCCGTGGCCGCAACTCATCAACATCGTGCTCGGCGGGCGCACCCCCGAGCTGCCGAACGAAAGGTTGCGCGCGCTCGGATTTGCCGGCGTTCTCTATGCCAATGTGGCGCTGCAGTCGGCGCTGCGCGGCATGCAGGAGGCGCTGTCGGTGCTGCGAAAAGAGGGTCGAATGGGCGACGCGGCGAAGCTCGCGGTCGATTTCGCCGAGCGCCAACGGCTGGTCGGCAAGGCCGAATTCGACGCCCTGGAGCAAAGATACAAGGCAGACTAATTTAGCAACCGTATCTCGGCTTCGGGGTGGAACGCTGCCGGGGCGGTCATGAGAGCTTGCCCATGAACCAACATGTACCGGTCCTGATCGTCGGCGCGGGCCCCGTCGGCCTTGCGCTCGCGGGCGATCTCGGCTGGCGCGGCGTGTTCTGCATGGTGATCGAGCAGACCGACGGCCGCATCGAGCAGCCCAAGATGGATCTAGTGGGCGTGCGCACCATGGAGTTCTGCCGCCGCTGGGGCATCGCGGATTGGGTGCGGGACGCCCCCTATCCGGGGGACTACCCGCAGGATTGCGTCTTCCTGACCTCCCTCAACGGGTTCGAGCTCGGACGCGAGCGGTTTCCGGGCCGCGCCTTCGAGCCTTGCCCGCCGCAAAGTCCGCAGAAGCGCGAACGCGTGCCGCAGGACATGTTCGATCCGATCTTGCGGCGGTTCGCGACCGGCTTCGACTGCGTCAGCCTGCAATACCAGACCGCGCTGGTCTCGTTTCTGGACGGACCGGATCGTGTCCAGGCCACCTTGCGCGACATGCGCACGGGCGCAACCCGGACACTGACCGCCGATTATCTCGTCGGCACCGACGGCGGCGCCAGCACGGTGCGCGAAGGGGCCGGCATCGCCATGAGCGGAACTCCGGCGCTCACCTACACGACCAATGTGTTGTTCCGCTGCGCCGACTTTCCTTCGCTGCACCGCATGGGCAAGGCCTATCGTTTCATCTTCATCGGGCCGGAAGGCACCTGGCTCACCATCGTCGCCGTCAATGGCGGCGATCGCTTCCGCATGTCGATCGTCGGCACACCCGACAAGGTCGAGCATGGCGAGGCCGACATCCGCGCCGCGCTGCGCCGCGCCATGGGCAGGGATTTCGATTACGAGATTCTCTCGGTCATGCGCTGGGTGCGCCGGGAGCTGGTCGCCGACCGCTATGGCGTCGGCCGCGTCTTCATCGCCGGCGATTCCGCGCATCTCATGTCGCCGACCGGCGCGCTCGGCATGAACACCGGTATCCAGGATGCGGTCGATCTCAGCTGGAAGCTCGACGCGGTTCTGCGCGGCTGGGGCGGCGCGGACTTGCTGCGCAGCTACGAGAGCGAGCGCCGCCCGGTGGCGTTGCGCAATGTCGCGGCCTCGACCGAGAATCTGGAACGCATGCTGTCCACGCGCGATCGCAAGCCGCCGCCGCAGGTTTTCGCGGCCGGCGCGGAGGCGGACGCGATCCGCGCCGACTACGGGGCCTGGTTCACCGAGACCATGCGGCACGAATGGTTCATGAACGGCTTTCATCTCGGCTATCGCTACGACGATTCGCCGATCGTGTGGCCGGACGGCACGCCGGCGCCGCCGCTCGAGCGGAGCACCTACACGCAGACCGCGCGGCCGGGCGCCCGCGCCCCGCATGTGGTCCTGCCCGACGGGAGCTCGACCCTCGACCTCTTCGGGCGTGGCTTTACGCTGCTTCGTCTTGGCCGCGATGCCCCGGGCGGGGAGGGCCTGATGGAGGCCGCCGCGGCCGCCGGCGTCCCCATCCGGGTCGTCGCGCTCGACCTGCCGGAGGTCTTTGCCGCCTACCAGCAGGCGCTTGTCCTGGTGCGGCCCGATGGGCACGTGGCCTGGAGGGGCGATGCGTCGCCGCGGCAGCCGGGCGCCGTCATCGACGCGGTGCGGGGCGCAAAATCGATCGCCCGCGAGGCTCGTTCGCATCTTGAGGCCGCCTCGTGATCCACGGGTAGGGTGGGCAAAGGCGGCCGGGAAGCTGCGATTGACACGTGGTCGGCCTCCGCCGTGCCCACGCGGCGTGGGGACGGCGGAACATGCGTCTTGCCGACCCGTTGACGTCCTGGCCGCCTTTGCCCACCCTACGTCACACTGCAGGCCCGGGAGGACCAGGTCATGAAGCACGACGCGCTTGCTTCCTATTATTCCGAGCTCGGCCTGTTGCAATTTTCGCCCGGCTGGGCGCGGCCCGAGCCGTCGATGTGGCCGGTCCCGAAACCGAAATTCAAGCCGGCAGTCTGGAGGTTTGCGGCCGCCAGGGCCGCGCTCGACCAGGCCGGCGAATTCGTGCCGGTCGAGCAGGCGGAGCGGCGCAACCTGATCATGGTCAATCCGATTGAGGGCAACCTCTACGCCACAACCCGCAATCTGGTGGCCGCCTATCAATGCGTGAAAGCAGGCGAGACGGCGCGCACGCACCGCCACACGCCGGCGGCGCTGCGGCTGGTGCTGGAGGCCAAGCCCGGCACCTTCTCGGTGGTGAACGGCGCCCGGGTCGACATGCTGCCCGGCGACGTGGTGCTCACGCCCACCTGGAGCTGGCACGGCCACGTCAACGAGACCGATCAGACGAGCTTCTGGATCGACTTTCTCGACATACCGTTCGTGCAGCTCAGCGAGGCGATGTTCTTCGAGCAATATCCTGCCGGCGGCCTCGAGCCGATCAAGGAGAGCGGCCCCAGCCCGTTCCGCATCCCGTCCGCGCAGGCGCTCGGTGAAGGCCGCAACGCCAAGCTGGTCGAGATCGCCAAGGGCATCATGCCGACCATCGCGCTGCACCTGATGCGGCAGCCCGCCGGCAGCCGGCTGGATGTCGCCAAGACCACGACCAACAATATCTATGCGGTGATCAGCGGGCGCGCCCGCTTCGCCGCCGAGGGCGGGCTTGCCGAAACGCTCGGCCCCGGGGATGTGATCGCGCTCCCGTGCTGGCACGCGCACGCCATCGAAGCAGGCGAGGATGCGACCATCTTGCGGGTGTCGGACGAGCCGCTGTTGGCGAAGCTCGGATTGGCCAGGGCGGCGGCGCATTGAGCCGGCCGCGATCGCGGCAGACGCGGGAACGGTTCAGATGGGCAAGCGAGGCGCGATAGCGGATTCGGAAGAAGAAGTTGCCCAGCTGACGCTCGCCCAGCTCAATCGGCAAATTGCCACAGTCGAGTGGCGGTTTCAGAACGTGGGCAATGCGCAGTTGTGGAAGGCGGCCTTCAAGCAGTTGGTTGGGTTTGAACACCAACGCGAATCCCTGTACGGGATTCCGGCGCCAGCCCGCCGTCCCCATCGTCGGAATTCGGATTAGGACACCGGCCGCTCGTCACTGGCCTTGTTTGATGCGGGGCGGCACGCTTAGGTGCGCCCGCGGATCGAGATGCCTACTTGTCCCGGCCTTGAGCCGGGACCGTTCCAAGCTCTGAGCCTGGAATGGTCCCGGCTCAAGGCCGCGACAAGTAAGTACGATAGGAAGGGACCATGACGGATCAGCTTCGCGAGACGCTCACCAATGCGGGGCGGGTGCTGGTCAGCGAAGACCAGGGCGACTATGTGGCCGGCCATATCACGGTGCGGCTGCCGAACGAGCAGGAGCGCTTCCTGATGAAGCCGGCCGGCATCGGGCTTGACGAAATGTCGCCCGAGAACATCATCACGGTCGACCTCGAGGGCCTCAAGGTCGGCGGCACCATGCCGCGCCACAACGAGGTCTTCATTCATTCCGAGGTGCTGCGCGCCCGCCCCGACATCAATTCGGTGATCCACACCCACGCCACCCATGCGGTGGCGTTCTCCTCGCTCGGGCGTCCGCTGCTGCCGGTCGGCAATGATGGCTCGGTGTTTCGCGACGGCGTGCCGATTTTTTCCGAGACCACCGATCTCATCATCAACCAGGAGCGCGGCAGGGCGGTCGCCCGCTGCCTGGGCGGGCATCCGGCCTTGATCCTGCGCAACCACGGCATCGTGACGGCGGGCCATTGCATCGAGGAGGCGGTCTGGCTCGCCTTGAAGCTCGAGCGCGCCTGCCGGGTGCAGCTCCTGGCCGAAGCTGCCGGCGGGCCGAAGCTGCTCGCGCAGGGCGAAGATCTCAAGAAGAAAAGCGGGCGCGCCAATCGCAGCGATCTGCACACCAATGTGTTCAACTATCTGGTGCGGCGCTGGGCTTGCGCCCATTGCGGCGGCGAGGTCAAATCGCCCACCCAGGTGACGACCTACGAAATGCCGCCGCAATGATCGCGCCCTGATCATAAAGTCCCATTCATTACGTCCCGATCATCAGTTAACAAGGAGAGCAATCGGTGCGTTACATCGACGCCTACAATCATTTTTTTCCCAAGCGCTATTACGATGCGCTGTTGGAGACGCCGGCCGGCGCCAAGGATCTGGGCAAGCGCGTGCGCGGCATTCCGGCGCTTTCCGATCTCGACGAGCGCCGCCGCGTGGTCGAATTGTTCGACGACTATACGCAGGTCCTCTCGCTCGGCCTGCCGGCGGTGGAACGGTTGTGGGGCCCGGACAAGTCGCCCGAAATGGCGCGCCTCGGCAATGACGGCCTTGCCGAGATCGTCGCCAGGCAGGCGGACCGGTTCGTGGGTTACTCGGCCCTGCTGCCGATGAATGCGCCGGAGGCGGCCGTCAAGGAGGCCGAGCGGGCCCTGAAAAACGGCGCCAATGCGATCCAGCTCGCCAGCAACGTCAACGGCGCCGCGCTCGACGAACCGCAGTATTGGCCGATCTTCGAGGTCATCGCCAAGTCCGGCAAGCCGATCCTGCTGCATCCGTCCCGCACCCGCGACATGCCGGATTACCCCGCCGAGAAGCATTCCAAATACGAAATCTGCAGCGTCCTGGGCTGGCCCTACGAGACCGGCGTGACGCTGGCGCGCTTGGTGTTTTCCGGGATCATGGACCGGTTTCCCGACCTCAAGGTGATCGCGCATCATCTGGGCGGCGTCATTCCGTATCTCGAGGGGCGCGTGGGCCACAGCTGGGATCAGCTCGGCTCGCGCACCTCGGACGAGGATTACACATCGCTGTTGAAGAAATTGAAGAAGCGTCCCTACGACTATTTCAAGGACTTCTACGGCGATACCGCGGTCGAGGGCGCCCGCGCCGCCACCGTCTGCGGCCTCGACTTTTTCGGCGCCGAGCATGTGCTGTTCGCTTCCGACTGCCCGTTCGACAAGGAAAAGGGCCCCGGCTATATCCGCTCGACCATCGCGGTCATCGAATCGCTTGGGCTGCCGGCGGCCGACCAGGCGCGCATCTGCCACGGCAATGCGGAGCGGCTGTTCGGGCTTGCTCCGCGAGATGAAGCACCGCCGCATCGGCCGTTTGCGCTGCCGCGTGTGAACCCGCGAGAGCCTTCATGACATCGGCACGCCGCATCGATTTTCATTTCCATCTCATTCCGGAATTCTACCGGGACGCGGTCTACGAAGCCGGCACCGGGCCGCAGATCGGGCGCTATCCGGACTGGTCGCCGGAGCAGGCGCTGGAAGTGATGGACGCCCATTCGATCGAGGTCGCGCTCACCTCGCTGGCGCAGCCTGGCGTGCAATTCGGCGCTCCGGAGCATGCGCGCGCGCTGGCGCGCCGCTGCAACGACTATGCGGCCGAGCTCATCGCGCGCTGGCCCAAGCGCTTCGGCGCCTTTGCGGTGGTTCCGATGTGGGAGATGCGCGACGCCATCGCCGAGATCGGCCACGCGCTCGATGTGCTCAAGCTGCAGGGCGTTTGCCTGTTCGCCAGCTATGGCGAGAGGTTTCTCGGCGATCCGCACTTCGATCCGCTGCTCGAGGAGCTCGATCGGCGCGCTGCCGTGGTCTTCGTCCATCCGGCCCTGCATCCCTCGAGCCGGAACCTCGCGCTGCCCTGGCCGGGCTTCATGATGGAATATCTGTTCGACACCACGCGGGCCGCGGTCAATCTGGTGTTCAGCGGGGCGACCGAGAGATTTCGGCGAATCCGTTTCGTCCTTGCCCATGCGGGCGGCCTGGTGCCCTATTTCGCCTGGCGGCTGTCGGTCTCTCCGATGATCGATCCGCGGCTGCCGCAGGTTCCGCCCGACCAGGTTTTCGCGCGCCTGGGACACTTCTGGTATGATACGGCCTTGTCGCCGACACCGCTCACGATGGCGTGCCTGGCCGGCGTCGCGCGGCCCGAGCAGATCGTGTTCGGCACCGACTGGCCGTTCGCAAATGCCAAGGTGATTGCCGAGGCCTTCAAGTTCCACGCCACCGCGGCACCTATTGCGGGCCTGCAGCGCGACGCGATCGACCGCGCCAACGCGCTGTCGCTCTTTCCGCAATTGGGCTGATCTCATATATGTTGGTCAGCTCCGCACCCGCGATCGCCGAGCTCAACGAGGCCTGTCATGACGCAGATTCGTTCCCTTGCGCAGCCCGTGCGACGCCGTCCGGGAGAGCTTGGCGTGCACTCGCTCGACCGTTTCAATTTCGCGGTGCCCGACATCGAGGCCGGGCGCAAGTTCTATTCGTCCTTCGGCCTTGACGTCCGGGAAGCGGGCAGCGCCCTCGACATCCATACGCACGGCCATCCGCATCGCTGGGGCTCGGTGGTGGAAGGGCCGCGCAAGCGGCTGCAATTCATCTCCTTCGGCGCGTTCGAGGAGGATCTGCCGCGCTTTGCCGAGCGGCTCGCGCGATTGCGGCTCGACCGGCTCGATCCGCCGGGCGGGGTCGAATCGAACGGCATCTGGCTGCGCGATCCCGACGGAACCGCCATCGAGATCGCGGTGGCGGAGAAGACCTCGCCCGACGCGAAGTCGTCCTTCGACAACCCCTCCGCCGGCCCCGGCGTGCAGAGCGCCCCCAGCCGCAGCCGGGTTCATGTCGTGCGGCCGCGCCGGCTCGCCCACATGCTGGTCTTCACCCGCGATATTGCGCAAGCCATCAAGTTCTACGGCGAGGTTCTGGGGCTGCGGCTGTCGGACCGGTCGGGCGACATGATTGCGTTCATGCACGGCATCCACGGCAGCGATCATCACATGATCGCCTTCGTGAAGTCGGAAGGACCCGGGCTTCATCACTTGAGCTGGGACGTTCCATCGATCAACGAGATCGGCATCGGCGCCATGCAGATGGCGGACAAGGGCTTTGCCGCCGGTTGGGGCTTGGGCCGCCACGTGCTCGGATCAAACTACTTCCACTATGTGCGCGATCCGTGGGGGAGCTATGCCGAGTACTCCTCCGATATCGATTACATTCCGGTCGACCATGATTGGCAGGCAGGAGACCATCCGCCGGAGGATTCATTCTACGTCTGGGGCCCGGCGCCGCCGCCGGATTTCGCGTTCAACTACGAGGCGGCGCCGTAGGGCGGGCAATCCCGCGAGCGGCGGCTGGCGACGGCGGTCCCTGCCGTGCCTGTTGCCGCCAGGCCTTATTGGTTCGCATTCTCGAACTTGATCATGTCGCTGCGGGTAACGGTCACCCACTTGGTCGTCACCGGTGGTCCGCCCCCGCCCATGTGCCAGGTGGCATAGGCCTCGCGGAATGCGCTCTCCGAGGGCAGGCAATCCACCGGATAGGCCACGTAATAGCCCCGTTGCGCCGCGGCGCTGCCGGTTCCGATACCGACGCCTGGCGCCGACGTGCCGCACAGGATCACCGTCTTGATGCCGTGGTCCTTCAGCCGCTGGTCGAGATCGCTGCCCAGGAACTTGTCGGGTCCGCCTTGTTTCTGGTCGACCACTTCGCCGTCATGCGGCGCGATGCCCGGATCGACGATCTTGCCGCCGCCCGGCAGGGTGTAGGCGACCAGCATGCGGGCCGCGCGCGCCCGGTCCATCAAGGCCTTGAGCCTGCGGATCGCTTCCACGCAGCGCGGGGCCGGCAATGACGCGGCCATCACGCGCGCGGCCGGCCGGCGTCCGAAAGGAACCGGAAGCAGGCTGCTCTAGCCTGCGTGCCGGTCGGGAGCGGCTCGCTCGAGCGCCGCACGATCCCAGGCCGCGCCGTCAGCAGCGGCCGCGTATGTCTCCTGCAGAAATCCCATCAGCGTCCGGTCAGGATTTTCCGCCTGTCGGACGGCATCGTAGGTCAGTATGAACTCCTTCAATTGCTGATCGTAGAATCCTCCGGGGGTGCGTAGTTGCGCGCCGCTGAAATTTGCCGGCTCGGGATAGGCGTACGAATAAAAGGCAGCCCGGCCATAGCCGCCATTGCCCGGCCAAAAGCCGCAACTGGATACCTCGTGTGAATAGGCTTCCCGCATCACCCAGTTCGCGAGGTTGGGCGCGACACCCGGATGCGGCGGCGCCGGCCGACCGGAAAAGCGGCTGACGGCGAGGTCGAAGCTGCCCCAAAAGAAATGAACCGGACTTGCTTTGCCGAGGAATTGCGAGCGGAACACCTTGAACACGCGATCGATCCGCACCAGCACGTGGAAAAACCGGCGAGCGTAAGCCGGATCATAGGCGGCGTGGGCGTAGTCCTCCTCAAACGGAACGGCGTCCGGAATTTCGCAAGGCATCGTCCACATCTCGACCTCTATTCCCAAGAGACGCAAACGCGACATGAATTCGGAATAAAACGCCGCGACCGATATCGGCCGGAGCGCGAACGCTTCGCTCGACCCGTTGCTCGTTTCGATCCGCAAAGCGTGGTCGATGAAATCGAAAGTCACGTCGAACGTCAGCGCCCCGCAGGGGATGGGCGAGGTCGTCAGCCCGCGCGAGGTCACGTAGAGGGCGACCTGCCACCAATGGTTCATCATCGGAGCCAGCGCCAAACGCACCTTGCCGACAATCTCGGTCCATCGATGCAGCGTGTCGCCGGTATCGTGCCAATCCGGCCAGTTCAGCTCCGACCAGGCTTCGTTGCGTGTGTCCGGCATCAGGGGGCCGCGGAATCGAACGCTGACTGAGACGCGTCGGCGGGTGAAGGGGCGGGACCGCCCGGCCAGCGTTCGTGGGTCAGCGGAATTGTCAGGTTGGCATCCATCCCCTTCGGTCCGAAGGACTGCAGCACCTTGCCGTTGAGCTGGCGCTCGATCACGGTGTGGATGAGCTTGGAACCGAAGCCGGGACGCCGGTTGCGTTTTTGCCGCGGGCCGTTTCGCTCCTTCCAATCGAACAGCAAGGTCAATCCCTGCTCGGTTCTTTGCACCGACCAGGTCACCTCGATCCGGCCCGAGCGGAGCGAAAGGCTGCCGAATTTGATGGCATTGGTCGCAAGCTCGTGCACGGCCGCGCTCAGCCCGAAGGTCGGATCAGGCTCGAGGAAAACCTCCGGACCAGTGAGCGTTATTCGATCGAGAAACGGCGCCAGCAGCGGATTGAGAATCTCCGTCAACGAGGCCGATCTCCAGCCGCTCTCGGTGATGAGCCGGTGCGCATTGGCCAGCGCCAATACCCTGGCCTCGAATTTTGGCACCAGCTCGGCAATGTTCTTCGAGCTCTTGGCGGTCTGCGAGAACAGCGCCAACAGCTGGGCAAACAGGTTGCCGGAACGGTGGCGCAATTCGCGGATCATCAGCTCATGACGCTGATCCAATTGGCGGCGCTGGATCGCTCCCGCGATCATGTGGGCGACCGCAGCAAGAAACGAGACATCGTTCTCGCTGAAATTCCGCCGTCGGGTGGTGTGGGCGCCGAGCACCCCATAGGTGCGGCCGTCCCGTCCCGCGATCGGGATGGTGAGCCCGCTGACGACGCCATGCTGATGCAGCAGCGATTGCCCGCCGAACCTTGTTTCCGAGGCGAGATTTTCGACGATGACCGGTCCCCCGGAAGCCAGCGTGAAACCGGCCTGGGAATTGCGGTCGGTCGACACCAGCGCGGTCCCCACGAGTCCCGGCAGCCATCCGGTCCCGGCCCGCAGTAAAAGCTCGGCGTCTCCCGGCACCAGCTCCAGGATTTTTACCAATTCGACCTCGAGCGTCTCGGCGATGGTCCTGACCGAATCATCGAAAAATCGTTGCAGGCCGAGCTCGGTCAGCGCCTGGGCGCCCAGCCGCGCCACCACCTCCTGCTGCTTGGCGCGGATGCGCAGCTCCCGATGCGTCCTGGCGCGGTCGGTCACGTCGCGGCAGATGCCAAGCAATTTTGTCGGCGTTCCGCCCTCGACCACGACGGTGGCGAGCGTTTCGATCCAGCGCTCTTCGGCGCCGGGCTTCGGCGACAGCCGATATTGCACCCGGCGCGGGCTGCGCGTCTGCAACGCCTCTTGCATTGCCGCGATGACGGCCGGCCGGTCCTCGGGATGAACGTCATCCTCCAGGACCGTCTTGGCTCCGTCCAAGCTGCCCGGTGTAAGAGCGCAAATATCCTCGATATTGCTCGACCAGGTCATCTGATTGGACCGGATGTCCCATGACCAGATGCCGATCTGACCGGCTTCGAGCGCGATGCAAATCAGCCCGGGGTCAGGAAAAAAAGGCAGCCGCGGGCTCGTTTCGAGCTGCGAGGCATTGCTGGTGTCCGTGCCGTCTTCGCACTGCCGAGATTTGACTGCTGTCATGGGAACCGTACCCGTTCGCCACCTCAATATAAGCCAAAGGCGGAGAGAACGGGACTGGTCTCGCTGAGGGTGCGACGGCCCGGTTTGGCCTGCGGGAAGGCCTGCGGCACGACCTGGCGATCATCCTGGCGATCGTCGGTGCGGGCAACGTCCTCGTTGCGCGGGCGCGGCGAGCTATCCGCAAGCACGACGACCTTGGCGCCGAGACTGACGCGGCCGTAGAGATCGACGACGTCTTCATTCGTCAGCCGCACGCATCCGCTCGATACTTTCTTGCCGATGGTCGTTGGATCATTGGTGCCGTGAATGCGATATTGGGTGTCACCGAGGTAGATGGCGCGCGCGCCCAGCGGATTGCCCGGGCCTCCCGCCACCCAGCGCGGAAGGTATTGCTGCCTTTTGATCATCTCGGCCGGCGGAATCCAATCGGGCCATTCCGCCTTTCGCGACACCGCTTGCACACCCGACCAGGTGAAGCCTTCGCGCCCGACTCCGATCGCGTAGCGGATCGCCCGGCCGCCATCGAGAACGTAATAGAGGTACCTGTGCGGCGTGTCGATCACGAGGGTTCCCGGCGCTTCTCGCGTCGGATAGGCGACGAGCTGGCGACGAAGCTCCGCCGGCAATGCGCTTTCGTCCTGCCCATCGACGGCGGACTGGTCGCGCAGAACCTGGTCGAAGATCGTCGGGGCCGCCCGGCCTGGATCGATCATCGCGAGCGGCGCGCCTGATGCGACCACCGGACAACAGCCGAGTGCGAGCCCAAGCCACACGGCGCAGGCCGAGGTCCCAGAAGTTTTGCCTGCCATGACCAGCCTCCATCCGCGCAACGCGCCCGGCTCTACAAGCACCTGGGGCCTGCAAAAGTTCCACCCGGCGGCGGAACTCTCGCAGCGTGCGCCGATCGGCGGGTGCCGCTGACTTCGATCCAGGGGATTGGCTCCAGGCGCCGCTCAGGAGTTGGTTTAGGTCACGCAGCTTTGCGCCAGCCTTGCCGTGGAAGACTGATCCATCGGCCCGAACACGGATTCGCATCCGTCCAAGGATTTCGGCCTCGATCCGGCCGGCTCATGTACTTCGAACGGCGCCGCGTCGGGCGGCCGGACAATGACCCTCAATCGGTCACCCTTGGACGCGCGATTGACCGTAGCGGAAATTCCCGGTTCGAGGGTTGCGCCGGGCTTGGCTCCCCCGGTCGCCGCCGGGACCGCAAGAGCGACCGCGAAGCATAACATCGCCGACCCGGCGCCCAGAACGCTGAGAGCGTAGATGGAACGAGAATGCATGCGACCTGTCCGAACACAGCCCACCCCCGCCCCGCCGTCAACGTGCGCCGGCCGGTTCTGTTCCACGAGCTGGGCTTGGAGCCGGGCTAAATCCACAGTGCCGTCGCGCAGGATGAGCCGGCAGCAAGGCCGGTCAGGCCGGCACCGAGCGCTCGCGGCGCCTGGCATTGCGTTCGAAGAACAGGGCCTGGCTGGCGATGGCCGAGACCATCGCGGGTTGGAACGGCTTGGCGATGAGGAATGCCGGTTCGGGGCGCTCGCCGGTGAGGAATCGCTCCGGAAAGGCGGTGATGAAGATCACCGGCACCTCGAACGTGCGCAACAATTCGTTGACGGCATCGAGGCCCGAGCTGCCGTCGGCAAGCTGGATGTCCGAGAGAATCAGTCCCGGCTTCTTGTTCTTCATCATAGCGACCGCTTCGCCATGGGTGCTCGCCACGCCGATGACCCGGTGGCCGAGGCTTTCGATCAACCCTTCGAGCTCCATGGCGATGAAGGGTTCGTCCTCGATGATCAGCACGTCGGTTGCGATCTGGGCGGCGAGATCCCTTCCGGACTCCTCGATCAGCCGGCGCAAGGTCAAGACGTCGACGTCGAGGATTCGCGCGGCATGCGGTTCGTCGAACCCTTCAAGAGCGACCAGCAGGAAAGCCTGACGCGGCAGCGGCATGAGATTACCCAGCTTCTGCTCGCCGGGCCGCAACGGCTCTTCCGGAACGGCGGCGGCATTGACCGCAAGCGAGTTCCAGATTTTCGTGAACAGACGGAAGAGCGCCACGCGCGGGCCGGCGTCGTCCTCGAGGATCGCGGGATCCGCAATCACGGCTTCAAGCGTGGCCGTCACGTAGGCGTCGCCCGAGGTCTGGCTGCCGCTCAAGGCGCGGGCATAACGGCGGAGAAACGGCAAGTCTTGCGTGACAATCTGTGATCTCGACACGTCCCCTCCAGAACTGAACCGTTTACGGTGACCAAGGAAACGCCGGCCGCCGGAGAAAGTTCCATAAGGGCTGAAAAGCGGCCGTCGCAAGGAACGGATCGGTTGGCCTGGAGTTATGACTCGATGAACGCGGAGGTGGTGCCGTAATCCTGCCGCTTTTGGACGCCGGGAAATACCTGATGCCGGGAAATAGACAATGAAGAAGCGCAAGTCGCCTGGCCCGGTATTGGTCGCCGAAAACCAGTCGAGGCTGGGCGGGACCGGGGATCACCGCGAGCGGCGGTGGGTCGGAGGAAAACCGCTTCGATCGTCGGCGACCGGGCCACCGTCCGGGTCGGGGTTGTCCATGGGGATGCCGGACACCGTCCCAAGAGCAAGGACGCGCGGACGTCTCAACCGCGCTGTCCTGGCCATGCTGGGCAAGGGCCTCGAGGATTGCTTCGACGAAGTCCGCAAGCAGGAGGTACCTGAACGTTTCAAGCTGCTTCTGCAGCGATTTTGACTATAGCGATTTTGAAGGACAAAGGATCGCCAATGGCCCTCGCACCGTCGCTACGTGAGGCGATGCTTGGCGTTGTTCCGAGCTTGCGCGCATTCGCAATGTCGCTGTGCGGGAATGTCGATCGGGCGGACGATCTGGTGCAGGAGACATTGCTGCGCGCGATCGCCAATATCAATTCGTTCGAGCCCGGGACGAACATGTCGGCCTGGCTGTTTACGATCCTGCGCAATCTGTTCCGTTCGGAATATCGCAAGCGCCGGCGCGAGGTCGAAGACGGCGACGGCAGGTACGCGGACAGCCTCAAGTCACACCCCGAGCAGCCCGGCCGCGTTGAATTCGAGGAGCTCCGCGCGGCGCTTGCCAAGCTGCCGCCGGATCAGCGCGAGGCGCTCATTCTGGTGGGAGCGTCGGGCTTCTCCTACGAGGAAGCGGCGGCGATCTGCGACTGCGCGGTCGGAACGATCAAGAGCCGGGTCAATCGCGCGCGGACACGGCTGGCCGAGCAGCTTGCGATCGACAGTGCCGATGATTTCGGCCCCGATCGCATGACGCGGGCCATCCTCAGCGCCGGCGGGCGAGGGTGAACCAGGAATCAGTAATCAGGAATCAGTAATCAGGAATCAGTAATCAGGACCATGATGTCTGATCCCTGACACCTGATCCCTGATCCCTGACACCTGATCCCTGTCCCCCGTCACGGGTGCACGTCCTCGGTGAACCAATCGGTCGGCAATTCATGGCCGAGGCCGCTCGCCTTGGCCTTGCGATATACCACGGCGCCGGCTGCGGCGAATTGATAGCCGAGTCCGATATTGTTCATGAAGCAGGTGACCTCTTCGGCGGACTTGCGGCCTGCAACCCTGCCGACGATCAGCTCAGGCAGCGTCGGGAGCTTCTGGAAGTCAAGATCCAGGACCGTCGACCAGCCCTGCTCCTTGCCTTTCTCCGCCAGGGCAAGATCGCGGGTCGTGACATGCAGCGGGCTTTCGTCGTGGGAATGCAGGACGATGCGGTCGGCGCGCTTGAGCGCCTTCATCTCGATCTCCGGCCGCTTGATCGAGCTCAAGTGAATGCCGGGCCTGATCCAACGCTCGAAGAAGATATTGTCGAGCGTATTGGTCGCGCACATGACGATATCGGCGCCCGCGATGGCGTCCTCCGTCTGCTCGACCGGGATGACGTCGACCCCGAGCACCGCGCTCATCTGCTCCGAGAAGGCTTCCCGGTTGGCGCGGTTCGGGCTGAAGCAGCGGATCGACGCGATCGTGCGCACCGCGCACACGGCCATCAGCTGCGCGCCGGCCTGCCAGCCTGAGCCCAGGATGCCGACCGTGCTGGCGTCCTTGCGGGCCAGATATTTGATCCCCAGGCCATTGGCGGCGCCCACGCGCATGCGCTGCATGACGCCGTCGGGCAGGATCGCCAGGGGTTCGCCGTTCTCGGTCGAGAACAGCAGCACCAGCCCGCAATAGCGCCCATTCGGGGCAGCCGGGACTTTTTCGCGCCGGATGTTATTGCCCCGCTTCGGAAAGGTTACGATATCGGAATTGATGCGGATCGCGCCGATTCCGAGTTTCGGAATGACCCCGTCCATCGATTTGAGGCCGTAGACCGCATCCGGCCGCGAGGTCGGCGTGATGCAATCGGAGCGCGTGCGCGAGACGCCGCGGCCTTCAGCCAGTTCCACATAGGCCTCTTCGAGAACGTCGATGCACTCGGGCATAGTGAGCAGCTTCTCGACATCCTGGTTGGATAAGATCAAAGTCATGTCTGTTGCCGATTCAGCGGGTACAATCAGGGGTTGCGGGTCGGAACACCGCGCAAGCTTTGGCAGACGGGATGGGAGGAAGCAAGCGACGATGAGCGTACAACAGATAACACGGCTGCGCGCGGCGCTGGGCGATTATGCGCACACCATTGCGCTCAAGAACAAGCAGGTCGGCTCGCAATCCGTCGCTTTCGACTTCAGCGAGATCAAGCCGGTGTACAAGGTTTTCGGCACCATGGTGCGGGAGCAGGCGTTCGATGTCAGCGAGATGGCGATCGTCACCTATCTGCAGGCGAAATCCCACGGCAAGCCCATCGTGCTGCTGCCGGCCGTGATGATGGGACGATTCCAGCACCATTGCATGCTCTACAACGCCGAGCGCGGCCGGCTCACGCCGTCCGACCTGCCCGGGCGCCGGGTCGGGGCGCGCTCCTTTGCGCAGACGACCGGCGTATGGCTGCGCGGCCACCTGCAGAACGACTACGGGATCGATATCGGGCGCGTGCACTGGGTCACGTTCGAGGATGCGCATGTGAGCGAGTTCCGCGATCCGCCTGGCGTCGAGCGCGCCGGGGCCGGCAAGAATCTCAGCAAGATGGTGCTCGACGGCGAGCTCGACGCCGGCATCTATGGCGCCGAGCTGCCCGACGACAAAAGGCTGCAAAGCGTGATTCCGCATCCCGAAGCGGCGGCCCGGCAATGGCATGCGAAACACGGCGTCGTCCCGATCAATCACATGGTCGTGGTCACCGAGGCCTTGGCGAAAGCGCAGCCCGAAACCGTGCGGGAGGTGTATCGGATGCTGCTGGCGAGCAAGCGCGCCGCCGGGTCGCCCAAGCCGGATGGCCTCGACCTGCACCCGTTCGGCTTTGCGGCCTGCCGACCCGCCTTGAAGATGATCATCGACTATTGCGTGCAGCAGCAGCTCATTCCGCGGCGGTTCGAGGTCGAGGAGCTGTTCGACGATACCACCCGGGCGCTTGGCGGCTGAGTGCGGTTCGTGCTCGGCGCGCCCGTGGGTCGGCGGCCGCGGATCATCCGGCTGGGTTTCGGGCACACGGTAACGGGCGGCCGCCGGGCGAGCGGCCTTCATCAAGTATTTTTGTTTGTCGGCGAAACTCCAGCCCCATGACCGAATTGAGGCACGGCAGCGCGTGCTGCTTCGTGCCACTATGGCTGTCAACTTTACCGCCGAGGCGATCCTAATTCCTGTATTGGGACATTGGCGACGGATGGTCGGTATCGATAGCCATTGCGGAACGGTTGGGAGAATGCCTTGGCGAAATACGTTGGGTCAGAATCCGCGATGCCGGCCCGGTGTGGACGCCGGGCCGTGTCCGGGCGCCGCACGCTGCAGGCGAGCGCCGCTCTTGCCTTGCTGACCGGCGCGTTGTCGACGAGCCTCCCGGTGCCGGCTGCGGCCGCCAGGTGGGGGTTCTACGGCAACCCCTACTTTGATCCCGACCCAATCCGCAACCCCATCTTCAGGCCTCCCCCCAGGCCCAGCCTCAAACCCAACCCGAAGCCCAATCCCAAGCCGGAGCCCGCAAAGGATGCCGGCGCCAGCCCCAAGGGTCCGCTCCAAATCGTCGTATCGATCGCCGAGCAGCACGTTACGCTCTACAGTAATGGGGTCCGGGTTGCCCAAGGCCCGGTCTCGACCGGCGTGCCGGGCCGCCCGACGCCGACCGGCGTGTTCAGCATCATCCAGAAGGACCGCTTCCACCATTCCAATCTCTACAGCAATGCGCCCATGCCCTTCATGGAACGCATCACTTGGTCGGGCGTCGCCCTGCATGAAGGGCCGCTGCCGGGCTACCCGGCCTCGCACGGCTGCATCCGGCTGACGCATGATTTTGCCGTCCGGCTTTGGCAGGTTGCCAGACTCGGGGCGCGCGTGATCGTGGCGCGCAATGACGTCGTCCCGGTCGATTTCGCGCATCCGCGCCTGTTCGGACCGAAGGCCAAGCCGTCGGAGCCCGCGGTCGGCGCGGATGATCCCGACAAGCGCGTCGAATCGAGCCCGCCGATCAATTTCGCGCAGGCGACGATCGCAAGCCCGCAGACCGCCTTGGACCGAACCGTCGCCGGAACCGCCGTCGAGCCGAGCCAGGATGTGGCGCCGCATTCGGCGACTGCGTCCCCGGCCGCTGCGGCCGCCGAGCCGCTTGCGGCCACGCCGGCCCTTGCCGATCCGCCCAAGCCCGCCCCGGCCGCGCTCGATCCGGCCAAGACCACGCCCTTGCCGACGCTGCTCAAGAGCCGGACGCTCAACCAGCCCGCCAAGTCCACCGGAACGGTGGCGGTTTTCATCAGCCGCAAGGAGAAGAAGCTGTTCGCGCGCCGGGGGTTCGAGCCGCTCTTCGATGCGGCGGTCGAGATCGAGCATCCCGAGCAACCGCTCGGGACGCATGTCTTCACCGCGCTCGGATTCACCGACGATGGCGCTCGCATGCGCTGGAATGTGATGAGCATGACGGGGGAGCCGCCGCGCGAGCTGATCTCTGCGAAGATCGGCTCGAAGGCACGAGGCGCCGCCAGAGCGGCTGAAGACCGCCTGTCATCGACTGCCGCACAGGCGCTCGATCGCATCCAAATCCCGCAAGAAGCGCTCGACCGGATCGGCGAGATCTTGTCGCCGGGCGCCTCGCTGGTGATTTCCGACCAGGGTTTGGGACCGGAAACCGGCGAGGGAACCGACTTCATCGTCCTCACGCGCTGACGCCTGCCGCATGTTCGAGGGGTTCAGCCGCACCGAGATCAAGACCGGCGGCGCGCGCATCGTCGCGGTGATCGGCGGCCAGGGACCCGCGGTGTTGCTGATGCATGGCAACCCCTTCACCCATGTGTCCTGGCACCGGATCGCCCCGCGCCTGGCCGGCGAATTCACCGTGATCGCCACCGATCTGCGCGGCTATGGGGATTCCGAAAAGCCCCCCGGCGGGCCCGATCATTCCGGCTATTCGTTCCGCGCCATGGCGCAGGACCAGGTCGAGGTCATGGCGGCGCTCGGTTTCGATCAATTCTACGCGGCCGGCCATGACCGCGGCGCCCGCGTGCTGCATCGCATGTGCCTCGATCATCCCGACAAGGTGCGGCGCGCCGCCATCCTCGATATCATTCCGCAGCATTACCTGCTCAACAATATCACCCGCGCCTGGGCTACCTTCTCCTGGCACTGGTTCTTCAACATCCAACCCCATGATCTGCCCGAACGGCTGATGGGCGCGGATCCCGACTATTTCATTCGCAAGAAGCTGGCAAAGACCGAGCAGGGATTGAGCTTTTTCGATCCGGCGGCGCTGGCGGAATATATCCGCTGCTTCCGCGACCCGGCGACGATCCATGCGATTTGCGAGGATTACCGCGCCACCTTCGGGGTCGATCTCGACATGGATACCGCCGATTTCGCGGCCGGCCGCCGGATCGGCTGCCCGCTGCTGCTGCTGTGGGGGGCAACCGGCAGCGTTGGTCGCAATCACCGCTCCATGGAGATCTGGCCGCGCTATGCCGCCGATATCCGGCGCGCCCAGGCGCTACCCTGCGGGCACTATCTCTCCGAAGAGGCGCCGAATGAGACCTACGCCGAGCTGCGCGCGTTTTTCGCCACGCCGGAGCCGGGGTCGGGCCGTCCTTGATCCGACCCCGGATAACCTCAGCCTGCGACAATTGATCCGATGAAGGCGCCGCGCGGTGCGGTCATTATCTCGCACCGAGAGACAAGCTGACGCAATGGCGCGTTGGGGGGCAAATCCGGGCCGCGGCATCGCAACGGATTTGATGTGGAAGAAATGCCGTTGCAATCACCAGGCCGGGGCGAGGCGGCGTTCAATCTGCTGCGGAGGACGGCGCGGTTCTGCGACGAAAAGCTCGGCTGGAACCGGATCGGGTTCCTGTTGAGCCTCACCATCATCGTGATCGCCGCGATCGCGCTCTTTCATATCCTGCGCGGCATCAAATTCGACGAGGTGATCGCGGCCATGCTGGCGGCCCATCCGTCCGACATCGTATGGGCGTCGCTGTTTGTGGCCGGCGGCTATTTCACGCTGACATTCTACGATCTGTTCGCGCTACGCACGATCGGCTGGGCGAGGATTCCCTACCGGGTCGCGCTGCTGGCGAGCTTCACCAGCTATTCGATCGGCCATAATGTGGGGGCCAGCGTGCTGACCGGGGGCGCCGTGCGCTATCGGATCTATTCGACCTGGGGCCTCGACGTGCTTGCGGTCACCAAGCTCTGCTTCGTGGCGGGACTGACCTTCTGGCTCGGCAATGCCACCGTGCTCGGACTGGGCATCGCCTATGTGCCCGATGCCGCCTCCGCCATCGATCAATTGCCGGCATGGCTCAATCGCGGCCTGGCGCTCGCGATCCTGATGGTGCTGGCATCCTATATTGCCTGGGTCTGGCAGCGCCCGCGCGTCATCGGGCACCATGGCTGGAAAGTGGTGCTGCCGGGCGGGCCGCTGACGCTGCTGCAAATCGGCATCGGCATCATCGATCTGGCCTGCTGCGCGCTCGCCATGTTCATGCTCCTGCCGGTCGAGCCCAATATCGGCTTCGTCACCCTGGCGGTGATCTTCGTCGCCGCCACCCTGCTCGGCTTTGCCAGCCATGCCCCCGGCGGTATCGGCGTGTTCGACGCGGCGATGCTGGTGGCGCTGTGGCAATTCGACAAGCACAAGCTGCTGGCGGGTCTGCTGCTGTTTCGTCTGCTGTATTATGTCGCGCCGCTTGTGCTTTCGCTCTTGATCCTGGGAGGTCGCGAGATTCTCCTGGGCCTGCCCGGGCGCGCCGCGCGGCCGTGTCCGCCCCCTGACCGCCCGGCGCCCGACCCGATCGCGGGCGCGGACACCCGGATCCAATAGCGTGTCCATTGAAGCGTAAAGTGTGCATCAGAGCGGCCTGCCCGACGCGGAAACGATTGCCGCCGCCGCGGCGAAACCGCTATGAACCCGGAACGCTCTTCCGCTTGCGCGCGCAGGAGAGCTATGAAGATGAGCGCGGCGGCAATCGGGCGCGGCAAACCGGATGACGGCGATCCACGATGGCGGACGAGGCGCGCGCCTGCGGCCATGGCTTGATCGGCTCAAGCGCGCACGTTTCGTATTGATCGTTGCGGCGGCGCTGTTTGCGGTGCTTTGGGAGACCGGGATGCTCGCCGCGCAGCCGGCGCTCGCCTCCTTTGCGATCATCGCGGTTGCGGTCCTCATGCGGGCGGCCAGCGGCGAGACCGCGCGCGCGAGCTTGCCGCGCGCGGATTTGCCGGCGCTGCGCGTCGGCGATCCGCTGGTCGAGGCCGTGCTCGCCGGGCTGCCGGACCCGGTGGTGGCGCTCGATCGGCACGGCAACGTGGTCGCCCTCAATGCGCGCGCCAGCGCGATGGCGCCGGCGTTGCGGCGCGGCGAGTCGGTCTCGCTGGCATTGCGGGTTCCCGAGGTCTTGGATTCGATCCGCCGCGCCGTTGCCACCGGCAGCTCGCGGCGCGTGGAGTTCTTCGAACGTGTGCCGGTGGACCGCTGGTACGAGGCGATCGTGACCCCGATCGCGCTGGCCGGCACCACCTCCCCCGGGCTGGTGCTGGTGGCATTCCACGATCTCACGCCGTTGCGGCGCGTCGAGGAAATGCGTGCCGACTTCATCGCCAATGCGAGCCACGAGCTGCGCACGCCGCTCGCCGCGCTCGCCGGTTTCATCGAAACCTTGCAGGGCCCGGCGCGTGACGACACGGCGGCCCGCTTGCGCTTCCTGCCCATCATGCAGGCGCAGGCGACCCGCATGGCGCGGCTGATCGACGACCTGCTTTCGCTCTCCCGCATCGAGCTCAACGCGCATCTGCGCCCCGACAAGCAAGTCGATCTCGTCGCCATCGTGCGCCAGGTGGCCGACAGCCTGCAGACGCTCGCCCGCGATCGGGGTGTGGAGATCGGCGTCAAGGCCGCCGCCGACCGGCTACTGGTGCTCGGCGATCGGGACGAATTGACGCGCGTGTTCGAGAACCTCATCGAGAACGCGCTGAAATACGCGGCATCGGGCAAGAAAATCGATATCGCGCTTTCGCTCGGCGAGGGGACCAGGAGCGCGCGGGAAGCTTCGGTCAAGGTGCGCGACTACGGTCCCGGCATCGCGCCGGAGCACCTGCCGCGGCTGACCGAGCGCTTCTACCGGGTCGACGTGACCGAAAGCCGTGCGCAGGGCGGCACCGGCCTCGGCCTCGCGCTGGTCAAGCACATCCTCAACCGGCATGGCGGGCGCTTGACGATCGAGAGCGTTGCCGGTCAGGGCGCGACCTTCACGGCCCATCTGCCGGTGGCGGGACCCGATCCCGAAGGCGCGGCAAGTTAGATGCCGGGTTTGCGACGGCGCCGACTGCGTATCGTCACCGCGTCTTCACCGAATGAAGCACAGGTGTCATTGCACCCCGGTATTGCCCGCAGCCCGCCCGGCGCAGGCCAGCCGGCTCGACTGATGTCCTGACCGAAAAATCGAAAAATATCAGGGCCTTACAGCGTCATCTAACTGTCACCAGATCGTCATACAACAATGACATGCGGTGCCTAGGCTACCGGCGGCCTCGGAATGGACCAGGGAACGGACAAGGTCCGGACAGTGGCCCGAGGTTCTTAGCTACCCGGCAAGATAAGAACACCAACCAGAGCCGAAAGACCGCAGCCGCAGGTTTGAGCCTGCGAAGGCTAAAGCTTTTTGGCCACCACGACAGGAGAGAGCATTGAAACCGTTGCAGACCCTGACGGCCGCCGGCCTGCTGGCCGCTGCCGTCGCCGCGCCTGCCGCCGCGCTCGATATTTCCGGCGCCGGGGCGACCTTCCCGTATCCGATCTATGCGAAATGGGCGGATGCCTACAAGAAGGAGACCGGAGTCGGAATGAACTACCAATCGATCGGCTCGGGCGGCGGCATCAAGCAGATCGAGGCCAAGACCGTCACTTTCGGCGCCACCGACGCGCCGCTCAAGGGCGAGGATCTCGACAAGAACGGGCTCGTGCAGTTTCCGATGGTGATGGGCGGCATCGTGCCGGTCGTGAATCTCGACGGCATCAAGCCCGGCGATCTCGTTCTCGACGGTGCCACGGTCGCCAAGATTTTCCTGGGCGAGGTGAAGTCGTGGGATGATGCCGCGATCAAGAAGCTCAATCCCACCGCCAAGCTGCCGGCGCAGGCGATCGCGGTCGTCCACCGTTCGGACGGCTCGGGCACCACGTTCAACTTCACCGACTATCTGGCGAAGGTGAGCCCGGACTGGAAGTCGAAGGTCGGCTCCAACACGGCGGTGGAATGGCCGGTCGGCATCGGCGCGAAGGGCAACGAAGGCGTCTCCGCCAATCTGGCGCAGACCAAGGGCGCCATCGGGTATGTGGAATACGCCTACGCCAAGCAGAACAAGCTGACCTTCACCAAGATGGTGAACAAGGACGGCAACACCGTCGACCCGACCATCGAGGCCTTCCAAGCCGCGGCGGCCAATGCCGACTGGAAAACGATGCCGGGCTACGGCGTCATCCTCGACAAT
>DASXXS010000011.1:0-7629 GCA_036502925.1 Xanthobacteraceae bacterium
AGCACGGTCAGTCCCGCCGGCCCGACTTCGGCGAAACCGCCATTGACCACCACGCGCAGATCGCCGGCCTCGCGAAAGACCACGATGATCCCGGGCCGCAGCGCCGTGACCAGTGGGGCGTGACCGGCGAGCACGCCCAGATCCCCCTCGGAGCCCGGCAGGTCGACCTGGGCAACCTCGCCGGCGAACAGGAGCTTCTCGGGCGCGACGAGATCGAAATGGAAGCTGGCCATGTGTTGTTCCCGCGAGGGCTAATAGGGAGTGGTGAGTGGTGAGTAGTGAGTGGTGAGTAGTGAGTAGAAGGTTTCCTACTTCCTACTCACTACTCACTATTCCCTACTCACTCATACACTACTCCCGCATTCCCTAAGCCGCTTGCGCGGCGAGCTTCTTGCCCTTCTCGACCGCTTCCTCGATGGTGCCGACCATGTAGAAGGCGGCTTCCGGCAGGTGGTCGTATTTGCCATCGCACAGGCCCTTGAAGCCGCGGATGGTGTCGGCGAGCTCGACAAAGACCCCGGGCGCCCCGGTGAACACCTGGGCGACATGGAACGGCTGCGACAGGAAGCGTTCGATCTTGCGGGCGCGCGAAACCGTAACCTTGTCCTCTTCCGAGAGCTCGTCCATGCCGAGGATCGCGATGATGTCCTGCAGCGCTTTGTAGCGTTGCAGAACCTGCTGCACCTGGCGGGCGACCGCGTAGTGCTCCTCGCCGACCACCCGCGGATCGAGCATGCGGGAGGTGGAGTCGAGCGGATCGACCGCCGGATAGATGCCCTTCTCGGCAATCGAACGCGACAGCACCGTGGTGGCGTCGAGATGCGCGAACGAGGTCGCCGGCGCCGGATCGGTGAGATCGTCGGCCGGCACGTAGATCGCCTGCACGGAGGTCACCGAGCCCTTGGTGGTGGTGGTGATCCGCTCCTGCAGCGCCCCCATGTCGGTCGCCAGCGTCGGCTGGTAGCCGACCGCGGAGGGCATGCGGCCGAGCAGCGCGGAGACTTCCGAGCCGGCTTGCGTGAACCGGAAGATGTTGTCGACGAAGAACAGCACGTCCTGGCCCTGGTCGCGGAAAAACTCGGCCACCGTCAGGCCGGAGAGGCCGACGCGGGCGCGGGCGCCGGGCGGCTCGTTCATCTGGCCGTAGACCAGCGCGCATTTCGAGCCCGCGGTCGAGCCGTTGTTCGTCTTGGGATCCTTGTTGACGCCCGATTCGATCATCTCGTGATAGAGGTCATTGCCTTCGCGGGTGCGCTCGCCGACGCCGGCGAACACCGAATAGCCGCTATGCGCCTTGGCGACGTTGTTGATCAGCTCCATGATGATAACGGTCTTGCCGACGCCGGCGCCGCCGAACAGGCCGATCTTGCCGCCCTTGGCATAGGGGGCGAGCAGGTCCACCACCTTGATGCCGGTGACCAGGATCTCCGCCTCGGTCGACTGCTCGGTGTAGAGCGGGGCCGGCTGATGGATGGCGCGCCGCTCCCGATGCGGCACCGGGCCGGCTTCGTCCACCGGCTCGCCGATCACGTTGATGATGCGCCCGAGCGTGCCTTCGCCGACCGGCACCGAAATCGGCTGACCGGTATCGGCGACCTCCTGGCCGCGCACCAGGCCCTCGCTGGTGTCCATCGCGATGGTGCGCACCGTCGATTCGCCGAGATGCTGGGCGACCTCGAGGACCAGCCGGTTGCCCTGGTTGTCGGTCTCCAGCGCGTTGAGGATGGCGGGCAGCTCGCCCTCGAACTTGACGTCGACAACGGCGCCGATGACCTGGGCGATGCGGCCGGTTTGATTGGAAGCCATGAACAGTCCCCGTTACTTCTCATATGGATAGGATTTGCAAGTCCGCGTCATTTCTAGAGCGCCTCCGCCCCGGAGATGATCTCGATCAGCTCCTTGGTGATCATCGCCTGCCGGGTGCGGTTGTAGCGAAGCGTCTGCTTGCGGATCATCTCCCCGGCATTGCGGGTGGCGTTGTCCATCGCGCTCATCTGGGCGCCGTAGAACGAAGCGTTGTTCTCGAGCAGCGCCCGGAAAATCTGCACCGCGATGTTGCGCGGCAGGATCTGGGCGAGAATCTCCTCTTCGTCGGGCTCGTAGTCATAGACTGCACCGCCGCCGCCTGCCGGTCCCTCGGCCGCAAGCGCGGGGACGTTGGGGCGGGAGGCTTCGAACACCGGCGGAATGATCTGTTGCGCGGTCGGAATCTGCGCGATCACCGACTTGAAGCGGGCGAAAAACAGGGTGCAAATGTCGAACGCGCCCTCGGCATAAAGCCGCAAGATCCGGTCCGCGATCTCCTCGGCATTGGCAAACCCGATGCTGCGCACCGAGCGCAGCTCGACGTGCTCGATGATGAACCGCTCGTATTGGCGCTTGAGCTGCTCATAGCCCTTGCGCCCGACGCAGAAGAACTTGACCTCCTTGCCCTGCGCGATGAACGCGTTGGCGCGCTCGCGCGCGAGCCGCACGATCGCCGAGTTGAAGGGGCCGCACAGGCCGCGCTCGGCGGTGCATACGAGCAGGAGATGCACGCGGTCGCTGCCGGTGCCGCGCAACAGCGGCGGCGCCGATTCGAGCCCCGCCATGGCGGCCGCGATATGGCCGAGCACGCTGTCCATGCGCTCCGCATAGGGCCGCGCCGCCTCGGCGGCGACCTGCGCGCGGCGCAGCTTCGAGGCCGCCACCATCTGCATGGCCTTGGTGATCTTCTGCGTCGCCTTGGTGGAGGCGATGCGATTGCGCAGGTCCTTCAGGCTGGGCATGTCTGATGACAGCGGACAGACGACGGACGACAGAGGAGAACCTCAGCCGGCATCGTCTTTCATCCATCCGTCCCTGTCCTCCGTCGTCTGCCGTCCGTTCTCTGTGGTGCGCCTATGCGAACGTCCTGGCATAGGCTTCGACCGCGCTCTTGAGCTTTGCCGCGGTCGCTTCGCCGAGGTCGCCGCTTAAGCGGATCTCGTCGAGAATCTCCGGCTTCTGGTTGCGCAGCAGCGCCAGCAGGCCCTGCTCGAACGCCCGCGCCCGGTTGACCGGGATCGGATCGAGATAGCCGTTGACGCCCGCATAGATGACGCAGACCTGCTCCTCCATCTTCAGCGGCGAGAATTGCGGCTGCTTCAACAATTCGGTGAGGCGGGCGCCGCGATTGAGCAGGCGCTGCGTGGTGGCGTCGAGGTCGGAGCCGAACTGGGCGAAGGCCGCCATCTCCCGGTACTGCGCCAGTTCCCCCTTGATGCGGCCGGCCACCTTCTTCATCGCCTTGGTCTGCGCCGAGGAGCCCACGCGCGATACCGACAGGCCGACATTCACCGCCGGCCGGATGCCCTGGTAGAACAGATCAGTCTCCAGGAAGATCTGCCCGTCGGTGATGGAAATGACATTGGTCGGAATGTAGGCGGACACATCGTTGGCCTGGGTCTCGATCACCGGCAATGCGGTCAGCGAGCCGGCCCCGTTGTCGTCGTTCATCTTGGCGGCGCGCTCGAGCAGCCGCGAATGCAGGTAGAACACGTCGCCCGGATAGGCCTCGCGTCCCGGCGGCCGGCGCAGCAGCAGCGACATCTGCCGATAGGCCACCGCCTGCTTGGAGAGATCGTCATAGATGATCACCGCGTGCATGCCGTTGTCGCGGAAGAACTCGCCCATGGCGCAGCCGGCGAACGGCGCCAGGTACTGCATCGGTGCCGGATCGGACGCGGTGGCCGCCACGATGATGGAATAGTCGAGCGCGCCCTGCTCTTCGAGCGTCTTGACGAATTGCGCCACCGTCGAGCGCTTCTGCCCGATGGCCACGTAGACGCAATAGAGCTTGATCTTCTCGTCGTTGGAGGCGTTGAGCGGCTTCTGGTTGAGGATGGTATCGAGCGCGATCGCGGTCTTGCCGGTCTGGCGGTCGCCGATGATCAGCTCGCGTTGGCCGCGGCCGATCGGAATGAGCGCATCGATCGCCTTGAGGCCGGTGGCCATCGGCTCGTGCACGGATTTCCGCGGGATGATGCCGGGCGCCTTGACGTCGACGCGGCGGCGCTCCCTTGCCGTAATGGTGCCGCGGCCATCGATCGGATTGCCGAGCGCGTCGACGACGCGGCCGAGCAGTTCCTTGCCGACCGGCACGTCGACGATCGAGCCGGTGCGCTTGACGGTCTGGCCTTCCTTGATCTCGCGGTCCTCGCCGAAGATCACGATGCCGACATTGTCGGTTTCGAGATTGAGCGCCATGCCGCGCACGCCGTTCTCGAACTCGACCATCTCGCCGGCCTGCACGTTGTCGAGGCCGAAGACGCGGGCGATACCGTCGCCGACCGACAACACCTGGCCGACCTCGGAGACTTCGGCCTCCTGGCCGAAATTCTTGATCTGATCCTTGAGGATCGCGGAGATTTCAGCGGCCCGGATATCCATCAAGAGACCTCTTTCATCGCATGCTTGATTGACCTCAGCTTGGTGCGCAGCGAGGTGTCGACCATGCGGCTGCCGAGCTTGACGATGAGACCGCCGATGATCGAAGGCTCGACCTTCACGTCGACCTGCACGTCCTTGCCGGTGACCGCCCGCAGCGTCGCCCTGATGGCGGCGAGCTGCCGATCGTCCGGCGTCTCGGCCAGCGTCACCTCGGCGCTCGCCTCGCCCTTGTGCTGGGCGACCAGCGCGCGAAAATCCTTGAGGATCGCGCGCACCGCAAACAAGCGGCGGTTCGCGGCCACGACCAGGAGGAAGTTCGCCGCCACACCACCGATCCCGGCCAGATCGAGCACCGCCGCAAGCGCCTTCGACTGTTGCTCGGCCGAGAACGCCGGGCTGCGGACGAGCCGCATCAGATCGGGGCTCTCAGCGAGGAGCCGCTCGAAGCGGTCGAGATCGGCCTTCACGCTGTCGATCGCCCGCTGCTCGCGCGCAAGCTCGAACAGCGCGGTCGCGTAGCGACCCGCCATGCCGGAAACGACCGTTCCTTCGCCCTTCACGACCGCGCGCTTTCGATTGAGGCAGTTTCCCGGGCTCGGCCTCGTTCCGAACGAGAAGCCCAAGCCCTTGAAATGCAAATGAGACTTTGATCTTCGCGGAGAGCGCCGCCGGGCGCCCTGAAACCCGTGAAAATCGCGCGGTTGCTAACACACCGCCAACTGCAGTGCAACATTCGCGCCCGCGCGAAATCGGCTGCCCGGCGGCCCCCTTACCGGCCGCGATGCCGGTGGCCCCGCTTGAGGAAGCCCGGAACATAGCGGACAAGCTGCCGCCAGCGCGGCGCCTCGAGGCAAACGTCGCAGTTGCCGCAGGGCGGCGCCGCCTCGCCGAAATAGGCGAGCAGGTCCTGCCGGCGGCAGCGCACGGATTCGCACAGCGCCGCCAGGGCATCGAGCCGTCGGCGGTCGATGGCTTTCTGCGCCTCGCAGGCCGCGCTCTGAGCGATCTGCATGCGGCGCAGCCGAATGTCGCCCGTGCTGTGGAGCGTCAAGGTATCGGCCGGCAAGCCGTCGCGGCCAGCACGGCCGATCTCATGATAGTAGCTTTCGATATTGGCGGGCAGATCGGCATGCAGCACGTAGCGCACATCGGGCTTGTCGATGCCCAGTCCGAACGCGATGGTGGCCACCATGACGATGCCGTCCTCGGCCAGGAACATGTCCTGATGGCGCGAGCGTGAAGCCGGATCGAGGCCGGCGTGATAAGCGCGTGCATTGGCGCCGCTTTGCCGCAGCAGGCCCGCGATCTCCTCGGTCTTGCGGCGGAAGCCGCAATAGATGATGCCGCTTTGGCCGGAATGCGCGCGCACGAACTCCATGACCTGGCCGCGGCCGGAGGTCTTGATCTCGCCGCGCGTGGAGGTCTTGGCCTGCAGGCGCAGGCGCAAGTTCGGCCGGTCGAAGCCATGGACGAACACGGTCGGGCGGCGGTGGAAAAGCTTGCTCAGGATGTCGGCGCGCGTCGCGGCGTCGGCGGTCGCCGTGAACGCCACCGTTTGCACGCCGCCGAGCTCGGCTCGGGCGGCGCCGAGCGTCAGATAGTCCGGCCGGAAGGCGTGTCCCCACTGCGAGATGCAATGGGCCTCGTCGACCGCGAACAGCCCGACCTGAACGCGCTTGAAGAGCGCGAGCGTATCGGGCTGGGCGAGCCGTTCGGGCGAGACATAGATCAGCCGCAGCTCGCCGCGGGCGAGCCGTGCGGTGATCTGCCGGTTCTCGGCGAAGTCGTTGGCCGAGTTGAGGCTCGCGGCCGCGATCCCGTAGCTCGCAAGCTGCGCCACCTGATTGCGCATCAGCGCGATCAAGGGCGACACCACCACGGTCAGGCTGCCGCGCAACAGCGCCGGCAGCTGGTAGCACAGCGACTTGCCGCTCCCGGTCGGCATGATGGCCAGCACATCGGCGCCGGCCAGCACGCTCTCAATGATGGCGCCCTGCCCGGGTCGGAAGTCCGCAAACCCGAAGGTCGAGCGAAGCGCGCTTTGCGCCGCCATCAGGCTCGGACCGCAGCGGAGATCGGGCATCCGGCCGCCTAGCCGCCGAGATGGCGGCGGATGACTTCGAGGAAGACATGACCGTATTGGGCGAGCTTCACCTCGCCCATGCCGTGGACTTGGGCCATGTCGGCGGGGGTGCGGGGCTTGCGCCGGGCCATGTCGATCAGGCTCTTGTCCGCGAACACCAGATAGGCCGGGACGCCGCGGTCCTTGGCAAGCTCGAGGCGGCGGCGCTTGAGGGCCTCGAACAGCGCCGGATCCGCGTCCCCGGCGTCGGCCGGCGCGGCGCCGGTTGCGTCCCTGGCGGCGTCGCGGGTGGTCCGGCGCACGGGTTTGAGCGTGTCCTTGCGCAGCGCAAAGGCAGCGGTGCCCCGCAGCACGCCGCGGCCCTCCTGGGTGACGCGCCAGCCCCCATAGCCGTTGAGGTCGAGCGCGATCAGGCCGGCGCCATGGAGCTGGCGGAAGATCGAGCGCCATTCGGGCTTGCCGTGCTCCTGGCCGACCCCGAAGGTGGGGAGCCGGTCGTGGCCGAACTTGAGGATCGCCTCGGTGCGCTCGCCGCGGAGCAGATTGGCCAGATGCTCGGTGCCGAAACGCTCTCCGGTCCGCACCATCGCGGAAAGGGCTTTCCGGGCCGCGACGGTGCCGTCCACCACCTCGGCACCATCGAGGCAGATGTCGCAGTTGCCGCAGGGCGGCGCCGCCTCGCCGAAATAGGCGAGCAGGTTCTGCCGGCGGCAGCGCGCGGATTCGCACAGCCCCACCAGCGCATCGAGCCGCTTGCGCTCGACGCGCTTCTGCTCGTCGGCGGCCTCGCGCTCGTCGATCTGCATGCGGCGCAGCCGGATGTCGCCCATGCCGTAGAGCGTCAAGGTGTCGGCCGGCAGCCCGTCGCGGCCGGCGCGGCCGATCTCCTGGTAATAGCTTTCGATATTGGAGGGCAGATCGGCGTGCAGCACGAAGCGCACGTCGGGCTTGTCGATGCCCATGCCGAACGCGATGGTCGCCACCATGACGATGGCGTCCTCCTGCAGGAACATGTCCTGATGGCGCGAGCGCACCGCGGAATCGAGCCCGGCGTGATAGGGCAGCGCATTGACGCCGCTCTCGCGCAGAAAATCCGCGATCTTCTCGGTCTTACGGCGCGACCCGCAATAGATGAT
>DASXXS010000012.1:0-25723 GCA_036502925.1 Xanthobacteraceae bacterium
CCCGAACACCTGGCCGAACTGGCGCAATTTTTCCGACCGCATCATCCAGCCCGGCGACATCGTGTTCATGGATTTGGCGGCGCTGACCTGGAACGGCTACAAGTCCTGCTATTACCGCACCTATTGCGTCGGCAAGGAGCCCAGCAAGGAGCAGAAGCAGACCTACGCGACCGCGCTGGAATGGCTCTACGACTCGATCGGCGCCGTCAAGGCCGGTACCACCACGCGCGAGATCGCCGAGAAGTGGCCTTCCGCCAAGGAAACCTGGGGCTACGAAGACGAGGACCAGGCCGCCGCCAACCTGTGGGGCCATGGCCTGGGCCTCGCGCAGTACGATCCGCCCGTCATCTCGCGCATCTGGTCGCTCGATCATCCGGTCGAGATCAAGGAGGGCATGACCTTCGCGCTGGAGACCCAGCACGGCAAGAAATTCCGCTACGGAGTGCGCATCGAGGAGATGCTCATCGTCCATAAGAAGGAGATCGAGATCATCTCCAACTTCCCGGTGAAGCAGATCACGGTCGTCGACCCGCTGCCGGGCTACGGGGACCACGTGAAATGACGTCGAGCTTTGCTCGATGCCGTCGCCGGGCCGCTGCGCAGCGGCGAGACCCGGTGATCTCGACCCGCGAACTGTGCCCGCTTTCACGGGAGGGTCGCAAAGACGACAGAGTTGCGACGAACGCGCAATGACCGCTCTCATTATTCCCCTCAGCGACCCGGCCGCCGCCGACCCGGACCGGGTGGGGCCGAAGGCCGCGAACCTGGCGGCGCTGGCGCATGCGGGCTTGCCCACGCCGGGCGGGTTCTGCGTCACGGCCGCGGCCTATCGGGCGCAGATCGCGGCGCTGGGCCTGGATGATCTGCCGGCGCGCTTCGCCGCCGCCGCACCCCCGCAGGCGCGCATGCTTTCGGTCGAGATCAGGCTCGCCCTCCATGAAGGGCCGATCGCGCCGGACCTATTGCCGCCGCTGCTGGCGGCCTGGCGCGCCCAGCGAGCCGGCGGCCGCCCCGGCATTGTACGTTCCTCGGCGCTGATCGAGGACCGCGCCGGTGCCAGCTTCGCGGGTCAGTTCGAGAGTTTCCTGGGGCTCACTGACGAGAACGAATTTCTGACCGCGATAAGAGCCTGCTGGGCGGCGCTGTGGACCTCTAATGCGCGGCGCTACATGGATGCGCACGGGCTCGATCCCGCCGACACCGCCATGGCGGTGTTGGTCCAGCCGCTGATCGCGGCGCGCGCCTCCGGCGGGGGGTTGAGCGAAACGCCCGACGGCCAGATGCTGCTCAGCGCCACCTGGGGACTGGGCTCGGCCATCGCGCAAGGCGAGGTGGTGCCCGACCGCATCGTGCTGACCCGGCAGGGATTCGTGCGCGCGATCGCCGTCGGGCGCAAGGATCGCCGCGAGACTTGCCTGCATGGCACGGGCACCACGACGCAAACCGTACCGGACGAGCTCGTCCGGCAACCCTGCCTCGATGCCGGCCAGGCGGTGACGCTGGGGCGCATGCTCCGCAAGGCCGAAAACGTGATGAGCAAAAACTTTTCCGGCATGCCGGTCGAAATCGAGTGGGCGCTCGACGAGGCGGGCTTCAAGCTGCTGCAGGCCCGCCCCCTGCACGTGCAGCCTATCCGGGTGCCGGACGAAATCTGGCTGCGGCATCCGGGCCTCAGCGGCCATCCGGCCGGCATCGGCTGGGGCTCCGGCCGTGCCGTGGTGGTGAATTGCGAGTGCGAGCTTGCCCGCGTCGCGCAAGGCGACATTCTGGTCACGAAAGTGGCGGGGCCGGCGCTCAGCCACATCCTGCCGCGGGTGGGCGGCGTGGTGGCGGAGCTCGGCGGCTCGACCTCGCACCTCGCCGCGCTCGCCCGCGAACGTGGAATCCCGATGGTGCTCGGCGTGCTGGACGCGACGCGGCAAATTCCCGACGGTGCGCAGGTCGCAGTCGACGGCGTGGCCGGCATCGTCCGCTGGCTGCGGTAGAGCATTTTGGAGCACTCCGTGGCCCGCCCCGTCATCGCCGTGACCGACAGCGTTTTCCCCTCGCTCGATCCCGCCATGTCGGCGCTGGCGCGTCTCGACCCCGAAATGCGCATGGCGAAGAGCGCGGCGGCCGACGACATCCTGGCGGTGGCGCGCGATGCCGATGCCGTCCTCGTCACCTATGCCAAGCTGACGGGTGAGCTGCTGCGACAGCTGCGGCGCTGCAAGGCGATCGGCCGGTTCGGCCTTGGCGTCGACAATATCGACACCAAGACGGCGGCCGAGCTCGGCATCGTGGTCACCTACGTGCCCGACTATTGCATGCATGAAGTCTCGGACCACGCGATGGCGCTGTTGCTGGCGCTCGCCCGCAAGATCCCGTTCTCGAACAAGCTCGTGCAGTCGGGCCGCTGGGAGATGCCGGCGGTGGTGCCGCTGCGCCGGCTTGCCGGGCAAGTGCTGGGTCTGGTCGGGTTCGGCAATATTCCCCGCGCGCTCGCCCCCAAGGCGAAGGCTTTCGGCCTTAAGGTCGTCGCGTACGATCCCTATGTCGCCGACGATGTGTTTGTATCCTGCGGCGTGGAGCCGGTGAGCCTCGAGACCCTGCTGGCGCGATCCGATGCCGTGTCGGTGCACGCGCCGCTGACGCCCGCGACCCGCGGCCTCATCGATGCCGCGGCCTTCGCCCGGATGAAGCAGGGCGCGGTGATCGTGAATACCGCTCGCGGGCCGCTGATCGACGAGCAGGCCCTCCTTGCGGCGCTCGACAGCGGCCATCTCGGCGGCGCCGCGCTCGATGTGGTCGCCACCGAGCCGTTGCCGAAGGATTCGGCCCTCATCGGCCGCGACAACGTCATCTTGACGCCGCACACCGCCTTTTACTCGGTCGAGGCGCTCGACGAGCTGCAGACCAAGTGCGCCGCCGACGTGGCACGCGTGCTGAGCGGTCTGCCGCCGGTCTATCCGGTGAGGGCAGGATGATGGGCTTGGACCACCGGAGAATAAGATGAAGCTCGGTTTCTTCACCATGCCGATCCACCCCGTCGATAAGGAGTGGCGGCAATCCCTGCGCGAGGATCGCGAGGCCTTCATTCTGGCGGACGAGCTCGGCTATGTGGAGGGTTACGTCGGCGAGCACGCCACCGACCGGGCGGAGAATATCACCTCCTGCGCGGTATTCATCGGCACGCTGATCCACGCCACCAAGCGCATCAAGCTCGGCACCGGTACCATCAACATGCCCAACAACCATCCCGCCGCGACCGCCTCGCAGATCGCCATGCTGGATCATCTGCTCGACGGCCGCTTCATCTTCGGCATCAGCCCGGGTGGGCTTCTGTCCGACGCCGAGGCATTCGGCAATCTCGATGCCGACCGCCGGGCCATGTTCCTGGAGGCGATCAACCACGTCTTGGCGATTTGGCAAGGCGAGCCGCCCTATCATCTCAAGGGCAAGTACTGGAATATCTCGATCGAACGCCAGCTCATGCCCCATATCGGGCAGGGCTATCTGCCCAAGCCCTTGCAGCGTCCGCATCCGCCGATCGTGGTCACTGCGGTGGCGCCGTTCTCGGCCGGCATCGCGGAGGCGGCGGCGCGCGGCTGGGATACGATCTCGGCCAATTTCCTGTTGCCGCAATGGGTGAAGACCCACTGGCCCAAATATGTCGAGGGTTGCGGCCGGGCCGGCCGCAAGCCCGATCCGGCCAATTGGCGGGTCGCCAAGAGCATTTTCGTGGCCGAAGACGACGCGACCGCTCGCGCCTATGTCAGCGCCCCGAACAGTCCCTATCGCTACTATTACACGCAGCTTTTGACCAAGCTCAAACACAGCGGACGCGCCGAAGTTTTCAAGGTGAGCCGCGATCAGCCCGATTCCGAGCTGACGGTCGATTCGGTTTGCGACAGCCTCATCATCGCCGGATCGCCCAACAAGGTGGTCGACGAGATCCTGGCGTTCCGCGAGCAGGTCGGCGAGTTCGGGACGCTGCTGTATGCCGGCAAGGATTGGCTGGACCGCGAGCGCGGCCGCCGCTCGATGATCCTGCTGGCCGAGAAGGTGCTGCCGGCGGTCAATGCCGCGATCGGAGCCTAGGCATCGCTTGTGGCGAGGCGCGCGGCGTGGTCTAATTTTGCGATGATCTGCCGCGGCGGCACGCTTGCGCAGATCGTCCGTGCGGTGCAACGCGTGGCAGCCGTGCGAGCGTGAGGGGACGCGTTATGTCGGTTCGGCGCGAAATCGCCCGCCGCGACCTGCTCAAGGGGGCAGGTTATCTGGGCGCAGGTTACCTGCTTGTCGCCTGCTCCTCCTCGCCGCGCGCTGCCGAAACCTTGGGACCATGGCCCAAGACGATCCCCGACGATCGCGTCGATTCCTGGCTTGCGGTCAAGGCCGACGGCGGCGTCACCTGCTTCACGGGCCGGGTTGATCTCGGGACCGGCATCCGCACTGCGCTCGCCCAGATCGTGGCGGACGAGCTGGACGTCGATCTCGATCGCGTCACCATGGTGATGGGCGACACCGCCAGGACCCCGGACCAGGGAACGACGAGCGCGAGCAACACGATCCAACGGGAAGCCGTTCCGATCCGGCATGCCGCCGCGGACGCGCGGCAAATGCTGCTGAAGCTCGCTTCCGACCGGCTTGGGGTTGCGGTCTCCGACCTGCGCGCCGCCAGCGGCATCATCACTTCCGGGCGCGCCGGCAGGAGCATCTCCTACGGCGAGCTGATCGGCGACAAGAAGTTCGATTTACGCGCGTCCGGCCGGGCCCGCACCAAGAAGCCTTCGGAATACACCGTGGTCGGAAAATCGGTGCCGCGCACCGATATTCCGGCCAAGGCGACCGGGACCTTCACCTTCGTGCATGACGTCCGTCGTCCCGGCATGCTCCACGCCCGCGTGATCAGGCCGCCCATGAACGGTGCGGAGACGGCGATCGGCGCAACCCTGGTGGCGGTCGACTCGACGTCGGTCCGGCACATCCCGGGCATCGTCAAGGTGGTGAGGATCGAGGATTTCCTGGGCGTGGTGGCGGAACGCGAGGAGAACGCCGTTCGGGCCGCGCGCGAGCTGAAAGTGGAATGGAAATCCTGGTCCGCAATGCCGGATTTCTCCAAGCTGGAGCCGGCGCTGCGCAACTATCCGAGCAAGCCGCGGATTCTGCGCGAGGAGGGCGATGTCCGCTCCGCCCTGGCCAATGCCGCGATCGAGCTGTCGGCCACTTACATCTGGCCCTATCAATTGCACGCCTCGATCGGGCCCTCCTGCGCGGTGGCGGAATTCTCCGACAGCAAGCTGACCATCTGGTCGGCGACCCAATCGGCCCACGCCGTCCGCCGCGAGGCTGCCCAGTTGCTCGCCATGCCCGAGGAAGCGGTTCGGGTGATCCATGTGGACGGGGCCGGGTGTTACGGCCTCAATTGCGCTGACGACGTCTCGCTGGATGCCGCTCTCCTGTCGAAGGCGGTCGGCCGCCCGGTTCGCCTTCAGCTGACGCGGGAGCAGGAGCACGGCTGGGAGCCCAAGGGTGCCGCCCAGCTGATGGATGTGCGAGGAAGCTTGGACGGCAACGGCCGCATCACGGCCTATCAGTTCATCACCAAGTGTTTCTCCGGCCGCGCCGAGACTCTCGCGCATTACCTGACCGGCGCCAAGCCGGCGAAACCGGCAGTGCTTGCGCAGGGCGATCGCAATGCGGTCCCGCCCTATTTCGGAATTCCGAATCTTCAGGTCAGTGTGCTCGATCTGGTGCCGCCGGTGCGGGCGGCGCGCATGCGCGGCGTGGCCAGCCTGCCCAACAGCTTCGCGCATGAATGCTTCATCGATGAGCTGGCGGCCGCGGCGGGCGTCGATCCGCTGAAATTCCGCCTGGAGCGTCTCAACGATCCGCGCGCGCTGGCGGTGCTGACGGCTGCTGCCAGGAAGGCGGCCTGGGAGCCGCGCCCGCCCCGCAAGCCGGACCTTGCCGTGGGCGCGACCGCGAAGGGGCGTGGCCTCGCCTACGCGCGCTACACCCATGGGGATTTTCCGGGCTACGGCGCCGCGTACACGGCCTGGATCGCGGACGTGGATGTCGATCTCGCGAGCGGCCGGGTCCGCGTCACCCGGGTCGTGGTGGCGCAGGACGCCGGCCTCATGATCAACCCGAAAGGGGTCGAGCTGCAGGTACAGGGCAACGTGATCCAGTCGGTCAGCCGCGCCCTGACGGAAGAGGTCAAGTTCGACAGCACGGGAGTGACCAGCCTCGATTTCCTCACCTACCCGATTGCGACCTTCCTCGACGTGCCGGACATCCAGGTCGTCTTGGTGGAGCGCCCCGACGATCCGCCGCTTGGGGTCGGCGAATCAGCCTCGATCCCCGGCGCCGCCGCCATCGCCAATGCCATCTTCGATGCGATCGGCGCTCGCGTCAGGCAAGTGCCGTTCACGCCGCCACGGATCAAAGCGGCGCTCGCGGCGCTGCGGCGCTGAAGCCGGTCACTTGATCGCCTGCGGATTGATCGGCGAGCCGGTGCCGCCGGTGATCACCAGCGGCGGCCCGCAGAAGAAGAATTCGTAGATTCCATCCGCGGCGCAATCCTCGGCCAGGTCCTTGAGATAGAACATCTCGCCCATGGTGAGGCCCATGGCGGGTATCACCACCCAGTGCCAGGGTTGGTTGGCCTCGGTGGTCTCGTTGGGCCGCACCTCCACGCCCCAGGTGTCGGAGCAGATCGCGGCGATCTGTTTCTCCTGGCACCAGTAGCAGCTCTCGAACTTCACGCCCGGCGCGTCGCCGCCCGCAAACCCGCCCCATTGCTTTTCCGCAAGGCAGCGCTCCATCTGGCCGGTGCGCAGGATGACGAAGTCGCCGCGGCGAATTTCGATGTTCTGTGCCCTGGCGCAGCCATCGAGATCGTCGTTGGAGATGGCGTGGCCGTCGGCGAGATGCGCGACTCCCGCGTGGCGGGCGATGTCGAGGAGCACACCGCGCCCGACCATCTTGTTCTTGGCGTGCTCGATGCCGAGCTTGCCCAAGCCGTTGCAATCGACCAGGCGCGCATCGAAGCCGTTGTACATCTTCTCTTCATAGAAGATGTGGCCGAGCGCATCCCAATGGGTGGCGCATTGCACCGGCATGTTGATGGCGTCATCGGCGTAGCGGATGTTCGGCACGATATCCTGGCGCCCGGCGACGGCGTCGGTGCCGGTCGCCAGCATGGTGTGAATCGGATTCCAGCGCCCGCCGAACAGGCCGGTCTGCGGGCCGCTGCGGTCGAGCGGAATGCCGAGCGCAAAGACCTTGCCGCTGCGGATGAGCGAGGCCGCCCGCACGATGTCCTCGGGTCGCACATGGTTGAGCGTCCCGACCTGGTCGTCGGCGCCCCATCGGCCCCAGTTCTTCAGCTTGTCGGAGGCTTCGCGGATCGCCTGCTTTCCCACTCTGAGATCCATCGTCCGGGTTCCCTTTGGTTTCCGCTTGGTTGCATCGGCGAAATCGGCCGGCCTGGCGGCGCGCCGCCGATTGTGCCGCGCGCGATCAGCCCGGTCCATCCGGCAAAGCGCCGGTCTCGGCCGCGATGGCTCGCATGAGCGGCGAAATTTCTCTATGGAAGAAGCATGGATCTCAAAGCCGCTTGCGTGATCGGTTGGCCGGTCGAGCATTCGCGCTCGCCGCTCATCCATGATTATTGGATTCGGCAGTTCGGCCTGCCGGCCGCGTACCGGCGCGAGGCGGTGCCGCCCGGCCGATTTGCGGATTTCATCGCTCGTCTGGCCGACCGCGGTTATGTAGGGGCGAACGTGACGGTGCCGCACAAGCAGGCGGCGCTGGAACTGTCCAAGCCCGACGCCCTGGCGGCGGCAGTGGGGGCTGCGAACACGCTTTGGCTCGATGACGGCGTGCTGCGCTCGACCAATACCGATGTCGAGGGTTTCGTCGCGAGCCTCGATGCCGCGGTCCCGGACTGGGCCACGGCCGTGGAAAGCGCGGTCGTCCTGGGCGCCGGCGGGGCCGCGCGCGCCATCGTGTTCGGCCTCATCGAGCGCGGCGTGCGCCCCGTCCACGTCGTCAACCGCAGCTTGGAGCGGGCCACCGCGCTGCGGGAGCGGTTCGGAGACCGGGTTGTGCCGTCCCGGTGGGATCGCCGCAATGATGTGCTGGCGGGTGCGGGCTTGCTGGTGAACACCACCACACTGGGCATGGCAGGGCAGCCGCCCCTGGAGATCGATCTGGCGGCGCTCGCCGCGACTGCGGTCGTGGCCGACGTCGTTTATGCTCCCCTGGTGACGCCGCTGCTGGCGGCAGCCGGAGCGCACGGGTTGCGAACGGTCGATGGTCTGGGGATGCTCCTGCAGCAGGCGGCCGGCGCGTTCGCGCGGTTCTTCGGCCTGCGCCCGCAGGTGACGGAGGGCTTGCGCACGCTGGTGGAGGCTGATCTGATGCAGCAGCGACCTTACAGAAATGACCCTGAAGAGCCGGGATGACCGTAATCCTCGACGGAACCGGGAGCGCGGCATGGGGGTTGTTCAGTGATCGCCGGAAGCTCTTCGTCGGCGACCTTTCGGGAGAATGACGATGGACAAGATGACACGGCGCATGTTCGGCGCCTCTGGTTTAGCCTTGATGCTCGCCTCCTCGGCGAGCTTTGCCCAACAATCGCCGCCGGTGCGCGTGCGCGGCACCATTGAGAAGCTCGACGGCAACACCTTGCTGGTCAAGTCACGCGACGGAGCTGAGCTCAAGCTCGCGCTCAAGGACAACGTCCGCATTGGCGGCGTCGTCAAGGCCTCTCTCACCGACGTCAAGGCCGATACCAACGTCGCTATTACCTCGCGGCCACGCGCCGATGGAACGCTGGAGGCGGTCGAACTGCGCATCGCTCCCGCCGGGCAGCCCTTCAACTCCTTTCACGGCGATTGGGACCTGATGCCAAACAGCTTCATGACCAACGGCTCGTTGCAGACCTCGGTCGCCGGCGTCGACGGGCAGATGCTGACGGTCAAGTACAAGATCCAGGGCAAGCCCGATGAGGAAAAGAAGATCGTCGTAACGCCGAAGACCATCATCGCCACCACGGTTCCCGGCACCAAGGAGGATCTCAAGCCCGGCTTGAAAGTATTCGTTGCTGGTGCCCCAAAGCTGCCCGACGGCTCACTCGACGTCGCGGCGATCCAGGTCGAAAAGGAAATCCCGCCGCCGCAGTGATCGCCGCACGCCCGCGGCCGCATGGAGCGGGTGTTCGGGACCTGCAGTTAAGTCTTTGGCACCCAAGACTCTTGGTTACCGCGTCTCTTGGTTATCACGACTCTTGGCAGGCGGAGCCTGCCAAGCATATCCCTGGAAACATGTCACTCGGAGGAAACAGATGAGCAGGATTGGATTTTTGGCCGGTGTCGCCCTCGCAGCCGCGTTTGCGGTTTCGTCGGCATGGGCGCAGCAACCGCAGACGCAGCGCCTTAGCGGTACGATCGAGAAGGTCACCGGCAATGCGCTGCTGATGAAGTCGAAAGACGGCGCCGAGCAAACGGTGGTGCTCGCCGACAAGGCGCTGATCGTGGGCGTCACCAAGGCCTCGCTCGCCGACATCAAGCAAGGCTCCTACATCGGCAGCGGGGCCGTGCCGCAAGCCGACGGCACCCAGAAAGCGGTCGAGGTGCACATCTTCGCGGAATCGCAGCGCGGAACCGGCGACGGGCACCGCGACGGTTGGCCCGGCGCGCCCAACGGCACCATGACGAACGGTGAGGCCGGCAACCCGGTGACCGGCGTCGACGGCTTGAGCGTGATGGTCAAGTACAAGGGCGGCGAGAAGAAGCTCCTGGTCACCCCGAGCACGCCCATCGTTCAGTATCAGGTGAGCGACGCGAGCGCGCTCAAGCCGGGCGCCAGCATCAGCATCAATGCGGCGACCAAGAAGCCGGATGGCACGTTCGAGACCAACCGCATCAATGTCGGGCTAAACGGCGTAGTTCCGAACTGACCGGCAGCGCTCCGCCCCGGATTGTTGCTCCGCCCTCACGCTCGAGGGCGGAATTTTTTGGGCGAAAAGGCGGACAGTCGCAATAGCGTCATCAAAACGCAACGCGCGGTGTTTAGCTCGATCGCGGACGCCAAACGTCGCGCTTAAGCCCCGGCGTCCCGCCTAAAGGCCTTTCGGAGCCCGGTCCCCCGGCCCCTCGATCCGCTCCGCAAGGTTTGGCCGGCTGGGTCCTGTGTTGCGTAATCGCTCCCAGCCGGCCCTTTTTCCTGCCCGACCAAGCAGAAAGCGCGGGCGCTGCCGTCAGCGTTGTGCGGGCCAGGCCGGCCAACTCGGACCGTGCTGGGTCCGGTGGCCGGGCTCCATCGGATTGTATTCGCCCGGACGCCAAGCGGGCGCGAATGAGCTGCCGAAAATCGGTTCGAGGGTCGCCATATTCCATGCGAGCAACAACAAATAGAAAATTGTCGCCGCGATGGGAGTGACTTCGGCGAGCAGAAGCCGCCGTTGACGCCGGGCCCGGACGACCTTGTCGGGAACCGTCGTCGGCATTGCTGTCCTCACCACCCGTTCGACGCGGAGCCAGCGCCTGGCGCTTACGCGGAAACCAAAGCGGGCTCGGGCTCGCGTCCGGCCAGCAGCGCTCCGGAATTCTTCAGATTGCCGAGAAAGCAGCGCGCGCTCTCGTCCCATGTCATGGTCTTGGCGTAGGATCGGCATGCCGTCCGCGATAATGTGAGGCTGCGGATACAGGCGGCGCGAAGGTCATCGTCGAGAACGCCAACGGGTGCGCCGGCGATGACGTCGCGCGTCGAATCGACCGGAAAGCCCGCGATCGGCAGGCCGCTCGCGAGCGCCTCGAGCAGGACCAATCCGAAGGTATCCGTGCGACTGGGGAACACGAATACGTCCGCGCTTGCGTAGACGCTGGCGAGCTCGTGACCCTTCTTGGTCCCTAAGAAAATCGCCGACGGATAGCGCCGGGCCAATTCCTGCTTGGCCGGCCCGTCGCCGACCACGACCTTGCTGCCCGGCAAGTCGAGCGCCAGAAAGGCCTCGATGTTCTTTTCCACCGCCAATCGCCCCACGGTGAGAAAAACCGGCCGCGGCAGGCCGAGATCGCTGCCGAAGCGGGGCTGGAACAGATTGGTGTCGACGCCGCGCGGCCAGCGCATCAGCTTGCGAAATCCGCGCGCCATGAGCTCGTTGGTCAGCGAGTCGGTCGACGCCATGGTGACGCGGCCGGCGTTGTGAAACCAGCGCAGCCAGCTCCAGCTCAAGCTGCGGGGGATCGGCCAGCGTGCGGCCGCATAGTCGGCAAAGCGGGTGTGAAAGCTGGTGGTGAAGCCGCGCCTGCGCCTGAGGCAGTGGCGGCGCACCAGGTGACCGATAGGCCCTTCCGTCGCGATATGAATGACGTCGGGTTGAATTTCATCGATGCGCCGCGCGATCGCGCGCGCGCTGGGAAGCGCGAGCCGAATGTCCGGATAGGTGGGAAGCGGAATGCTCGGAATGCCTTCCGGAGTGAGGAAGCTCACACCCACTCCCATTCGCTCGAGCGCTTGCCCGACCGAGACGAGCGTTTGGACCACGCCGTTGACCTGCGGAAACCATGCATCGGTCGCGATGAGAATGCGCATCGGAGCCCTGATTCGCCTCGACTCGACCCGAGCGATACGCGAGTCGTATCTCAATCATGTGACGGCGGCGGTTTTCACGGTTTCCACCCGCCCAAGCTGCCGTTCGAGTCGATTTGCCTCAAATCGGAGTGTCGTCATCCTGTTGCATGGAACTGAAATGAGGGTGTGGCGCGGCTGGTTCGAATCGCTTGGATTCGGCCGGCAGCTGCTTGCGTTGGAAGCAAGGTTCGATGAGGTGAGCGATTGCTGGGCCGTCTGGGCGAGGTGCTGGAGCATTTTCAGGGAAAGTGGGGTGCGGTTTTCCGCCCGAAAATGCGACAATGCAAGAACGCCAGCGCGGTTTCTGTTCCCGCCCGATGTGAAACCGCGCCGGCAGTTCTGCAAGCGCAGATCGGCCGCGAGCCGATCAGCTGGAACAGGATCGGGATCGCGCTGAGCGCGACCATCATGCTGGTTTCCGCTCTCGTCCTCTCCTACCGCCTGCGCGACCTGGACTGGCGGGCGGTGGCAACGGCCGTTGCGGCGGTGTCGCCCGCTCATGTCGCCGGGGCGGCATTCTTCGTCGGCTGCGGCTACGTGACCTTGGCGCTGTACGATTGGTTCGCGCTCCGCACCATCGGGGCGCGGCAAGTGCCGTTGCGGATCGCCGCGTTCGCCGGGGCCACCAGCTACGCGATCGGGCACGGTCTCGGCGCGATGGTGTTCGCCTCGGCGGCGATTCGTTTTCGAATCTATTCCCGCTGGGGCTTGGGCCTCATCGATATCGCGAAAATATGCTTCATTGCCGGATTGACGTTTTGGCTGGGCAATATCACGGCGCTCGGTATCGCAATGGCCTGTATGCCGGAGGCCGCGCGCGCGCTCGATCGGATTCCCGCGTGCGGCAACCAGGCGATCGGCATTGCCGCCTTGAGCGCGTTGTCGGTTTACCTGCTGTGGGTCTGGCGCAAGACGCGGGTTCTGGGCCGCAAGGGCTCGAGCCTCACGCTGCCCTCCGGATCGATGACGCTCCTGCAGATCGGCATCGGGCTCGCCGACCTGAGTTGTTGTTCGCTGGTCATGTACCTGCTGATGCCTGGCCTGCCGGACGTCGATTTCATACCGCTGGCGGTGATCGTGATCTTCGGCACGCTGCTCGGCTTTGTCAGCCACGCGCCGGGCGCCATCGGAGCGCTCGATGCCGCGATGCTGATCGGCCTGCCGGACTTCGATCGAGCGGAATTGGTGGCGACGCTGCTGCTCTACCGGCTGCTCTACTTCGTGGCGCCCTTCGCCATCGCCCTGGCCGGCCTCGGCCTGCGCGAAGCCTATATCCAAATGCGCCGGTAGGGGCGGCCCTCGTGGCCGCTCGCTTGCCACCATCCATGCGGGCACCCACGCAGGGGCACTCCTGCGCTCATTGATTTCATTGGTGAAAATCGAGTTCGTTCTGCCAAAACGGAGGTATCATTGTAGGGACGCCGCTCGGGCCGCCCTGTACCGCCTTCATGGCGGGCGCCCCTTGGGCTGCCCCTATGGGTACATCAGGGGTCCGCCAGCACCTGCGGTCCGATCTCCTTCACGCTCCTGGTGCCGGTGAGCGCCATGGTCACGTCGAGCTCGCTGCCAAGGATTGCGATCGCGCGCGCGACGCCGGCCTCACCGCCGGCGCCGAGGCCATACAGATAGGCGCGGCCGATCATGCAGGAGCGCGCGCCGAGCGCGAGCGCGCGCAACACGTCCTGGCCCGAACGTATGCCGCCGTCGAACATGGTCTCGATCTCGGCGCCGACCGCGTCGACGATCCTGGGCAGCGCGGAGATCGAGGACATGGCGCCGTCGAGCTGGCGGCCGCCATGATTGGAGACGACGAGCGCCGCCGCCCCGGTCTTGGCCGCGCGCTTGGCGTCCTCCACATCGAGCAGACCCTTGAGCACCAGCTTGCCGGGCCACAGACTTCGGATCCATTCGACGTCCTGCCAGCTCAGCGAGGGATCGAACTGTCCTTTGATCCATTCGGCGAGCGAGCGCACGTTCTCCATGCCGCGCACATGGCCCGCCAGATTGCCGAAGGTCTTGCGCTTGCCGCGCAGGACGCTCAGAGCCCAGCCCGGCTTGGTGGCGATGTCGATCAGGTTGCCGATCTTGAGCTGCGGCGGAACCGTCATGCCGTTGCGCAGGTCGCAATGCCGCTGCCCCAGCACCTGCAGATCGACGGTGAGCACCAGCGCGCTGCATTTTGCCGCGATCGCACGCTCGATCAGCTCGCGCACGAAGCCGCGGTCTTTCATCACATAGAGCTGGAACCAGAACGGCCGCTCCACCGCGGCCGCGACGTCCTCGATCGCGCAGATCGACATCGTGGAAAGGCAAAACGGGATGCCGGCCGCCTGGGCGGCGCGGCAGGCGAGGATCTCGCCGTCGCCCCATTGCATGCCGCACAGCCCGACCGGCGCCAGCACCATGGGCAGCATTGCCGGCTCGCCCACGATGCTGGTCGTCAGATCGCGCCGCGCGACGTCCACGAGCACGCGCTGGCGCAGCTTGATGCGCTCGAGGTCGGTACGGTTGACGCGCAAAGTCTCTTCCGCATAGGAGCCGCGGTCGGCATATTCGAAGAACATTTTGGGGACCTTGCGACGCGCCAGGAGCCGCATGTCCTCGATGCAGGTGATCATGCGCATGGCTGAGGGCTCAGGCCGGAACCTTTGGACTCTCGGCGGCACCCGCGGTCACCATCCATCCGGCATTCCCTCAAGTCGCGATGCAAGTTCCGGCCGCCGCGGCGCGCCGGCCGCCGGCGCGCGGAACGCTTGGGCGCCCAGGGAGTTGACGTAGACGGCCGACGTCCTGGCCGCGCCCTGGAGATGATCAATGGGCATACCGAACCAAACCGTCGTGGACAACGAGGGAACGTATCGAAAGCGCCCGGAAGATCCGGCCGAGCGGCGCCGGCGCCTCGAAAAATCCCTGGAATCGGGCCTGGAAGATACATTTCCGGCCTCCGATGCGATCAGCATCATCCAACCGCCCCCCACCGTGCAAGACCAGAAGCAAAGGGCGGGAAGCAACTAGGACGAAGGCCGGTGGCAAGTCGGCCTCGCAGCAATACCTCCGGCCTCGGTACCGCCGGTGACGTTCATCATGGCACAAAATTTACCCACATTTTTTGAAGAATGTGCAGGTCGAAAAGGCCTATCATGGGCTCAGGTATCCGCCGCGGGGCTGGGAAGATGGCTGGCAAGTATTTCGGGACTGACGGCATCCGCGGTCGCGCCAACAGCGTGATCGTTCCGGAATTGGCGCTTCGCATCGGGCAGGCCGCGGGCTTGATCTTTCGCCGCGGCGATCATCGGCACCGCGTCGTGATCGGCAAGGACACCCGCCTGTCGGGCTACATGATCGAGACCGCCATGGTGGCCGGCTTCACCTCGGTGGGCGTCGATGTGTTTCAAACCGGCCCGCTGCCCACCCCCGCCGTCGCCATGCTCACCCGCTCGCTGCGCTGCGACCTCGGCGTCATGATCTCGGCGTCCCACAATCCCTTTGACGACAACGGCATCAAGCTATTCGGGCCGGACGGCTACAAGCTCTCCGATGAGGTCGAAGGCAAGATCGAGGCGCTGATCGATGCCGACCTCAGCAAGCGGCTCGCCAAGTCTGCAGACCTCGGGCGCGCCAAGCGCATCGAGGTGGCTTCAGGCCGTTATATCGAGTTCGCCAAACGCACCTTGCCGCGCGCGATGAGCTTCGATGGGCTACGCGTCGTCGTCGACTGCGCCAACGGTGCGGCCTATCAGGTGGTGCCGGAGGCGCTGTGGGAGCTGGGCGCGGACGTGGTGCCGATCGGGGTCGAACCCGACGGCTTCAACATCAACCGGGATTGCGGATCGACCGCGCCGGCGGCGCTGTGCGCCAAGGTCAAGGAAATGCGCGCCGACATCGGCATCGCGCTCGACGGCGATGCCGATCGCGTCATCATTTCCGACGAGCGCGGCCACCTGGTCGACGGCGACCAGCTCCTGGCGGTGATCGCGGCGAGCTTCAAGGAGGATGGCCGCCTCGCCAAGCCCGGAATCGTCGCCACCGTGATGTCGAATCTCGGCCTCGAACGCTATCTGAGCGGGCTCGGCCTTGCGCTCGCACGCACGCCGGTCGGCGATCGCTATGTGCTCGAATATATGCGCGAGCACGGGCACAATGTGGGCGGCGAGCCCTCCGGGCACATCATCCTCTCCGACTACACCACGACCGGCGACGGCTTTGTTGCCGCGCTGCAGGTATTGGCCGTGCTCAAGCGTCAGGATCAGCCGGTATCGAAGGTCTGCCACCGCTTCGATCCGCTGCCGCAGGTGCTCAAGAACGTGCGCTACCGGAGCGGCAAGCCGCTGGAGGCAGCCAAGGTTCGTTCCGCGATCCGGGAGGCGGAACGCCGCCTCAACGGCCAGGGTCGGCTCATCGTTCGTTCCTCGGGCACCGAGCCGGTGATCCGGGTCATGGGCGAAGGCGATGACCGGGTGCTGGTCGAGGAAGTTGTCGACGGCATCGTCGATGCGCTCAGCCACGTTACCGCCTGACGACCAGAACAGTTAAGCATCACGGTTAAGAGTTAAGGTTAAACTCCACTTAACGGTTTGCTGCCATCCTCGGCTTCGTCGGTTCATCCCCGTGGGGCCTCAAGCCCCAATAGGACGAAAGCACGAAGTCATGCGCGGTGTGACAGTCCTGGCGCTTGCGGGCGCCGCCGCAGCAATGAGCACCGCGGCATTGGCCGCCGACTTTCCTCCCACGCTTCCGCCGGCGCAGCCCGTGCTTCAGGCGGCCGCAGAATCCGGCTGGTATTTGCGCGGCGATATCGGCATCACCAATCAGCAGCTGAGATCCTTGCGGCAGCGGCTGGACTCCACCCTGCTCAGCTCGGAGCAGGTCGGAATGGGATTTGACAGCTCGCCGTTTTTCCTCGTGGGCGTCGGCTACCAATTCAACAACTGGCTGCGCTTCGACGTGACCGGAGAATATCGCGCCAAGGCCAACTTCCACGGCTCGAACAATGTCACCTTCGCCGACAACGGCGGCACGGCCGTACTGGTAGATAGTTACAGCGCCAGCAAGTCCGAGTGGGTCGTGCTGGTCAACGGCTATCTCGATCTCGGCACCTGGTGGGACATGACCCCGTTCGTGGGCGCCGGCGTCGGCTTCTCCCGCAATCAGATCGACGGCTTTCGCGACGATGGAATCGGCTTTCACGGCAATTCCGGCGGTCCCATCACCACGGTGGCGTTCGGCGACCCAGGCGTGAAATGGAACTTCGCATGGGCGCTCGACGCCGGCGTTGCCTACACCGTTACGCCGAGCTTCAAGGTCGATCTGGCGTATCGCTATCTCAATCTGGGTGTCGCCCAGACCGGGCCAACGCGGGCCTTCGACAACAGCGTTACCAATGGCGGTGCGTTCAGCTTCAATGGTCTCGTCTCGCACGACGTTATGCTGGGCGTTCGCTGGATGATCCAGCCGGAAGAGCCCGCCGATGCGCCGCCGCTCATTCGCAAGGGCTGAGCCGCCGCCGGTCTGGTTTGTTCACGGTGCGGGAATTCTCGCGCCGCTCTCATTGGGCGCGCCGAGCTGACCGTTCATTCAGGTTGGTCAATAATCATGCAGCGACACGCCTGACCGGGCCAAGCTTGACGGCGCGCCGCCTCTTGGCCTATCTCCGGCCCCGGGACACCCCTCCCCACCGAGGGGCGCCTATCTGGAAGGATAGACCATGACCATTGCGATGCCGTCCGTGCGGCCCCTCGTTCCGCACTTCTCCTCCGGCCCTTGCGCCAAACGCCCCGGCTGGAGCCTGCAGGCCCTCACCGACGCAGTTCTGGCCCGTTCGCACCGCTCCAAGATCGGCAAGGCCAAGCTCAAGCGCGCCATCGATCTGACCCGCGAGATCCTCCAAGTCCCCGGCGACTACCGCATCGGCATCGTGCCGGCTTCCGACACCGGCGCGGTCGAGATGGCGCTGTGGTCTGTGCTGGGTCCGCGCCCCGTCACCGTGCTCGCCTGGGAATCGTTCGGCGAAGGCTGGGTCACCGACATCACCAAGCAGCTCAGGCTCAAGGACGTGACGGTGCTCAGGGCCGGCTATGGCGAGTTGCCCGATCTTTCCAAGGTCGATGCGTCGAGCGATATCGTTTTTACGTGGAACGGCACCACCTCCGGGGTGCGCATCCCCGATGCGACGTGGATCGCCGCCGACCGCGAGGGCCTGAGCATCTGCGACGCGACCTCGGCGGCCTTCGCCCAGCCGCTCGATTTCGCCAAGCTCGATGTCATCACCCTGTCCTGGCAGAAGGTGCTCGGCAGCGAGGCCGCGCACGGCATGTTGATGCTGTCGCCGCGTGCTGTCGAGCGGCTCAAGACCTACACGCCGCCGTGGCCGCTGCCGAAGATTTTCCGCTTGACGAGCGGCGGCAAGCTGATCGAGGGCATTTTCGAGGGCGAGACCATCAACACGCCCTCGATGCTGTGCGTGGAGGATTACCTCGATACGCTCAACTGGGCGAAGTCGATCGGCGGCCTCAAAGCGCTCATCGCCAGGGCCGACGCCAATACCAAGGCCATCGCCGATTGGGTGGCCGGAACGCCGTGGGTCGACTTCCTGGCGAAACAGCCGGCGATCCGCTCCAACACGTCGGTCTGCCTCAAGATCGTCGATCCGGCGGTCACCGCACTTGCCCCGGAGGCGCAATCAGCCTTCATCAAGGGTCTGGTCGCCGCGCTCGAGAAGGAAAACGTCGCCTACGATATCGATGCCTACCGCGATGCGCCGCCGGGCCTGCGCGTGTGGTGCGGGGCGACCGTCGAGAAGAACGATGTCGAGGCCCTGACGTACTGGCTCGACTGGGCGTTCGCAAAATCCAAAGCCGCGCTGCCCAAAGTGGCGTGAGCGTCGAAAGCGCGAGCAGGATGCCGTCATGCCTCCCAAAGTCCTCATCTCCGATTCGCTCTCTCCCGCGGCCGTGCAGATCTTCAAGGATCATGGGATCGAGGTCGATTTTCAGCCCAAGCTCGGCGGCGACAAGGAAAAGCTCGCCGAATTGATCGGCGATTTCGACGGTCTCGCCATCCGTTCGGCGACCAAGGTCACTCCGAAAATTCTCCAGCGTGCGAAGAATCTGAAGGTGATCGGGCGGGCCGGTATCGGGGTCGACAATGTCGATATTCCGGCGGCCACCGCCAAAGGCATCATCGTGATGAACACGCCGTTCGGCAATTCGATCACGACGGCCGAGCACGCCATCACCCTGATGCTGGCGCTCGCGCGCCAGATTCCGCAGGCCGATTCCTCGACGCAGGCCGGCAAGTGGGAGAAGAACCGTTTCATGGGCGTCGAGATCACCGGCAAGACCCTGGGCGTGATCGGTTGCGGCAATATCGGCTCGATCGTCGCCGACCGCGCGCACGGCCTGCGGATGAAGGTGATCGCCTACGATCCGTTCCTGTCGCCCGAACGCGCCGTCAAGCTCGGCGTCGAGAAGGTCGAGCTGCACGAGCTGTTCAAGCGTGCCGATTTCATCACGCTGCATACGCCGCTGACCGACAAGACCAAGGACATCATCGACGGCGCGGCGCTGGCGATGATGAAGAAGGGCGTGCGCATCATCAATTGCGCGCGCGGCGGCTTGGTGGACGAAAAGGCGCTGCGGCAGGCGCTCGATTCCGGAAAGGTCGCGGGCGCCGCCTTCGACGTGTTCGTGGAGGAACCGGCGACGCAGAATCCCCTGTTCGGGCATCCCAACGTGGTCTGCACGCCGCATCTCGGCGCCGCCACCAGCGAAGCGCAGGAGAACGTGGCGCTGCAGATCGCCGAGCAGATGTCCGAATATCTGTTGCGCGGCGCCATTTCCAATGCGGTCAATTTTCCTTCCATCACGGCCGAGGAGGCGCCGAAATTGAAGCCGATGGTCGCGCTCGCGGAAAAGCTCGGCTCGTTCGCCGGACAGCTCACCGAATCCGGGATCAACAAGGTCCAGCTGGCCTACGAGGGCGCCGTGGCGCAGATGAACACCAAAGCGCTGACCTCGTCGGCCATCGCCGGCCTGTTGCGGCCCATGCTGGAGGACGTCAACGTGGTCTCGGCGCCGACCATCGCCAAGGAGCGCGGCATCGTGATCGAGGAGATGACGCGCGAGGCTTCCGGCGATTACGACAGCCTGGTCACGCTGACGGTCGTCACCGAGAAGCAATCGCGCTCGGTGTCCGGCACGGTCTTTGCCGACGGTCGCCCGCGCATCGTCGACATCAAGGGCATCCGCATGGACGCCGAGTTCGGTCCCTCGATGATCTACATCACCAACCTGGACAAGCCGGGCTTCATCGGGCGCTTCGCATCGACGCTGAGCGAAGCCGGCATCAACATCGCGACCTTCCATCTCGGCCGCGACGCGCCGGGCGGCAACGCGGTTGCGCTGATCGAGATCGACGGCGAGCTGCCGCCGCAGGTGCTGGCCGCGGTGCGCGCGCTGCCGCAGGTGCGGCAGGCCAAGCCGCTGCGGTTTTGATCGCGGCCTCAAGTCGAGCACGTCGGCGTTGCTCAATCGCCTTCTGTCACGAGTGGACGAATTGGCGGCACGGCTTTCACACGAGGCCGGCCGATAATTTCCTGTCCCTGGATGACATGGAAGTGTATCTTCGGCGCCGATATCCGAGGCCAACGCCAAAAATCAAATCTGCAAGGGAGGACGACCATGAAGTATGCGATGAGAGTGACACTGATGATCGGAGTGGCCGCCGGCGCGCTCATGGCGATGGCGGGAAATCGGGTCTACGCCCAAGCCGCCGATCCCAACGCGGCGCCCAATCCGTACAAGATGCAGGAAAATTGGGCGCAGCTTGCCGCCGGCCGCAAGTTCGGGGCGGCCATCAAGGTCCAGGTCGATCACAGCGACGGCAAGAGCATCTGGGTGTTCGACCGTTGCGGCGGTACCGAGTGCACCAATTCGCTGGTCGCGCCGCTGCAGAAATTCGATTCCTCCGGCAAGTTCGAGCGCGCTTTCGGCGGCGGCCTGTTCGCGGTTCCGCACAGCCTCTATGTGGACCGCGAGGGCAATGTCTGGGCCGGCGACCAGATTGCCCGCAACGGCAAGGGCGCCGATCTGTTCAAGTTCAGTCCCGATGGCCGGGTGTTGATGACCTTGGGCAAGCCCGGAATGCCCGGCAACGATCAGGAGCATTTGAGTGCGGTCAGCGCCGTCGTGGTCGCGCCCAATGGCGACATCTATGTCGACGACGGGCATGGCACGGCGACCAATGACCGCATCGTGAAGTTCTCCAAGGACGGCAAATTCATCACGGCATGGGCCAAGCACGGCAAGGCGGCGGGCGAGACCGACACGCCGCACGGCATCGCGCTCGATTCGGCGGGACGGGTCTACGTCGCCGACCGCGTCAACAACCGCATTCAGATTTTCGAGGCGGACGGCAAATTCGTCGCCGAATGGAAGCAGTTCGGCCGCCCGAGCGACGTGGCCATCGACAAGAACGACATGATCTATGTGGCCGATTCGCAATCGACCCCGACCGTCAATCCGGGTTTCAAGCAAGGCATCCGGATCGGCAGCGTTAAGGACGGCAAGGTCACCGCCTTCATTACGGATCCCACGGCGCCGGACGGAGCCGGTGCGGAAGGCGTCGGGGTCGATGATGCCGGCAACGTCTTTGGCAGCTGGACCGACAAGATGACGGTACGGCGGTTCGCGAAGCAGTAGAGGCAGTCAGAGGCCGTAGGGCGCAATCGCTTTATTGCGCCGTTCGGTCGCGCCCGCATCTGTAGGGCGCAATCGCGTCAGCGTATGGCGCCGCCGGTCTCGGCGAGGGCGCAATAAAACGATCGCGCCCTACAACCGCATCCTACGCAGACTGGGCCGCCGCCGCAGGATTGCCGCTGGATTGACGCGGAATCGCCCGCGGGCGGGCGCGCCCGTTCCGCCGGGTGGCCGCAGCCGTGCTCCAGTGCGACAATAGGCCTGAAATACCAACCGCTTAAGGGGGCTATAAACCGACGCGGGCGCGGCATTGCCGCCTTGCTTGATCGGGCCGCTTCCGTTATCCCGACACCGGGGCGAATGGTGGGCAAGTCCCTGTTGATTCGCGCTTAATCCTGCGCCGGCCGCTTTAGAAAAGGTAACTCATGGCCAATGTGGTCGTGGTCGGCTCCCAGTGGGGCGACGAGGGCAAGGGGAAGGTGGTCGATTGGCTGTCCGAGCAAGCCGACATCGTGGTCCGCTTCCAGGGCGGACATAATGCGGGCCACACGCTGGTCATCGATGGGGTCACCTACAAGCTCTCGCTGCTGCCCTCGGGCGTGGTGCGACAGGGAAAGCTGTCCGTGATCGGCAACGGCGTCGTGCTCGATCCGCGCGCGCTTCTCGATGAGATCGATCGTCTGGCCGAGCAGGGGGTCAAGGTCACCCCGCGGAGCTTGCGGATCGCGGAGAACGCACCCTTGATCCTGCCGCTGCATCAGGAGCTCGACGCCATTCGCGAATCCTCCAACACGCTGACGCGCATCGGCACCACCAGGCGCGGCATCGGCCCCGCCTACGAGGACAAGGTCGGCCGCCGCGCCATTCGGCTCATGGACCTCGCCGATCTTCCGGCGCTCGGCCCCAAGATCGATCGGCTGCTGGCCCACCACAACGCGCTCCGCCGCGGGCTCGGGCTCGCTGAGGTGAGCAAGCAGACGGTCCGCCAGCAGCTCGAGGGCGTCGCCCCGCGGGTCCTTCCCTACATGGATTCCGTGTGGTCGCTGCTCGATCAGAAGCGACGTGAAGGAAAGCGCATCCTGTTCGAAGGCGCCCAGGGCGCGCTGCTCGACATCGACCACGGCACCTATCCGTTCGTGACCTCGTCCAACACGGTGGCCGCCCAGGCGTCGACCGGCTCGGGTCTCGGCCCGGCCGCGATCGGCTATGTGCTGGGCATCTGCAAGGCCTATACGACACGGGTCGGGGAGGGGCCGTTTCCCAGCGAGCAGGACAGCCCGATCGGCCGGCTGATCGGCGAGCGCGGGCGCGAATTCGGGACCGTTACGGGGCGGCCGCGGCGCTGCGGCTGGTTCGATGCCGTCCTGGTGAAGCAGACGGTGCGCACCAGCGGAATCAACGGCCTGGCGCTCACCAAGCTCGATATCCTTGACGGGCTGGGCGACATCCAGGTCTGTGTAGGATATCGTCTGGACGGACGCGAGATCGACTATCTGCCGGCCGGCGAGGGCGCCCAGGCCAGGGTCGAGCCGGTCTACGAGACGATCGCCGGCTGGCAGGAGCCGACGGCACGCGCGCGCTCCTGGGCGGAGCTGCCGGCGCCGGCGATCAAATACGTGCGTCGCATTGAAGAATTGGTGGGTTGCCCGGTCGCTTTGCTGTCGACCAGCCCGGAACGCGAGGACACGATCCTGATGCACAATCCGTTCGAGCTCTAAAGCCCGTCGTCGGAAATCTGAAACGCAAGCGGCGTGCCGAGAGCTTAAGAGCTACATACACAGCCATGGCCGACTACTACCCGCTCATTGCCCGTGCAGTTGCCGGTCTCGAAAAGAACACCGGCGATGCCCGGCGTGTGCTTTACGAGCGCGCGCGGGCCGCGCTGGTGGCGCAGCTGCGGGGCGTGACGCCGGCGCTTGACGAATCGCATGTCACCCGCGAGCGGCTTTCGCTCGAAGAGGCGATCCGCAAGGTGGAGGGGGAATCGGCGCGCCAGACCACAAGCCGGCGCGAGACCGCCAGGGTGAAAGCGCCTGAATTTCCACGCTGGGATGCACCCGAGCCCGAACCCGATTCCGAGCCTGAACCGGAACCGGCTCCGCGGCCGCCGCCGCGAGGGACGCAGCCGGCGCCGCGCCAGGATGCACGACCGGCCGCACCAGCGCCTTCCGCCCGCAGCAAGGCGGAACCGCGCCACGCCGACTCGAATGCCGACTCGAATTACGATCCGTCGATCCCGGCCGATCCGCAAGAGCCGCCGCCCCGCAATGCCGCGCGGCCGCGGCCGGCCGGTGAGCGTTACGCCGGCGAGCGGCGCTCCTTGCTCGATTCCGGCGCGGACGAGCTCAGCGGCGCATTGGCGCGCGCGAACAGGTCCGCGCGCGAAGGCCTTGCCGCTGTTCCGGCATCGCCGGCGGCCAATCGTTCGCAGCAGAGTGCTCCGGATTCGGACGAAGCCTATCTGACGCTCGACGATATCACCGAGCCGGTGATGCTCGAGCCGTCCTTCATCGTGGACGAATCGCGGCCGGTTCCACCGCGCGTGCGGCAAGCGCGGCCGGCCGAGCTCGACCGCGAATCGATGCCGCGGCGCTCATACGGGGATCTGATCAGGATCGCCATCGCGGTCGCGATCGTTGGCGGGATCGGCAGCCTGCTGATCTGGCAGTGGCCGAACATGGTCGCGATCTACGGCATGCTGCGGTCGCCGCCGGTCGAGGTGGCGCCGGTCAACCAGCCGGCCTCCAAGCCCAAGATTGCCGACCGGATCGAGCCCGGCGGCAAGCCGAGCCAGCAGCAAACCTCGCCGGACGTCGCCGCGGTGGCGCAGCGCGTGGTGCTTTACGAGGAGGATCCGAACGATCCCCAGGGCAAGCGCTCGGTCGGCTCGGCGATCTGGCGGGCCGAGGCGGTCTCGCCCGGTGCCGGCAAGCCGCCCGAGCTTGCAGTGCGGGCCGATATCGAAATTCCCGAGCGCAAGATCAGCATGACCTGGACGCTGCGCCGCGACACCGACCTCAACCGTTCCACCAGCCACACGATCGAGATCATGTTCAAGCTGCCGCCGGACTTTCCGTCCGGCGGGATATTCAACGTTCCGGGAATTTGGATGAAGCAGGCCGAGCAGACGCAGGGAACCGCGCTTGCCGGCCTCGCCGTCAAGGTGACGGCCGGATATTTCCTGATCGGGCTTTCCGCCGCGCCGGCCGACAGGGAGCGCAATATCCAGCTGCTGAAGGAGCGGCCTTGGTTCGATATTCCGATCGTCTACACGAACAATCGGCGCGCCATCCTCGCCATGGAGAAGGGCACGCCGGGCGAGCGCGCCTTCGCGCAGGCGTTTGCGGCCTGGGAGAAACAGTGATCGTAATCAGTAGTCAGTAATCAGAAGGCCATTGTCTGATTACTGATCCCTGATCACTGACCCCTGATCACTGCATCGCGGCAGCTGCTTGCGGGACTTCCATGGCGGCGATGCGGTTCTTCACCGCCTTTTGCACCTTCTCGAAGGCGCGTACCTCGATCTGACGCACGCGCTCGCGCGAGACGCCGAACTCGTCCGCCAGCTCCTCGAGCGTGATCGGCTCGTCCGCGAGCCGGCGCGCCTCGAAAATGCGGCGCTCGCGCTCGTTGAGCACGGTCAGCGCCTCGCCCAGCGCCTTGCGGCGGTTGTCGGCTTCTTCGCTCTCCGCCAGCCGGGTCTCCTGGCTGATGCTGTCGTCGACCAGCCAGTCCTGCCACTCGCCGGAATCGCCTTCCTCGCGGATCGGCGAGTTGAGCGACACGTCGCCGCCCAGACGGCGGTTCATGTCGACCACGTCCTGCTCGGTCACGCCCAGCCGCTTGGCGATGAGCTTGACCTGATCGGGACGCAGGTCGCCCTCCTCGAGCGCGGAAATCCGGCTCTTGGCCTTGCGCAGGTTGAAGAACAGTTTCTTCTGGTTGGCGGTGGTGCCCATCTTCACCAGCGACCAGGAGCGCAGGATATATTCCTGGATCGCCGCCTTGATCCACCACATTGCATAGGTGGCGAGCCGGAAGCCCTTTTCGGGTTCGAAGCGCTTGACAGCCTGCATGAGACCGACATTGCCCTCGGAGATCACCTCGGAGATCGGCAGGCCGTAGCCCCGATACCCCATGGCGATCTTGGCGACCAGGCGCAAATGGCTGGTGACGAGTTTATGCGCGGCGTCGAGATCGCCATGCTCTTTCCACGATTTGGCGAGCATATATTCCTCGTTCCTTTCGAGGATCGGGAATTTGCGGATTTCACGCAGATAAACGGCAAGGTTGCCGTCGCCGCCCTTGAGGGCTGGAAGATTACGAATGGGAGCGCTCATACAGTCACTATATCAGGGTTTCACTATGTCGAAAATATGGCTATTTGGCTCAGCAATTTCTTC
>DASXXS010000013.1:0-10232 GCA_036502925.1 Xanthobacteraceae bacterium
CGGGATTCGGGCGTGACCCTCGGTATTGGTCCGGGCGGCGTCCGGCTCGGCCCGCGCGAGCACTGCCGTAACGTCACCACTACGGTCCAAAGGGATGACGGACGCACGGTGACGCGCAAGGAACGCCAGTGCGACTGATAGGGCAGTTGGCTTCCTGAACAATTGTTCAGACGGATCGGCGTTGCCCGGAGACCCGTTCTGCGTGAGCGGACTCGGTAGGGGATTGTCAGTGGGTTCGACCGCACCGGCGGTCGGACCCGCGCGCGACCGCGCTCGATCAACCAGCAATTTGATTTTGCCGGGCGATGGCCTGGATCTCCGGTTAGTTGGCTTCATGCCGCCCCGTTGCGTCAAAGCCCGGTTTGCACGGCGGTGAGCTGCGCTGCTCCGACATGTCCGCGGCAGACGCAACAGAACCAGCGCCAATCAGCCCGGGCAGGGCAGGCACTTCTCGGGTCTCCCGCAAACCTTTATCCTTCTGACTCCTCGCGACGGGGCGCTCCATGACCAGGACACACGTGCTGTTCACGGCCGTGCTTGCCGCCAGCCTGAATTTCATCGCGTCTGCGCTGGCGCAGGATTGGCCGACCCGCCCGGTGACGATGATCGTGCCGTTCGCGGCCGGCGGCGCGTTCGACGTTCTCGGACGCGTTCTCGCCCCGCGGATTTCCGAGGTCCTGGGCCGCCAGATCGTGATCGAGAACGTCGCCGGCGCCGGCGGCGTCACGGCGGCGATCCGCGTCGCCCGGGCGGCGCCTGATGGGTATCAGTTCGTGCTGGGAGACAGTTCATTTGCTCACAGTCAAGCGCTCTACAGGAATCCGCCCTACAACACAGCCGCCGATTTTGCGCCCGTTGCGCTGATCGCCGAGCAACCGCCGGTGCTCGTCACGCGCAACGACCTGCCCGTCAACGACCTTGCGGAATTCATCGCTTATGCGAAGGCACGCCAGGCGAACATGCAGTACGGCTCCGCCGGCCCGGGTTCGCCGACCCATCTTGCTTGCCTCCTGCTCAACCTGGCGATCGGCGTCAACATCACGCACGTCCCCTATCGCGGCGGGGCGCCCGCCATGCAGGATGTGATCGCCGGTCGGATCGACTACCAATGCCCGATTGCCGCAACCGCGATACCCCAAATCGAAAGCAAGCAGGTCAGGGCGATCGCGATCCTGACCAAGGACAGATCGCCGGCGTTACCCGGCTTGGCATCCGCGCACGAGCAGGGACTGGCGAATTTCGAAGCCGGCGCATGGAATGCCTTTTTCTTGCCGAAGGGCACGCCCGCGGCGATCGTCCGCAAGCTGAATGATGCCACCGTCGCGGCGATGGAAATGCCCGCCGTGCAGGCCCGGCTGAAGCAGCTCGGCGCGAACATTGTCGCGCCGGAGCGCCGCTCGCCGGAATATCTCAAGGAATTTGTCGCGGCCGAAACTGAAAAATGGACGGGTCCGATCAAGACCGCTGGAGTTACGTTGGAGTGATCATCCGGTTTTGGCGACGATGCAAGGGCAGCTAATCGCGCGGCGGCTTGGGCCGCCGTGTGCCAATCAGCTTCTGCATTTCGATGCGGCCGGCCACTTCCGCTTCATGGCGGGTCGCGAAGGCTTCCGCGGACGACTGCACGGGCTTGCCGCGCTCGAGAATATCCCAACGATACCAGCCGGCTTGGATCGTGCAGCGCCTGGTCTTGAGCGCATAGGGCGGCGGCGAGTGAACGGCCATTCTGGTAATATGCGCCCCGGCATTTCCGATTTCCAGCCGGAGAGCCGCGGGGTGGCGCCGCGTCGAAACGGAATGTCGAAACGGAATATTGAGCCGGGAGCCAGATCGTGAACAGACCAGCCGTCAAGGTGAGCGCCGAAAAGGCCCTCTGCTTCGATTATCTCGAACGCAACGCCAAGGCCATCGCCACGCTCAACGACAGCATCTTCTATTTCGCCGAACTGGGCATGCAGGAGGTCGAGACCTCCCGCCTGATGTGCGACCTGCTCGAAACCGCCGGCTTTGAGGTCGCGCGCGGCATTTCGGGCTTTGTCAGCGGCTTCTGCGCCACCTGCGGCAGCGGCGGACCGGTGATCGCGATCCACACCGAATGCGATGCCAACCCGGACAACTCTCAAGTCTCCGGCGTCGCCGAGCAGAAACCCATCGTCGAGGGCGCGCCCGGCCATTGTGAAGGCCACAACACCAACGCCGCGGTGCTGGTCGCCTCCGCGCTCGCCGCCAAGGCCGCGATGGACCGCTACGGCCTCAAGGGCACCCTCAAGGTGTTCGGCGCGCCCGCCGAGGAGCAGCTGATCAGCCGGCCCTATTTCGTGCGCGACGGCTGGTTCGACGACGTCGACGTCGCCTTCGCCGATCACATCGGCCCCGGCCTTGCGGTCGGCTACGGCCTGATCCAATCGGCGCTGATCTCGGCGACCTTCACGTTCCACGGCGAGACCGCCCATGCCGGCGTCGCGCCGTGGAAGGGGCGCGATGCGCTCGATGGGGTCGTGCTGATGGACATGGGGCTCGCGCAATATCGCGAGCACATGATGCCCGGCATGCGGGCACAGCGCGTCATCACCAACGGCGGCAATCAGCCCAACGTGATCCCGCGCACCGCCGCCGCATGGTGGATGTTTCGCGACGCAACGGCCGACGGTGTGCGCAAATTATTCGAGCAGGGAAAGAAGATCGCGCAGGGCGCGGCGCTCATGAGCAACACGAGCGTCGAGACCGACGTCATCAGCGCGGTGTGGCCGGTGCGCGGCAACCGCACCCTGGCCGAGCTGTTCCAGCGCGAGATCGAGCTCCTGGGGCCGCCGGACTGGACCCAGGCTGAGGACGACCTCGCCCGTGCCGTGCAGGCGAAGGCGAACGTGCCGGTCGATGGCCTCAAGCGCAGCATTGATGCACTCACCGGCCCCGCGGTGCAGAAGGCCGCAGCCAATGATGCGGGCGATATCTCATGGAAGGTGCCGATGGTGAAGTTCTACTTCCCGGCCAGCATCCCGCACATCAATTTTCACCACTGGGCCGCCGGCGTTCCGCTCGCCACCTCGATCGCCCACAAGGGCGCGCTCGCCGGCGCCAAGGTGATGGCGGCTTCGATCGTCGAGTGCCTGAAGAACCCCGCGGTCGTCGCGGAAGCCAAGCGCACCTTCAAGGAGGAGCTCGGTGGGGTCGAATACCGGCCGCTGCTGCCGTCTCGCCAGAAGCCGCCGGTCGATCTCAACCGCGCCATGATGGAGAAATACCGGCCGCTCATGGCGAAGCATTATTTGAAGGAAAAACCGGTGTTCAGCTGAATCGGGCTGCCAACTCCATGTTAACGTTTTGTAATGTTTGAGCCGAATGTCTGGAACCGAACCTGCGCGCTGTTTGTTGTAGGGACAGGGCACAACAACAATGGAGATGTCCCAATGTTTACCAAGACCAAGCTGGCGCTTGCGGCGGCCCTGGTGTTGGGCGCCGCGTCCGCGGTTCAGGCGAACGACACCGACAGGAATGACAGAGGCGGGTACCGCGTCGGTCCGCTGGGACAGCACTTTACAGGGGCCAACCCGGTGTATCACCGCTCCATGTGGCGTGGCCGATACGACTACGCTTACGTTCCTGGGTTCCGCTTCCGGCACCAGCCGCGCTGGATGTGGGAGTATGATTAGACGCGAGTGAACGGCACGGCCTCCCGGGGCAGTGCCGAAACAATCGCAGAGACGGAGAGGCCGCCGGTTGGCGGCCTCTTTGTCATGAATCCGGCGTTGCACCCGCAAGGAGCTATTTCGCAGGCGCCTGACATCGACTATCATGCCCGCTTCGGGAGGAAGAGCCCAGATGACAAGCGTGGCGGAAACGATCAGCGCGATTTCGGTCGCCAAGCTGCACCCGGTGATTGGAGCGGAGATTGGCGGGGTCGACCTGCGGTATCCTCTCGACCCGGAAACGATCCGCCTGATCAAGGAGGCTTGGCACCGGCACACCGTCCTGGTGTTCCGCGATCAGGATCTTTCCGAGGACGATCAGCGCAGGTTTGCCTCCTATTTCGGCCCCGTTGCCAAGCGGGTGCGGCCGCCGTCGCCCACGACCAAGCGCGACGGGCCGGACTGGGACGAAATGATGCTCATCACCGACAACGTGGACGCCGAGGGCAAGCCGTTGGGCTCGCTCGGCCACGGCGAGATGTGGTTTCACACCGACAAGTGCTACCGCCGGCGCCCGCATCGCGTGTCATTTCTCTACGGCATCGAAATTCCATCGGCGGGCGGCCATACCAGGTTTTCGAGCTCCTATGCCGCCTATGACCGGTTGCCCGGCGAGCTCAAGCGCCGGCTGGACGGCGTCATGGTGATGCAGGGCCATGAGTACAGCGTCGGCAAGCGGATCAATCTCGAGCGCAAGCTTGAGGACATTCATCACTGCCTGCAGCCCATCTTTGTCACCAATCCCGGCTCCGGACGCAAAGCGCTTTATGTGGCCAGCCAGAATACCATGTGGATCGAGGGCATGGATCGCGGCGAAAGCGAGGTTCTGCTGCAGCAGCTGTTCGAGGTCGCCGAAGACCCCGCGATCATCTATGAGCATGTCTGGCGGGTCGGCGATCTGGTGATGTGGGACAATCTGGCATGCTTGCATGCGCGCACCGACTGGCCCAAGGACGAGCGTCGCACGCTGCGCCGTTGCACCGTCGAGGGCGAGCCGCTCTATTAGGTCGTGACACGATCAGGTCGTGACATGTTGACGCGAGCCTTGCTTGCCGCCGCCCTGGTGCTGCCGGCGGCGCCGGCCGACGCCCAGTTCTACAAGGGGAAGACGCTGACCCTCTTGGTGAACTACGGGGTGGGCGGCAATGCCGACACCGAGGCGCGCATCTATCAGCATTATCTGCCGAGATACATTGCCGGCAATCCGACCGTGATCATCCGCAACGCGCCGGGCGCCGGCGGCGCCGCTGCCATGAACCAGCTCGGCCTGAACATCGCATCGCAGCCGGATGGCCTGACCGCCGGCTATTTCACCACCAGCGCCACCACCTCGCTGACCGAGGATCCGGTCCTGCGGATCAAGCTCTACGACTTCAGCGTGATCGGCGCGGCCGGCGGCTTCAACGTGGTCTATGCCCGCCGGGATATCGTTCCGGGAGGCATGACCAAGCCGGCCGACATCGTCAGGGCCAAGAACGTCTACGCCGGCGGCTACGCGCGCGGCACCTCCCACGACACGCGGCTGCGCCTGGCGCTGGAAATCATGGGCCTGCCCTACACGATGGTGACCGGTTTCCCGGGCACCGCGCAGATCAACAAGGCCATGCTGCAGAACGAGGTGAACTTCACCGGCAGCTCGCTGCCCGGTTATCATACCCAGGTCATTCCGCAGATTATCAATCCCGGCGTCGGCATGACGCTGTTCCAGTTTCCGGCGATCGGGCCCGACGGCAAGCCGGTCGGCGATCCGGCGCTCGAGCGCGCCGGCATTGCGACCTTCGACAAGGTCTATGCGCAGGCCTTCGGCCAGCCGCCCGCGAGCCGGAAATTCGACGCGCTGCTCCTGATGAACGACATCAGCACCAAGTTGCAGCGCCTCGTGGTGCTGCCCAGGGGCGCGCCGGCGGAAGCGGTCGAGACGTTGCGCAAGGCCTTCGATGCGCTCGGGGAGGACAAGGAGTTCATCGAGGATTACATGCGGGTCACCGGCGAGGAGCCCGATCTGGTCAAGGCGGAACTGATCGAGCCGCTGTTCCAGCGCATGCGCCATGTGGATCCGGAGACCGTCCGGATATTGAAGGAGTCGGTGGCGGAGTGATGGCCTTCGTCGTGCAGCGCGCGCGCCGTTCCAGGCCGCATCGCGCGGCGGGGTTGGCCGTGGCTGGCGCGTTGCTGTTTGCTTGCGCGCCGTCCAGGTGGACCGTGCCGGCACGCGCAGCCGAACGGCGCGGCGGCGCTCGCCGCCTATATGGGGGCGGATCGCGAGCGGCTGCTGATCGACGGCGCCCGGCAGGAAGGCGAGCTCACGCTCTATTCGTCCATGCAGCGCACCGACGCGGTCATTGAATGATGAAGGAATCGATCTCAGGGAGACAAGTCATGCCTTATCGAAGCTTGCTGGGTGCGATCGCAATCCTGGCGGTGCCCTGGGCATCGACTGCCGGCGCCCAGATATTCGATTATGGGAAATATCCCGACCTGAAGGGACAGTGGGTTCGCTATGGACCGTCCGGTCCTGACTTGAAGGGCCCGTTGGTTCGCTTCGGGCCCCCAGGCTTCAACGGCACGCGATTTGATCCTGCCAAGCCTCCCGGCCGCGGACAGGAACCGCCGCTGACGCCGGAATACCAGGCCATCTTCGAGGCCAATCTCAAGGACCAGGCGGCCGGCGGACAGGGCACGACCCCGACCTTCACCTGCCTGTCGCCGGGCATGCCGCGCGCCACCAATGGGTACGGTGAGATTGAGTTCGTCGTGACGCCGGACACGACCTACATTCTGGTGCAACACATCGACGACGATCGCCGAATCTTCACCGATGGGCGCGATTGGCCGGCGGAGCTGGCGCCGACCTTCCTGGGTTATTCGATCGGCAAATGGGTCGATACGCAGGGGGCCGGCCGCTACGACCTGCTCGAGGCCGAGACCCGCGGCCCGTTCAAGAGCCCGCGTACCTTCGACAGCGGCGGCGCCCCGCTGCACAAGGACGGTGAGACCGTCGTCAAGGAGCGAATCTACCTCGACAAGTCAAATCGCAACATCCTGCATGACGACGTCACGGTCATCGATCACGCGTTGACGCGGCCGTGGACGGTCAACAAGACCTATGGCCGCGAACCAGACAAGGCGCGACCGATCTGGACCGAGAACAATTGCGGCGAGTACAACAATCACGTCAAGATCGGCGACGAGGGATACATGCTGAGCGCGGACGGCTTCCTGATGCCGGCGAAGAAGGGCCAGGCGCCGCCCGATTTGCGGTACTTCAAATAGGTGGAAATGGCACCTTGGCGTGATCCTCAAGCTCCGGGAACGGCTGAATGTGACGGCTATGTCGAAGCCAGGACGTGATGATCGAGCTCAGGGACGGGACAAAGTAAGTTGCACGCTCTCGAACAGCGATGTTTTGTAGTTGGGGAACCGACCGATCGGAAAGCTGCTGAAATATAGCCGCGGCGTCGGCCCGGCGACGGTGGGATCGCCGGTTTCGCCAATCAGGGTCGGGTAATAGAGCGTGCGGCCCGGCTCCTGGATCGGCGGGCCGATGGGTCCCGTCCAATGCAGCAGGTCGTTCGAGGCCCGCAGCTTGAAGCCCGCCAGCGTCTGATAAACCGCGAGGTAGACATCCAAGCTGACGTCGTAGATCACGCTGATGCTGGCGCCCGGCTCATCGCTCCAGAGCGGGGCGTACTTGCCCGCGGTCCCCGACTGGTCCGGCGTGTCGCTGGTGGCAGGCTGGGTCCACGGATCCGGCGCGGCGCCATCATATTTGTGGAACACCTTCGCGATCCTGTGCGGATCGCCGGAAAGCGCGGCGCTGACCACATCGGCGTAGCGCGCCCGCGCGACGCCCGCACAGATGAAGTTGGCGCAGCCACCGGGCGACCCCGGCAAGAGGTCGCTGTAGACGAGGTAGAAGTAGGCGTCGCTCGGATCAGCGGGCGGATTGTCGAAATGCTTTCCGTTCGCGTCGGCGACGATCAGCGAACCGTAGCCGACGGTCATGTTCCTGCCGCTGCCAGTGAAGACCGACATCGGTTGGCTCGGCTGGAAGATCTGCCCGGCAACCTTGAAGGTCTTGCCGTCGTCCGTCGATACCGCCAACCCGAGTGACGAGTAGAAGCAGGGGACCTTCGAGCCGGAGCCGCCGACGACGTCGCACTTGCCATCCGGGCTCGCCGGATTCTGCCACCAGACCTCGCCGTGGAAGGGCATCAGCCACCCGCGCTTACCGCCGAGCGCGAAGCGCACGACCTGACCGCCGCCGGCATAGTCCTTGTCGAACACCCAGCCGGCCGGGCCGTCCCCCCGACCGAATAGCCTCCTACAACCGTTGCTTCCGATCACATGATCGAGCGTGCCGGTGAAGCTGAACGCCGAGCCTCTGGCGTTCGGGGTTCCGGCGCAGGAGGATGTGGAGCCGGCAGTGCCATAGAACCGGTAGCGCCCGCCGCCGGTCGGTATTGCGCCGAACTGGCCGTCCGAAGGGCCGAAGGAAAAGCCATAGTGCTCCAGCTCCGCATGCGTCGCGAAAGTGACGGGATTACCGACCGACGCGATCTTGACCGAGGGCAGATCCTGCGTTGCCGCGGGACCCGCCCCTATCGCGATGGCGATCACGATCGCAGATATGGCGTTGACGATATTTTGGTTCGTCATGCCCTTTGTCCTGGGAGCCTGCCGTGCCGTCTCAATGCTCCAGCAGCGCGACGCTGCCGAGGCCGCCGTCGGCGCAGATGCTGACAATCGCGCGGCTGCCCTTCGGCAGCGCGGCGAGCTCCTTGATGGCCTGGCTCAATATACGTGCTCCGGTGGCGGCGAACGGGTGGCCGAGCGCGACGCTGCCGCCGTTCGGGTTCATTCGATCACGCGGGAAGCTCCCGAACGTATGCGCGACGCCGGCCTTTTCGCGGACGAAATTCTTGTCCTCGAGCGCCTTGAGATGGCAGAGCACTTGCGCCGAAAACGCCTCGTGAATTTCCCAGAGCGCAATGTCATCGAATTTCAGCCCGTGCCGCGCCAGCAGCCGCGGAATTGCCGACACCGGCGCCATGAGCAGGCCCTCGTTGAAGATATCGACGGCCGCGATCTCGAAATCCACCAGCCGCGCGCGCGGCAGCGCGCCCGGCAATCGTTCCAGGCCTTCCTCGGTCGCCACCCAGATTGCGGCCGCGCCATCCGTGAGCGGCGAGCTGTTGCCTGCCGTGAGCGTCCCGCGTCCGCTCGTTCGATCGAACACGGGTTTTAATTTGGCGAGCTTCTCGAGCGACGTATCGCGGCGCGGGAAGTGATCCTTGGCAATTGCGTCGACCGGCACGATCAAATCCGCGAAGAAGCCGCGGTCCTGCGCCGCCACCGCCCGTCGATGGCCCTGCAGGGCCAGCTCATCCTGCTCCTGGCGGCCGATGCTCCAGGTCTTGGCCATATCCTCTGTGTGTTCGCCCATGCTCCGGCCGGTGACACGGTTCTTCACCTCGGGCACAAAGAGCCGGATGTCAGATGGACGCAGCTTGCGGAGCAGCGCGAGGCGTTGGGTCGCGCTGCGCGCCTGAAACATTCGGCGAAGCCAATCCGACAGATTCTGCCCGAGCCCGATCTGAACGCGGCTCATGCTCTCGACGCCGCCGACCAATGCCAATGCGGCGCGGCGCTGCCCCAACATCCCGGCCGCCTCGAACGCAGCGACCATGCTGGTGCTGCATTGCATGATGGTCGTGAAGGTCGGGACGTGGGGATCGAGCTTGCTTTCCAGCCACACCTCGCGCGCCAGATTGGCATAAGCGAGATTAAGCACCACAGAGCCCCAGACCGCGAAATCGATGCGACCGCTCGCCTGCGCCGCCATCGCCTGCACCACGGGTACCGACAACGCCAATGAATCACGGTGCGCGAACGGCCCGTCCACGCCGAGGAAAGGCGTGCGCAGGCCGGCGGCCAGCCAAACGGCGCTTTCGTCAGTTGGCATTGTCGCGCCCCTTGCTTGAGTCTCGTCCGCGCCGGCACCGCCTGCAGCAGCGCGGCGCCCCGATCAACACCTCAGAGCAGCTTGGCGTCGAGCGTGATCTCGGCGTTGAGGACCTTGGAGACCGGGCAGTTCTTCTCGGCCTCGCCGGCCATCCGGGCGAAGGCGGCTTGATCCAGGTTCGGCACCTTGGCGCGCAGCGTCAGAGCCGACCGGCTGATGCGGAAGCCCTGGCCCTCCGGCTCGAGTGTGACCGCCGCCTCGGTCGTGAGCTCGGTCGGGGTGTAGCCGGCCCCCTGCAGCCCGAAGGCCAGCGCCATGGTGAAACATCCGGCATGGGCGGCAGCGATCAACTCTTCCGGATTGGTTCCCTTCTCGTTCTCGAAACGGGTCTTGAAAGAATAGGGGGTTTCGGCGAGCACGCCGGAATCGGTGGAGAGATTGCCGCTGCCGGCGCGTCCCGTGCCGCGCCAGACCGCCTTCGCGTTGCGGATCATGTGAAGCCTCCTTGGGTAGGTTGGACCGAACTGCTCCTTTGGTTCTACTCCCTCTCGGCCGGCCGGAACACCCGTTAGGGCCGA
>DASXXS010000014.1:0-15682 GCA_036502925.1 Xanthobacteraceae bacterium
ACGGACTGAATGCTGACGGACTGAATGCCCAACGGACGGGAAGCGCACATGACCCACCGCCTTACGCGCAGGGCATTTTCGCGAGCGGCGATCGCGGCGGCTTCGGCGAGCGCGCTTGCTCCGCTCGGATCCGGATTGTCGCGGGCGCAGCCGGGCTATCCCACCCGGCCGGTGCGCGTGATCCTGCCGTTCGCGGCCGGCGGGGTGGCCGACATCACCTCGCGGCTGGTGGCCGAGCGCCTGGGCGAGAAGCTCGGCCAGCGCTTCGTGATCGAAAACCAGCCGGGGCCCGGCGGCATCGTGGCCGCGCGCTCGGTGCTGTCGGCGCCGCCCGACGGCTATACGCTCGGCCTCGCCACCAACGGCACCTCGATCAGCGTCGCCATCTACAACGCGCTGCCGTTCGATCCGGTGAAGGACTTCGCCACCATCTCCACGCTCGGATATTTCGATCTGGTGTTCGCCACCAATTCGGATTCGCCGTTGCGCAGCTTGCCGGACTTCATCAAGGCGGCGCGCGAAGCGCCCGGCAAGCTCAATATCGGGACCATCAGCGTCGGCAGCACCCAGGAGCTCGGCGCCGAGCTGTTCAAGGCTTCCGCCAAGCTCGATGTCCAGATCGTGCCGTACCGGACCACGCCCGACGTCATCGTCGGGCTCATCCGCAACGACATTCAGCTCATGGTCGACTTCTATGCCGCGATGGAATCTACGCTGGAGCAGAACCGGATTCGCGCCGTCGCAACCTCGGGGCGCGCGCGCACCGAATACCTGTCCGCCGTGCCCGTGGTCGGCGAAGCCGGCGTTCCGGGTTACGAGGTGACGGCCTGGAACGGGCTGTTCGCCCCCAAGGCGACCCCCGCGGCGATCGTCGAGCTGCTCAACGCCTCGGTGCGGGAGATATTGGCCGTTCCCGACATCAAGACACGCTTCGCCAGCCTCGGCATTGCGGCCGAAGCCAGCACGCCCGCGGAGCTGAAATCCCGCCTGCAGGGCGACGTCGGCAAGTGGGCGGCGGTGATCGAGCGCGCCGGTATTCCCAAGCAATAGAGCCAGCTCCATGGCTGCGATCATGCGGCTCTACGAGGATGTCCTCTCCAACGAGGCCGCGCAGCGCGTTGCGCTGGCGGCGCTGCCGCGCCTGATCTTCGTCGTGCATGGTTCGGCCGTGATCGAGGGCCGTGCCTTGAGCGACGGCGAGGCCTGGCACGGAGAAGGTGCGGTGACGCTCACGCCCGGAAGCGGCGGCGTGACCTGCTGGCGCTTTGAGCTCGCGCCCGCGGACGCCGGCGACGGCAGCGTCGCGGGCCGCAGCGGGATCTCGCGGCAGAAGCTTGTCGCTCCGGCGGAGACGCTACCGGCCGGCGATCTCTTGTTGCGGGGCGACAGCGTGGCGTTTCCGCCCGGCGGCTGCGCCTTCCTGCACCGGCATCAGGGCCCGGGCATCCGTTGCCTGCTCGAGGGCGGCATCCGGATCGACACCCATGTGGGGTCAAGCATTGGCGCCTCGACCAGCTATGGCCCCGGCGGCGCCTGGTATGAGAGCGGCCCGGACCCGGTTTTTGCGCAGGGCGCGCCCGACCGCGCGACGCGCTTCATCCGCATGATGATCCTGCCGCGCGCGCTCCTGGGCAAAAGCTCGATCGAGTATCTCAATCCGGACGACAAGGCGCGACCCAAGTCGCAATCGTACCAGGGCTTCGCCGACGCGCCGATCAGCTTTCTTGCCGAGGGGTGACGACGGCTTGATGTGACGACCGTAGGGGCGCCCCTTGTGGGCGCCCGCCGAGGAGGCGGCCACGAGGGCCGCCCCTACCGCAGGCAATCCGGCGATGTGTGATGCAAGCGCAACGGCGACAGGGGAGGGAAGTCCATGATGAATTCCACGACGATTTCGAGACGCACGCTGCTCGCCGGTGCCGGTGCCGCCCTGGTGGCGGCTCGTCCCGCGCCCGTGCTGGCCGACTGGGAGCCGAGCCAGCGCTACCCCGATCCGGCCATCGAGGTGCTCGATCCCAAATTCGAGCGGCTGCACATTTTCAGCACTGCGGTCGAGCGGCTCGCCACCGGCATGCGCTGGAGCGAGGGGCCGGTCTGGTTCGGCGACGGCCGCTATCTGTTGTGGAGCGATATTCCCAACAACCGGATCATGAAATGGGAGGAGGCGACCGGCCGGGTGAGCGTGTTTCGCCAGCCCTCGAACTATGCGAACGGCAATTGCCGCGACCGGCAGGGCCGGCTCGTCAGCTGCGAGCATGGCACGCGGCGCGTGACCCGCACCGAATATGACGGCAGCATCACGGTGGTGTGCGACCGCTACGACGGCAAGCGGCTCAACTCGCCCAACGACGTGACGGTGCATTCCGACGGCTCGGTCTGGTTCACCGATCCGCCCTTCGGCATTGCCGGCAACTATATCGGCGACCAGCAACCGGAGGAACTGCCGCCCTACGTCTATCGGGTCGACGGGGCGAGCGGGAAGGCGACGGTGGTGGCCGACGACTTCGTGCGGCCCAACGGCATCTGCTTCTCGCCCGACGAAAAGCGCATCTACATCGTCGAATCGCGCGGCAATCCCAACCGCCTGATCAAGGTCTACGACATAATCGACGGCGGCACCCGGCTCGCCAACGGCCGCGTGTTCGTCGATGCCGGCGCCGGCACGCCCGACGGCTTCCGCTGCGACGTCGCCGGCAATCTCTGGTGCGGCTGGGGCACCGGGCGCGAGGAGCTCGACGGCGTCATGGTGTTCTCGCCCGACGGCAAGCCGATCCTGCGCATCCGCCTGCCCGAGGTCTGCGCCAATGTCTGCTTCGGCGGCGCCAAGCGCAACCGGCTGTTCATGGCGGCGGGCCGTTCGCTCTATTCACTCTACGTGCAGACCCAGGGCGCAAGGGTGTGGTGAGGCAATTTCAGCTGTAGCCCGGATGGAGTGAAACGAAATCCGGGAACGCCGCTCCCGCATTGCGCCATAGCCCGTCGAAGACGGGCGTAAACGCCCTAGTGGCTCCATGCGGGCTACGAACACCATGCGGGCTACGAACTTTGCCCATCCGGGGTCTTGGTGGTATTCTACTTTAGCGAGCACGCGGTAACGTGCTTGGACGTGGACGATCGAGGGAGGTGCAGGATGATACGCGTTCATTCGCTGCTTGCATCGTTGCTTTTCTTGGCCGCGGTGGGCGCGCCGTGTTTCGGCGGCACCATCGATCCCAAGGTCCGGCCCGACGCGACCTCCGCACGATGGCGGCCTGACCGCGTCCTGCTGGCGCAGGCGAAACTTCCCTCGCTCAAGGAGATCAATCTGCTCGCGGCCGATCAAGGCGGGCAGGCGCTCGTCGTGCCCAATGACGAATGGTTCAAGCCGATCAGCGGCAAGGAAGGCGAGGGCGCCTCGGTTGGTGCGGGTCAAGAAGCCGTCTACGCCTTCAAGGACGAGAAGGCTGCCAAGTTTTCGAAATTTTCCACCCTGATTACCGCGGCGTCCGATTCCAACGCCAAGCAAATCGAGCTGCTGGTGGCGAATGACTCTCCGACCGGGACGTTTCGCTCGGTCGCCACGCTCAATGTCTTTAACGCCAAGTTGGTGAAATCGCCGTACCAGGAGGTGAGCTTCGGCGAGACCTCGGCGAAATATGTCAAGATCAGGTTGTTATCGACATACGGGTGTTGCGGTGGAATCTGGCTGGGGCAGGTTCGGCTGCTCGGAACGCTGGCGGAATGAACGGGCCGGCGCCATCGCGTGGCTCGAGATCTGCGCTTCCCCGCCCATCGGGGAGAAATCAGGATGAAACCCCGGCTTCCGTTCGACAAGCAGCATTGGTTCGTCGCGCTGGCGGCCGTGGTCAGCGTGGTTGGCGGCTTGCTGGGAATCGTCGCCGGCATCAAGCCGTATTTCCAGCCCGCGCCCGCCCCGAGCGCTTCGCAAAATACCGAGATCATCTTCGATCGCTCCGCGGGCATGACGCAACGTCTCGCCGACGGCACGGCGAAGCTGGATCTCGCCCGCCAGGCCGTGGAAAAGGTGCTGGGCCATGAAATCGTCGGCGACACCCTGGCGCTCCGCGCATTCGGCGGCGCCTGTCCCGACGGCCTCACCCATCCGCCGCCCACGCTTGCGTTCCGCCAGGAGAGCGCTGTTCGCGTCCGCGAAGCGATCAAGGGACTGGAGCCGAAAGGCGACGCCACGCTGGTCGCGTCGATCCGCGATGCGATCGTCGACTTTAGCGACGCGGCGCGGTTCGCGGAGCACGGCAAGCGCATCATCGTCATTACCGGGAACCTGGACGGCTGCGGCGACGACATTGCGCGCGACGTCGTCCCGCTGCTCGACAGATTGGGGAAAGACAGCCAAGGCAAGCCCAAAATCGTGCTCGATCTTGACTTCATCGGAATCGGCATGGATTCGGCAGCCAAGTTGAAGCTCGACCATTATGCCGAGCAAACCGGCGGCGCAGCCCATTTCGCCGACGATCTCCGGCAGTTGGACAACGTCATCGAAATTATCGAGGTCGCACGCGTAATGCGCGCCGGCAACGCGGTGTCAGGCGTCCTCAACGCCAGTGCCGAGCTCCTGTCTCCCGCGATAACAGCGTTGAGGAACAAGGACTATGCCGCCGCCGAGCGCGGACTGCAAAACGCCCGCGGCGAGTTTGCCCGCTCCGAGGTCCCGTTTCAGGATCTCCTCAAGCGTCAAAAGAGCGGGCTCGATGCGCAATGGGAGGGGCAGTATCGCCTCATCTATCAAGCTGCCGACAAAAGCCGTGAGCTGCAAAGCCAAGTGATCTCGCTCACCGAGACCATGTTGTCGCAGGCCAAGTCGTCGGACGAGCCCGCCCTGAAAGCCTCCATCGACAAGTATGAGGAGATCCGCGCGGCATACAACCAAAGCGACGACGATCTGCAGGCGCTGCTGAAGCAGCTCGCAGCCATGGTGCGCTCGCACTGATCGAAGTCGCGCGCGAGAAACGCCGCACCGCGGCTGCGAACCTTTCTCCGGCCGGCGGCTTGATCTCAGCCGGGCATTGGGAAATGCTTTGCGCGATGATGGCGCCGGCGATCGGCCATCGTCGAGGTCGAGCGCCTCGACTCGCGCCCAAAGCATGCCACGCCGCTTGCGGCTTGCCCGGGGGACCGGACCGGGACAAGATGAAGCTCAAATCAGCGGCGATCCGGAAACGCCGACCGAAGGGAAAATCCGTCATGAATGATTATCGGCATGTGGCGTTGGTTATTCTCTCGCTGGCCATCGCGCCGGCGCTCGCGAAGGCAGCCGCCGCGCAGGTGCCCGACGCCATCGCCGCCCCGGGCGAAACCGTGGTCGCGACCTTCCACGCCGAGGGTGCGCAGGTCTATGACTGCAAGGCCGACGCGGGCGGCAAGCTCGGTTGGCAATTCCGCGAACCGATTGCAACGTTGCTGCGCGACGGCGCCACGGTCGGCCGCCATTATGCGGGCCCCAATTGGGAGGCGAGCGACGGCAGCGCCGTTACCGGCAAGGCGGTTGCCAATGCGCCGGGCGCGACGCCCAACGACATTACGTGGCTCAAGCTCGATGTGGTCGCGCGGCGCGGCAGCGGCCTGCTGTCGGGCGTCACCACGGTGCAGCGAACCAACACCCATGGCGGCGTCGTGAGCGGGCCGTGTGACAAGGCCGGCACATTTTTCAGCGCGCCCTATTCGGCGGATTATGTGTTCCTGCGCAAGGGCTCATGAGCGCGGGCGCGTGTGGGTGAGGCGCTTGTAGCCCGGATGGAGCGCTTGCGAAATCCGGGACCGCCGCTCCCGCATTGCGCTCCGCTCCATGCGGGCTACGAAGTTTGCTGCGAGCCTTCCTTCGGCCAGCGGACGCGGCTCTGCCGCAGGCCCAGCGCCACCAGCATGGCGGCCATCCTGATCGGCGCGCCGATGCCCTCCACCACCGGAACGCCGAGCTCGGCCGCGAGCCATCGCGGCTTCATCTCGACCGGGCATTGGGTGATGCCTTGCGCGATGATGACGTCGGCGCCGTCCTCCGCGATCAGCGCGCGCGCCGCCGCGAGGAACGATTCCACCATCTTGTCCCGATTGTCGGCGATGTGCTGGAGATAGAAGCCGCTGGCGCGCCGTCCCGCGATGAAGGATTCCATCCCATAGGCGCGGGTTTGCGCCCGGTGGCGCGGGATCGCGGAGGGATGGTAGCAGACCACGCCGAAGCGCTCGCCCACTTGCGCGGCCACGTGCAGCACGGCCTGCAGCGGCGCTACCACCGGAATGTCGACCGCCGAGCGTCCGCCCTCGACCCCGAGATCGAGCATGCCGAGCGGCACCACCGCATCGTAGCCTTCGCGCTCCGCGCGGCGAAACGCGTCATGGAAGAGCGGCGCGGCCGCCTGGATTTCCGCCGGTCCGAGCCCATCGAACGGCCGCGCCGCGACCGACACGATGCCGACCTCGACATCGGCCGACGAATAGCTCCTGGCCGCATCCTCGCGCAGGCGGCGCTGCGCGGGCGGGTAATCCCCGATGACGAATGCAACGCGGATCATCTGGATGGTCCCCGCCTGAAGTGCCGGCGCCCGGTCGGATCAATGACGGATCGAGCGGAAGCGTTGAAGGATACGTGCGGGGTGACGGTCTCATACCGTCCCCCCGTCGTCGAGCCCGGCGCCAGGGACGGAATATTCGGCGAATCCGCCGTGTGCTCCTCCGCCGGTCGCAGGCAGTCCCGCGGAATAAAACGCCGTCCTCGTTGATCTCGCCGCAGGAGAGAAATTCATCGATCAACCGAAGAGGAGAATTGGCTGTGTTCAACAACATGAAGCTTGCTCTCGCGGCGGCCTTCGTTCTCGGCGCTGCTTCCGCGGCCGTGGCGAACGATGTCGAGACCGATCCAGGCGACGGCGCCACCACCTGTCCCGCGCTCGAGGGCTACCCCGACTGCCACCCGGAGGATCGCGCGGCGTGGACCGCAGATTCAACCCATTCACGCCGTCCCGTTGTCGAACCTTCGCGACACCAGCGCCGACCGTAACCAAGGAATGAATGTCACTCCCTTTGCCTTGGGGGAGCCGTGACAACGCGCAGGCCCGGACTTTTTTCCGCATCACTGTGAGCTGGTTCACGCTTGCCGGCGCCGGCTTGCGGAAGAGTCATGTTGCACGCGGTTGCGGATGATCACCTCCCCATCATCCACCCTACGACCCCGCGTACCTGCCGGCGCTCCGGGGGCATCAGAGAGCGCCGGCAGTCTCCCCCGGCGCCCGCCCGGAGGGACTCGCCTGGCGCAATGGCTCTGGTCGTCCGAGCCATAGCTCGGACTAAACGCAAGTATAGTCTCTGTGAAACGGATATCTAATGGATGCCCGCGGGCCACCCACCTATCTGCCGGTAGTGGGGCGAAAGCGAATAAGAGATACAACAATGTTGAACAAGACCAAGATTGCATTAGCGGCGGCTCTCGTCATCGGCACTGCATCCTCGGCTCTCGCGAGCGGGTATGTGCTGCCCGGCAGCACCGATGGAGTAAATCCTGCTTACCACCCGCGCTGGTTTCCCAATTACCCTGGTGTCAACAACGCTCCGAGCGGCAATCCCTATGCCTTCGCCCCGTGTTTCGATGCCGGCGGCCATATTTATTACCCCACTTCCGACGCCGACTGCCCTGCTGGTTACCCCAGTGCCAGCAGCAGTGCCAGCAGCGCCTATGGTTTCGTACCATCTACGACCCACCACAGGCATCATTCACCGCGCTAAGAATTTGGCGCGGCAGGCGTGACGAGCACGATCTCTTTCATCGCGGCCGCCGTTGCACGCCGGTCAAGTGATCGCGCTGCGCTCGCTCTTGCCAGTGCGGCTGCACGTCGGCGCCGACGATCCCGGCATCCGGTGCAGACCATGCGCGCGCCGAAGGCGGGAACCGCGGCCGCATCGCAGAATGCGAGCTCCGTCAGTCTCCCCCGGCGCGCGCCCACGGGGACTCGCGTGGCGCAATGGGCTCTGGCCGTCCGAGCCATGGCTCGGACTAAACGCAAGTATAGTCTCTCCGAAACGGAGATTTAATGGATGCCTGCGGGCCACCCGCATATTTCCGAGTCGCCGGGGCGTAGGCGACTAAGGGAAATGCAACAATGTTGAACAAGGCCATGATTGTGCTGGCGGCAGCCCTCGTGCTCGGCGCTGCATCCGGGGCTCGCGCCGGAGGATATGTGGTGCCTGGCAGCACGGCTGGAGTAAATCCGGCTTACCACCCATATTGGTATCCCCAATACGGCCGTGTCAGGAATGCCTACGACCGCGCCGACCAGGAGATTTACTCCGGCGTCAACGGTTATTACCCCAGTGCTCAAAGCGCCTATGCGCCCGCCCGGAAGTTGGCTCGCCGCATTCACCACTCACAGCACTGAGCGGATCAACGTTGGAGCCACCCGACGCGAGGTTCCCCTCGTTTCGATCAATCAAGGTGCGCCCTGCCGCTCCAAAAACGGGATTGAGCACGATAGTTATTATCGGTGGCGTGCTTGCCGATTTCCAACCGTGCTCGACCCATCCGGCTGCGAACCGGGGTTCTTGCTCGCCGGGCCACGCCGCCGAGGGACGCGCGCGGCGGATATGAGCTTTTATTGTAAGTGGTGCCGGGTGAGAGGATTGAACTCCCGACCAACGGTTTACAAAACCGCTGCTCTACCGCTGAGCTAACCCGGCAAACGCAAACTCCGCCTGTTCAATTGGCGGTGGCGTTGCGGTCGGCTTCTCGCCGACGGCCACCCCGCGAAGCCGATATCACCGCCCCGGCGCCTTCGCAAATGCGGCGTTCATGATCCCGGCAGCGGCACGCATCTGCGTTCAAGTGAAGGACAGCGGACGCGGTCGCCGGCGATCGGGCCGCTCCGGAGAAGAATTCCGCGCCATTCGCTGGTCCGGATGGGCTGGCCGGAAAATTCGCCGGGATTCCCTTTCCGAAGATCATCATCACACCAGCCGCAAAAAACGAAGGCGGCCACGCGCCGGATGCGCGGACGGTAGAATGGTAAGAATTTCTACAACTGTGGCCGAAAAGTGACATCGCGGTGGTGCACCTTCTGACATTAATCAGGTGGTTCATCCAAACCAGAGGTGTCATCATGAAATCGATAGGAATATCAAATAGGTGTCGGTTCCAAATCTCCTTCCTAATGTTGGCGGCCGCAGGTCTATTGTGTGGCAGTGGCGCCGCCGTCGCGGCCGATTTGCCCATCAAGGCGCCGCGCGAGGTGGTGGTGCCGGATTATGACTGGAGCGGCTTCTACGTCGGGGCGCATGCCGGCAGAGCGTGGGGCCGGAACCGATTCGACGATCCGACAGCCAGTATCACCAGCGCGGGGAACCCATTCATAATATCCTCGGCGGGGCCGGTCTTCGGCGGGCAGATCGGGATCAACTGGCAGGTCGGCCATTTCGTTCTCGGCGCAGAGGCCGATGTGGACTGGGCCTCGCTGCGCGGCAATTTCGTCTTTGATCCCGTCATTTCGGTGGGTGGGACCAACACCAACATCCGGTCGCTGGCGACCGGAGATGTGCGCTTCGGCGTCGCCATGGGGCAATGGCTCGGCTACCTCAAGGGCGGGGTCGCATGGGCCGACGTCGATTTCGTCCTCAATCCGGCTGGTCCCAATATCGTGACCGTGACCCAGCAGCGAACGGGCTTGACCGGAGGCGTGGGGCTCGAGGTGGCGTTCTGGCAGAGCGTATCGGCCAAGATCGAATACGACTACCTCGTTTTCGGGCAGCAAACGGTCTCGTTCGTCACACCAGTTCACCCACTCGACGTCAATCAGCAAGTCCAGGTGGTCAAGGCCGGCTTCAACGTCCGCTTCGGCGGCGGCGCAGCAACGACGCGTTATTGAACGGCAATGGCCCGGCAACCCAACAACGTAAAATCGGAGATCATCCAATGTGGAGCTCGATCAAATCAGCGGCGCAACGCGCCATTCCGTTCGGCCCGTGGATCCAGATCAGCGGTACCATTCTGGCGATAACGCTTACCCTCTTGGCGGCTACGGGTGAGGCGAAGCCGGTGGAGTATGTCAGGATTTGCAGCCTGTACGGCCCCGGTTTCTTTAATATCCCGGGTACCGATACGTGCCAGGATGCCCACCAGATCACCGCCAATCAATTCGCGATCGATCGACAGTACTCGCGCGCGGCGACCGGCATCGCGATGGCGACCTCGCTGGTGACCCCCTACCTGCCGAACGGAACCAACTATGCCATTTCGGGAAACTGGGGCGGCTTCGACGGCAAGAACGCCATTGGGGTCGCGGGCATGATCAGGCTGCGCGGCAATCTCGTGTTCTCGGTCGGATTTGCCGCGGGCCTCGATGCCGGCCGATCGATCGCCTTCAGCGAGCGGACGCAAACCGAGGTCGGTACCGTGAGCCGAAGCCAGTCGTGGAGCGAAATCCAGGGGCTCGGGCGCGCCGGCTTTCAGTACGCCTGGTGATGCGGAAAAAGGCCCTGCCGGCGGCGCGATCGGCAGCAATGCCGATTGCCGTGCCGCGCAGACGCTCGCGGATGTGTATTCCCGGCCCGGCCGGGATGTCCGGTCGCGAGCCAGGCGCTCGTGCCGGGCAGGTTGTTTTCTACTTGTCCCGGCCTTGAGCCGGGACCGTTCCAAACTCCGCTGCACCACATCCGGGACACGCGGCTAGGCAGCGCGGCGCGACAATGGTAGCGCTCACGATGCCAAAGACAGGCTTGCTTGCTTACGGAGAAAATATCATGCGAACCCGGATTTTGTTGGCACTCCCGCTCGGCCTTCTTCTCGCGCCGACGGCCTACGCGCAGAACGGCAATCTCGATCGCGCCACCAACACGGTCAACAATATCCGGCAGGCTGACCCGCCCACGGTGAGCACCGGCACAGTCGTCACACCCTAGGCTCCGCCGCCGCAGCAAATGCCCAACGGCGGCAGCGACGTGCATCGGATGACGACGAATCCGCCGCCCTCGCCGTCGCGATAGCGCTTGTGTCCCGGATGCGGTGCAGCGCCATCAGCGCGTTTACGCGCGTCTTCGACGCGCTATGGCTCATAAGGGCGTTCACGCCCGTCTTCGCGGGCTATGCGGAGCGGTGCTCCGCTGATCCGGGACCGTTCCACATGCCGGCGTTTGGAACGGTCCCGGCTCATAGCGCGTCGAAGACGCGCGTAAACGCGCTGCTGGCCCGGGACAAGTACGAAACAACCGTCACAGTCAGAGCACCAGGCGCCGGTCCACACGTTTTCGTGAGGCCAATGGCGGGACCGGCCGGACGGCATATATCGAGGTTTCCGGGAGGGCGTGTGGTGCTAGTAAGCGTTGCATAGTCGCCCGGGACTGAAGCCCCGGCCTTTCCCGTCCCCCCCGACGCCCCTTGGCCGGGGCTTCTTATTTTTCCCCCGCCGAATTCTGCTGCACAAGGCGCCGGCATTTTTCCGGTGCCGCCGTTCCGGGACGGAAAAACGGGCAGGGCGCAGGGGCGAATGCCATGGGTCTGCGGATCAGCGGGGGAGCGGCGCTCTCCGCAACCTCCACAAGACGCTGTCGGGATTAGGCGCTTTGGTGCAGGGCGCAAAAACCTGCATCGATCCGCCCCCTTCCGGCGCGGCCGCGTTGAGCTGCGGGCCGGTCCAGGCCAGGCAGCCGTCCTGCGGCTCCCACAGCACGTTCACATCCTCATCCAGGCGCGCGATGCTCGCCGCCGGCGGCAGCCCGTCGACGATTTCCCTGAGCCTGAGCAGCTGATTGCGCAGCATCTGGATGTCGGCTCGCAGGCCGGCAATTTCCTTGGCGGATTGCGCCTTCAGCGTTTCCAGCTCCTGGTTCAGGCACGAGAGCCGTTCCGGAACGATGCCGGCTGCGCAGTCCGCGAACGCGCTCGCGGACCAGGCCATGCTGGCCATGACAAGGATTGCCGCACCGGCCTTGGTAATCATGCACGCCTCCCGCGTCTGAGGTTTCGTTCGCCGGTAGTTCCGGCGGCCTGGATCATGCGGCCGAAGGCTTTCAGCAGTGTCGAAGCATCGGCAAGGGCGAGCGCGCTCGGTCTCCTTCTCCCCGCGTGCGGGGAGAAGGTCGGGATGAGGGGGCGCTCCCACGAGTCTGAGCTTGTGGAAGCGCCCCCTCACCGGGCCGAGTTCCGGTTTGCGCTTGGTGGCCTTCCCTCTCCCCGCAATCCCCGGATCAAGTCCGGGGAGGGCGAGGGAAGCCGCTCCCTCAGCAACCGCAACAAGTGTCAGAGACAGCGCGCTAGGACGCCGCCTTGGCTGCGACCGGCTGCCAGATGCTGATACGACGGGTCTCCGGCATCAGGAAGAGGGAGAGCACGAAGCACACCATGGGAACGACGATCGGGTAGATCAGCGCGTAACCAACGCTGCCGGTGGCCTGGTAGGCCGCCGAGGTGATGAACGGCACCAGCCCGCCGCCCCAGCCGTTGCCGATGTGATAGGGCACGGACACCGACGTGTAGCGGATCCTTGCGGGGAAGTATTCCGCCAGGAACGCCCCGATCGGCCCATAGACCATCCCGACATAGCATACGAGGATGAAGATGATGAAGACCGCGACCGGATAGTTGATGTTGTTAGGCTGGGTGACCGTGCCGAGCCATGAGTACAGGGGATAGTAGGTGACCGCGGCAAGCAACATGCCTCCCAGGATCACGGGCTTGCGGCCGATCAGGTCGGACAGCCAGCCGAACAGGATCAAGCTCGGCGTGGCCAGGAGCAGCGCGATTCCCACGATGAAGCTCGAGGTCACCACGTCCACCTTGGAGACCTGCTGCAGGAAGTACAGCGCCCAGAACTGGCCGCTGTACCAGACCACCCCCTGACCGATCACCACGATGCTGGCGATGACCACGAATTTGAAATTGGCGCTGAGGAATGCCTCCTTCCAGGGATTCTTGGTCATCTGACCTTTGGCCTTGAGCTCCTGGAAAATCGGCGTCTCCTGCAGCTGCAGGCGGATGTAGATCGCGATCGCCACCAGCAGGAAGGAAACCAGGAACGGGACGCGCCACCCCCAGTCGTTGAACACCTCGGTGCCGAGATACGCCCGGGTGCCGACGATCACCGCCATCGACACCACGATCCCAAGAGTTGGAGATGTCTGCAGCCAGCCGGTGTAGTAGCCGCGGCGCTCGTCCGACACATGCTCGGCGACGTAGGTGATGGCGCCGCCATATTCGCCGCCCAAGCACAGCCCCTGGATCATCCGCAGACCGAAGAGGATGAAGGCGGCGCTCACACCGATCGACTGGAAGCTCGGGATCAACCCGATCACCCCGGTGCCGAGCCCCATTCCGGTGAGGGTGATGAGGAACGTATACTTGCGGCCCACCCGGTCGCCCAGCCATCCGAAGAGGAATGCCCCCAAGGGACGGATCAAGAATCCGGCGGTGAACAGCGCAATCGTGCTCAAGAGCGCCGCAACCGGGTGGGACTGTTCGAAGAACTTGACCGACAAGATCGCGGCCAAGCTCCCGAAAATATAGAAGTCGTACCACTCGATGACGTTTCCCACCGACGCGGCGACGATCACGGTCCGGAAATCCTTTGGAATTTGAGCAGCCATGGGCGTTGTCCCTGTCTTGGTCGTCGTTTGGGTGCCGCCGGCGTTTCCCTTGCGGGATGCGAAGACCGCACCGTTTGGCCGATCGGCCCCCGCGGACGACCGGCGTCATTCGATAACCTTAGAACGAAAGCGTGCCATTTTACGCAATTGTCGAACAAGCGCAAACGCAAAGCACAGATTACTGAAGGACTTGGGCGCGGCCAACGGGCGGGCCCCGCTGCGGCTGCCGCGACGCCGGCGATCAAGATTACCGGCCGGTTCACCGGGCGCGATGACGCTCGATTTGGGTCAGGCCGGCGCGAGGCGCCTACTCGCGAGATAGAGCGCAAGCGCCGCGGCGTTCGAGACATTGAGGCTCTTGATCTTGCCGGGCAGGTCCAACCGGGCGACCTGATCGCAGGTTGCGAGGGTCAGTTGGCGCAGGCCCTTGCCCTCGGCGCCGAGCACCAATGCGAGCGGCGAGCGGATCGCCGCCGCGGCGAAATCCGCCCCGCCCGAGCTGTCGAGCCCGACCACGAGGTAACCGCGTTGCTTGAGCGCGGCTAGCGCGCGGGCGAGGTTCTGCACGGTGACGAGCGGGACGTATTCGAGCGCGCCCGAGGCGGACTTGGCCAGAACGCCGGTCGCCTCCGGACTGTGGCGGGCGGTGGTGACGATGGCCGACACCGCAAAAGCGGCGGCCGAGCGCGCGATGGCGCCCACATTGTGCGGATCGGTGATCTGGTCGAGCACCAGCACGATGCCCGCGGGCTCGATGTCCTCGAGCGCGGGCGAGGGCAGGGGATCGGCTTCCACCAGCAGACCCTGATGGAGGGCGTCGGGCGAAAGCCGCTGGGCGATGGCTTGCGGACGCACCAGCTCGGGCTCGACCCGCAGCGGCACATGGTCCTCGGCGAGGCGGCGCACTGCGTTCTCGGTGGCGAGCAGGCGGCGGATGCGGCGCGCCGGATTTTCCAGCGCTGCCTTGACCGGGTGCCATCCGTAGAGGATCGCCGGCCCGTCGGGATCATGCGCGTGGCCCGATTGCTGAACCGGCCGCCGGCTTGCACGCTGGCCTGGTGTCGCCGGCGGCTGCCCAGCGTGCCTCGGCTTGCCAGCCGTTCGCCGCTTCCAATCGGGTTTCCATTCGCGCTTGGCCATGCCGCTCTTCTCGTGCAGGGCGCGCGCCGACACAACCGAAATATCACAAGTGCGAGCGGGCATGAGCGCGCGCCGGCCGCCACAATATGGGCACTGAATGGTCGCGATACTGGCCCTTGGACTAGGCTATACTTAGGGGCCATTGGACCAAGCTATACTGGGGCGGGCTCAAGCCACTGGAATCGAACAGGGAGCACTCTTACCGATTTGGAGCACCCGATGGCTGCTCACAAGTTTCGCGTTGGACAGGCCGTGCAGTTTCGTACCACGCCGTTCTATGTGAACGCCGCGCTCGGAGCCTTTGAGGTGATCAGGCAGCTGCCCGAGCGGGATGGCGAATTCGAGTATCGCATCAGGAACCTGGCCGAGCCGCACGAGCGCGTGGCGCGGGAAAGCGAGCTGAGCATCGAATAGCCGGCAAGTGCGGTGCGGCGCAGGAGATTCCGCAGCCGCTGCCGCCCGCCTGAGGGCTTATGGCGCGGGGCGGTTATCCGCGGCGGTGCTCGATGTCGGCCCGCTCGGCCGATGCCGCTCAAAAGGGCCATGGCGGGCCGGCACCAGGCGATGCGAGCCGCGCCAGCGCTATTGCCTAACCCATTGCGAATGTTTAGTTACGCGCGCGATGGGGGAGTGTCCCGAGCGGCAAAGGGGGCGGACTGTAAATCCGCTGGCTTACGCCTTCGTAGGTTCGAGTCCTACCTCCCCCACCAGTCAGGGGACAGTAGTCAGGGATCAGTAATCAGAATGCCAAAACGCGCCGGAACGCCTGATTTCTGATCCCTGATTACTGATTCCTGATGCGGGTGTAGCTCAATGGTAGAGCAACAGCCTTCCAAGCTGATGACGAGGGTTCGATTCCCTTCACCCGCTCCAGCCGTTTCCTGCTAAAAACGGGCACATTTTGATCCTGTGGCCAATGTGCGCCGTACTGGGCCAGGACGGAACCCCCTCGGGCCGGCCTCCGGGT
>DASXXS010000015.1:0-5035 GCA_036502925.1 Xanthobacteraceae bacterium
GAAAACCCTGCAACCCCTCGACAACCCCTTCGGCCCGAGGTTGTCACCCATGTCTTAGGTACGTTCTGTCACCTATGTCTCCGGGCTGGACATAAAGGTAATGTTGGAGCGGGCGAAGGGATTCGAACCCTCGACCCCGACCTTGGCAAGGTCGTGCTCTACCCCTGAGCTACACCCGCATCCGTTTGGGCAAGGCGGACTGGACCGCCTGCGGCATGCTATGCCAAATGGCGGCCGGATTTGCAACCGGAGGACGGAGGACGGACGACAGACGACGGAGGACAGAGAGGGGGCGGTTGGTTTGCGCCCCCGGAGGTTCATCCTCGGCCGCCATCCCTTTGCCTTTGCCTTTGCCTCCTTCCTCCTTCCTCCTTCCTCTGTCCTCTGTCCTCCGTCCTCTGTCCTCTGTCCTCCGTCCTCTGTCGTCCGTCCTCTGCCTCCCGCCATGCCCGCCACGCCCGACGACCTGTTCGCCTATCTCGACCGGCTCGGCATCGCGCATGCGACCGTCGCCCATGCGCCGGCGTTCACGGTCGAGCAAGCGCGCGCGCTGCGCGGCCAGATTGCCGGCGGCCATACCAAGAACCTGTTCCTCAAGGACAAGAAGGACGCCCTGTTCCTGGTGGTGGCGCTCGAGGATGCGGCGATCGAGCTCAAATCGCTCCACCGCCGGCTGGGCGCCAGCGGCCGCTTCTCGTTCGGCTCGGCCGAGCTTTTGCGCGCGACGCTCGGGGTCGAGCCCGGCGCCGTCACCCCGTTCGCGGCGCTCAACGACACGGACGCGCGGGTGAGCGTGGTGCTCGATGCCGGCATGATGCGCCACCAGATGCTCAACTATCATCCGCTGCGCAACACCATGACGACCTCGATCGCGCGCGACGACCTGGTCAAATTCCTGGCCGCGACCGGCCATCCGCCCCGCATCCTGGCGGTCGCGGACGCGCCGCCGAGCCCTTGACCCCGATTGCAATCACCCCCATGGACACCATTTAATTGGCTGGATTGAGATTTCGGACGCCGCTGAACCGGCCCGGAGCCGCCGCCGGAGCGAGCCGACCGGAACGGACCCGAAAAACCCCAAGCCGCAAGGACCTGATCGACATGCTGCAGAATGCCGGAGCGACAGCGGTCGCGGAGGCGGCCGTCAAGGACACCACCACGCAGACGTTCGTGAAGGACGTGATCGAGGAATCCAAGCGCCAGCCGGTCCTGGTGGATTTCTGGGCGGAGTGGTGCGGGCCCTGCAAGCAGCTCACCCCGGTGCTGGAAAAGGTGGTGCGGGCCGCCAAGGGCAAGGTCAAACTCGTCAAGATGGACATCGACAAGCACCCGGCGATCCCGGGGCAGCTGGGCATCCAGTCGATCCCGGCGGTGTTCGCCTTCGTCAACGGCCAGCCGGTCGACGGCTTCATGGGGGCGCTGCCGGAGGCCCAGGTGACGGCCTTCATCGAGCGGCTCACCAAGGACCGCATCGGCGGCGAGGAGAAAGATCTGCTGAAGACGGCGGACGCGGCGCTCGCCGCCGGCGACGCGGCCGGCGCCGCCGATCTCTATGCGCAAATCCTGGCCGAGGATGCCGCCAATGCGGCGGCGCTGGCCGGGCTCACCCGCGCCCAGGTGGCGAGCGGCGCGATCGAGCAGGCCAGGCAGACGCTCGCCATGGTGCCGGAAGCCAAGCGCAACGAGACCCCGGTCGCCGCCGCGCGCGCCGCGCTCGAGCTCGCCGAGCAGGCCAAGTCGGTCGGCCCGATCAACGAACTGGAGCAGAAGGTCAAGGCCAATCCGCTCGATCATCAGGCGCGGTTCGATCTGGCGGTGGCGATGAATGCCGAGAATCGCCGGCAGGAGGCGGTCGACAACCTGATCGAGATCGTGCGCCGCGACCGCAAATGGAACGACGACGGCGCGCGCAAGCAGCTGGTGCAGTTCTTCGAGGCCTGGGGCCCGATCGACGAGGCCACGGTGGCGGGGCGCAAACGGCTGTCGTCCATCCTGTTCGCGTGAGGCAACCCGCACGGTATCGATCGTGCCATCCGGCGGCGGCGGATTGGGAGAGCCACGATGCCGATGAACGCACGCTATCTCGGGCCCGCCGATCTCCCGGAGGTGATCGCGGTGTTTCCGCTGGCGGGCGCGCTGCTGCTGCCGCGCGGACAATTGCCGCTCAACATCTTCGAGCCGCGCTACCTGATGATGGTCGACGACGCGTTCGCATCGGGTCGCCGCCTGATCGGCATGATCCAGCCCGACCCGGCGCATCCGGGTCCCGAGGAGCGGCCCAATCTCTACAAGGTCGGCTGCGTCGGGCGCGTCACGCAACTGACCGAGACCGGCGACGGCCGCTACATGATCCAGCTCACCGGCATCGCCCGCTTCCGCGTCGAAGCCGAGCTGGGCGTCGCCACGCCCTACCGCCAATGCCGGGTGACCTACGTGCCGTTCGCCGATGATTTCGTCGGCCACAAGGGCGAGGACGCGGTCGACCGCGAGAGCCTGCTGAAGGCGCTGTCGGATTTTCTCAAGGCCAATGATCTCAAGGCCGACTGGGAGGGAATCGAGAATGCGCCAAACGAGGCGCTGGTCAACGCGCTCGCCATGATGTCGCCGTACGGGGCAGCCGAGAAGCAGGCGCTGCTGGAGGCGCCCGATTTGAAGACCCGCGCCGAGATCCTGGTGGCGGTCACCGAGATCGAGCTTGCCAAGGGCCGCACCCCGGGCGGGACCCCGTTGCAATGAGCAGTGAATAGCGAGTAGCGAATAGTAAGACGGGGAGTAGCCATTGGCTCTTAACTAATTCACTACTCACTACTCGCTACTCACTACTCGCTATTCCCTATTCGCCACCCAACCGAAACGGAGCCTTTGCATGACCACCGCGCCGTCCGATCGTCCTCCCGGCAGCATCGATCCCAAGCTGCTTGAAATCCTGGTCTGCCCTTTGACCAAGGGCCCGCTCGAATACGACCAGGAGAAGCAGGAATTGATCTCGCGCTCGGCCAAGCTCGCCTACCCGATCCGCGACGGCATTCCGATCATGCTGCCCGAGGAGGCGCGTCCGCTCGATTGAGCGCCGCCCACCCTCTTTCTCCCCACCACGCCAAGGAACCGGCCCATGCTGAAAATCTGGGGGCGCAAGAACTCGGCCAATGTGCAGAAGGTGATGTGGGGCATCGGCGAGCTCAAGCTTGCCCATGAGCGCATCGACATCGCGGGCGCGTTCGGCCGCAACCGCGAAGCCGCCTATCTGGCGCTCAACCCGAACGGACTGGTGCCGACGCTCGAGGATGGCGACCTGGTGCTCTGGGAATCGAACACGATCCTGCGCTACCTCGCCGGGCTGCATGGCAAGGGCGCGCTGGAGCCGGCCGATCCGAAAGCGCGCGCCCGGGCCGGCCAATGGATGGACTGGCAATTGTCGGTGCTGGGCCCGGCCATCCACGAAACCTTCTGGGGGCTGGTACGCACGCCGCCGGAGAAGCGCGACCTCGCCGCCATCGAGGCCTCGAAGGCCAGGACCACAGCGGCGATCAAGATCCTCGACGCCCAGCTCGCCAGGACCGCCTATGTGGCGGGCGATGCGTTCTCCATGGGTGACATTCCGGTCGGCATTTTCGGTTACCGGTTTCATGCGCTGGTGCCGGAGCGGCCGCCGCTCCCGAATTTCGAGCGCTGGTACGCTGCGCTCGCAGCCCGCCCGGCATTCCGCGACCACATCTTGTCGATGCCGCTCGATTGATGGTTTGCGGCGGCGCGCGCGGGCGTGAGCGGAATCAGATCAGCACGATAGTGCCACACTTGTCCCGGCCATTAGCGCGTTTACGCGCGTCTTCGACGCGCTATGGAGCCGGGACCGTTCCGGATTCCGGCGTTTGAGACGGTCCCGGGTCAAGCCCGGGGCAAGTGTTCTTCTTCCCGGCGATGCTCCGGCTAAAGCGCCTCGCCCTTGAGCAGCTTCGGCACCTCGCCGAGGAGGCCGGCAGCCTCGCGGATGAACAGCTGCTTGAGCCCGGGCAGGCGATCGACCAGCCCGAGGCCGACGTCGCGGACCAGGCGCAGGACGTCGGAGCGATTGGAAAAGAGCCGGTTGAGGCCGTCGGTCGCCACCCCCATCGCCATGGTGTCGAACCGCCGCCAGCGCTGGTAGCGCTCCAGCACCGCGGCTGTCCCCGGATCGAGCCCGAGCCGCGCCGCATCCACGATGGTCTCGGCCAGCGCGGCCACGTCCTTGAGACCCATATTGAGTCCCTGCCCGGCAATCGGATGGATCACGTGAGCGGCATCGCCGATGAGCGCCAGGCGCGGCCCGATGAAGTCACGCGCCACCCACAAGCCGATCGGATAGGCACGACGCTCCCCCACCACCTCGATCTCGCCCAGATGCAGCCCGAAGCGGCGCTCCAGCTCGGCATGAAAATCGCGTCCGGAGAGCGCCAGGATGCGCTCGGCCTCTGCCGCATGCTCGGTCCACACGATCGAGGAACGGCAATGCTTGAGCGGCAGGATCGCGAATGGACCGGCGGGAAGAAAATGTTCCTCGGCGCGCCCGCCATGGTCGCGCTCATGAGCAACCGTGGCCACGATGGCGGACTGCCCGTAGTTCCAGCCGCGCGTCGGGATGCCGGCGCGCTCGCGGATGCCCGAGCGCGCGCCGTCGGCGGCAACCAGGAGCCGCGCCCGCAGGCGCGCTCCGCCGGCAAGCCCGACGCTCACAGAGGTTCCTTGGCTTCCTCCCGGTGACAGAGCGGAGTCCGCGATCCCGGCCGGCCGCAGCACGACGCCGGTTTCGCGCGCCCGGGCCAGCAGCGCGGCCTGCAGCGGACCGTTCTCCACCATGTGGGCAAACGGCTGGCCCGGCTCCACGTCGCCGTCGAAGCTCAAGAAGACCGGCCGAACCGCATCGGTGAGCCGGCTGTCGGTCACCACCATGTCGAGGATGGGCTGCGCCTCCCCGGCGACGGCGTCCCAGACGCCGATCGCCTGGAACAACCGCTGGGCCGCCGCCACGATGGCGGAGGCGCGCGGGTCGCTCGGCACC
>DASXXS010000016.1:0-8779 GCA_036502925.1 Xanthobacteraceae bacterium
CTTGCCGGGTGGCGCCGGGCGCCTGACCGCATTACATTGGCGGGGCGGGGCTGCGGGGTGCGTTAGGAGCATTATCCCCGGGGCCTTATCGATCTCACGGGAGCTGTCCCTGTCCGGGCTCGTGGGTCCGGGCAAATGGCGCCCACCTACTTGCGTAGGGAACCCGGGATCGAACACTCCGACGGCCATCGTGGCTCCGCATCCTATCGAGCGTCATGCCTCACTCCATTTCGGCCCCCGCCAAAGCCGAGCTGCGGCGCGCAGCGCTTGCGCGCCGCGATGCGCTGCCCGCGACGGAACGCGCGCAAGCCGCCGAAACGATCGCGGCGCGAACATTTCCGGTTGCGGTCAAGTCCGGCACGATCGTGGCCGGCTTCATGCCGATGAAGAGCGAGCTCAATCCGCTGCCGCTGATGCGCAAGCTCGCCGCCGCGGGCGCCCGCCTCGCGCTGCCGGCGGTGGCCGGGCGGGGCCAGCCATTGATCATGCGGGCCTGGGCATTCGGGGCGCCGCTCGCCGCCGGGGTCTGGGGAATTCGCGAGCCGGAGCCTTCGGCGCCCGCCGTCGCGCCCGAGATCGTGATCGTGCCGTTGCTCGCGTTCGACCGGAGCGGCCACCGCATCGGCTACGGGGCCGGCTATTACGACCTGACCATCGCGGCGTTGCGGGCAACGCAAGCCGTCGTGGCGATCGGCGTGGCGTTCGCGGCCCAGGAGATTGCCGCGGTACCCGCCACCCCCCACGACGCGCTGCTCGATATCGTGCTAACCGAGCGCGAAGTGATCGACCTGCGGCGGGCGTGAGCGGGATGCGCATTCTTTTCATCGGCGATATCGTGGGGCGCAGCGGGCGCGCGATCGTGCTTGAGCGGCTGCCGCGGCTGGTGCGCGACTGGCGGCTCGATTGCGTCGTCATCAACGGCGAGAACGCGGCCGGCGGGTTTGGCATCACCGAGGCGATCTATCAGGACCTCGTCGATGCCGGCGCGGATGCAATCACGCTCGGCAATCACGCCTGGGACCAGAAGGAAGCGCTGGTGTTCATCGAGCGGGCCCCGCGCCTGATCCGTCCGCTCAACTATCCGGCCGGAACGCCCGGCCGCGGCGCGGCTCTGCTGGAGACCCGCAGCGGCGCCCATGTGCTGGTGGTCAATGCCATGGGCCGCATCTTCATGGACCCGCTCGACGACCCGTTCGTGGCGGTCGAGCGCGAGCTGGCGGCGCACCCGCTTGCGGCGACGGCCGACGCCATCATCGTCGACATGCATGGCGAAGCCACCAGCGAGAAGCAGGCGATGGGGCATTTCTGCGACGGTCGCGCCAGCCTGGTGGTCGGCACCCATACCCATGCGCCTACCGCCGACCATCAGATCCTGCCGGGCGGCACCGCCTTCATCTCGGACGTCGGCATGACCGGCGACTACGATTCCATCATCGGCATGGCCAAGGACGAGCCGCTCAACCGCTTTCTGCATCGCATTCCCACCAGCCGCTTCGAGCCGGCGCTGGGGGAGGCGACCCTGTGCGCGGTCGCAGTGGAGACCGACGATTCGACCGGGCTCGCGCAGCGCATCGCCGGCGTCCGCCTGGGCGGCCGGCTCGAGCAGGCACGGCCGGCATTCTGGGACTAACTTTATTTCTCCGCCGCTCCGTCCTATAAGGCGCCGACTTCAACCCATTCCATTTGGAAGTCGTTATCGCAGGTCGGATTGATCCGGCCGGCGCGAGGCGATCCGAGATCGGCGCCGGCCGATCGTGCAGCCGGGCAGACAGCAGACCACGGGACCAAGGCCATGGCCGGACATTCACAGTTCAAGAACATCATGCACCGCAAGGGGCGGCAGGACGCGGTCAAGTCCAAGCTGTTCGGCAAGCTGGCGCGCGAGATCACGGTGGCGGCCAAGCTGGGATTGCCCGATCCGGGCATGAATGCGCGCCTGCGTGCCGCCATCATCGCGGCGCGCGCCGAGAACATGTCGAAGGACTCGATCGAGCGCGCGATCAAGAAGGCGACCGGCAGCGAAGCGGAAAGCTACGACGAGATCCGCTATGAGGGCTACGGCCCCGGCGGCATCGCCGTCATCGTCGAGGTCCTGACCGACAACCGCAATCGAACCGCCGGCGAGGTGCGCTCGATCTTCACCAAGAGCGGCGGCAATCTCGCAGAAACCGGCGCGGTATCCTTCATGTTCGACCATCTCGGCGTGGTGGAATACGACGCCAAGGCGGCCAGCCCCGATGCCATGTTGGAGGCCGCGATCGATGCCGGCGCGCAAGACGTCGTGTCGGGCGAGGGCGGGCACGAAATCTATACGACGCCGGATCAGCTGGCTGCGCTGGGCAAAGCCCTGGAGGCGAGATTCGGCGAGCCGCGCAAGACCGCGCTCATGTGGAAGCCGCAGAATTCCGTCGAGGTCGACGACGAGCAGGGCGAGAAGGTCCTCAAGCTGATCGAAGCCATCAACGAGCAGGACGACGTGCAGAACGTCTATGCCAATTTCGAGATTTCCGACGCGCTCATGCGCAAGCTGAGCGCGTGAGCCGGATCGGCGGCGTCATTCGATCACCGCGTCGGCGCGGGCGAGCAGCGCGACCACTCACATCCGCGCCGGTTGTCGCGCAAAATCGCGCGCATGCCTGTGACCCGCGTCACACCGGATGGACGGGCCAGCTGCCCCCAAAATCAGGAATATTCCGCAATTGCGCCAAGCGTGTCGCGCTGCAGGACGATGATCCAGCGTTCATCGAGATCGACGATACCCTGACGCTCCCAGTTGCGCAGGCAGCGATTGACGTTCTCGCGGGTCGCATTGATCATGCCGGCGAGCTCGCTCTGCGACAATGAGAGCTTGGGTTTGGCGCCGGCGCGTTGCGGGCCGATCCGATCGAGCAGAAGCTTTGCCAAGCGCATCGATAGTTCCAAGAAGGCGATGTCCGCCATCCGTTGGTCGGACTTCCGCAACCGCGCGCACATCAGCTCGAGGAGCTTGAGGCATACGTCCGGCCGGTTCTCCAGGAATGCGATGACATCGCGTCGTTCGAGCACGAGCAGCTCACATTTCGTGAGCGAGGTCGCGTCGGCCGAGCGCTCCTTGCCGTCGAGGAGGGCGACCTCGCCAAGCAGCTCGCCCGCGCCGAGGTCGGCAAGGATGACGCCTTTTCCGCGCGGCCCCGGCAACGACACCCGCACGGTGCCGTTGAGAATCACCATCATGCTCTGTCCCGGCGCGCCGACGTGAAAGATCGGTTCACCGACGTTGAAATTCTGCCGGCGAACCCGGCCCGCCAGCTCGCGGCGTGCCGCCTCGTCGAGCGCGCCGAACAGCAGGCTCTTCGCGAGCAGCTGGGCAATGTCCTGCGGGGTGGCGGCTTCCCTGGTCATGGCCCCTGGCTCCGCGCATATGCGCTGGTGTTTTTGCGTTGTCGCATTTTCGGACGGAAAACCGGATTCCCCCCTCGCGGGAGTTTATCATCGGGCCGGCCTTCGGCCGGACCCGTTGGCGAGGGCATGCTTCTTTCCTGAAAACGCTCTAACCGCGTGCTGCTTTCGGCCGCGACTCACCGTATCCCTTGCAAATTGAACGCTTTGACCGGCCGATTGAAACCCTTGAGCTTGAGCTCGCCGACCGGCTCCGCATCCGCAATCTCCTCGATGGCGGCGTGCACGCGGCTGTCGATGAGGATCTGCCCGTCGCTTGCCTCCCCGCACAGGCGGGCGGCGAGATTCACCACCATGCCGACCGCCGCGTAATCGAACCGCCGCTCGAACCCGATGCGGCCGAGCGTCGCGTAACCGTGCGCCATCCCGACGGCGAAGCCGAGATCATGGTCATGCTTGCGCCACGTGGACGCCAGCGCGGCTACGCAATCGCGCATCTCGACCCCCATTCGGGCGGCACGGCTGCACGGGTCGGAGCACGGTAACGGGTCGTTGAACCAGACCATCATGCCATCCCCGGTGAAGCGCTCGACCGTTCCCTCGAACTTGTCGACCAGCGTCCCGAGCCCGGATTGATACTCGCGCAGCACTCCCATGACATCCTCGGGAGCGGCAGTTTCGGAAAATGCGGTGAAGCCGCGCAGATCGCAAACCACCACGGTAATTTCGCGCCGGTGGCTCTCCAGAATCCGGTCGTCGCCCGAGGAGATGATCATTTCGGCAATCTGCGGTGCCAGGAAACGCTTCAGCCGGCCCACCCGCTCGAGCTCCTGCACCTGCTCGGCGACCCGCCGCTCCAGGTCCCGGTTCCAGGCGGCGAGGTCCGCCGCCTGCGCCGCCACTCGATCATGCAGCTCCTTCAGCCGAAGTGCGGACTTGACGCGCGCGACCAGCGAGAATTGATCGATCGGCTTGGTCAGATATTCGTCGGCCCCGGCCTCCAGGCCCTCCACCACGTCCTGGCTGTCAGTTCTCGCCGTCACCAGGATGACCGACATGAATGGAAACTCGGTGCCAGCCTTGAGGCGGCGGCAGACTTCGATGCCGTCGATCTTCGGCATCATGACATCGAGCAGCACCAGGTCGGGGCGATGCTGCTTGATCATGGCCAGGGCCTGCTCGCCGTCGCTGGCTTCGAGCAGATCATAGCCGTGCACCTCGAGCCGCGTCCTGAGGATGTCGCGGTTGGCCTCGACGTCGTCAACGATGATGATGCGCGCCGGATTGTGCATTGAAGGCTGCGGATCTCTTGTCGGACATGCTTTCAGAGGTTGATGACGGCGCCGTCTTCGGCGACGAGCACGCCGGCCGGCCGGATCTCGTCGAGGTGGGCCAGCACCGTCGGATTCATGTGCGTGATCATGATGCGGTGCGCGCGCAGCTCCGGCAGCCGCGGTTCGAGCGCCTTCCAGGTCATGTGCTGCGGCGTCCTGGCAACGTAGCCCCAGCATTCGACGATGAACAATTGCGCGTCGGCCGCGATCGGCAGCAAGGCGTCGGTCCATTCGGTGTCGCCCGAATAGGCGAGCGTGACCTTGCCGTTCGAGAGGCGTATCGCCGTCGAAGGCGCGCCCGACATATGCGCGACCTCGGCGGTGACGACGCGATGACCGAGTAGCTTCTGTGGCGTGCCGGGCTCGATCTCGACCACCTCCCAGGCAAATCGCCAGCTGGTGGCGGTTGCGCCCGGGTAGAACAATTCGAGCGCCGCATCGAGTCGCGCACGTGTGCCGGGCGGGCCCGCGATCAGCAGCGGTCGCTGGCGCCGGCTCTGGTACTGCGCGTCGATCAGCAGGAACGGCACTCCACCGAAATGATCGCCATGCAGGTGAGAGATGATGATGCCGTCGAGGCGGTTGAGATCGATGCGGCGCGCTTTGAGCGCAACCAACGACGAGGCGCCGCAGTCGATCAATAGAGCGCCATTCGCGGATTCCACGTGGAAACAGGTGTTGAACCGGCCCCCCGAACCAAAGGCGTCGCCAGATCCCACAATGGTCACTCGCATGCTGGTCCCAACGCGGCTGGACGCCTCAATGCGCGGCTCTTGGCCTACCAACCAACATGGCGACTCCGGGATTAGTGTCAACAGCGATATTCGAGCGTGCTACTCGGCTTGCGTCTCCGGCTGGCGGGGCGCTCTGGCGGATTGCCGCGCCCCGAGCTCGGGCCTGCTCGTCAGGGCATCAACAGCGGGAGGTGGCCGTGATGAAAGGCGCCCTCGCCATCGGCGACGCGCGCCGAATGTGATTGCGTGCTCGGTGCGGCGGCGGCGTGCGAGTGCTCGAATGCGACGACGGCGGAACTCACGCTGAATGCCGAGACCAAAGCGGCGGCGGTAGCGGCCGAGATCATGAGCTTGCGCATGGCGGTGTCCCTTGAGTTGGCAGGCCCCGCAGGGCTGCTTCGATGTGTCCGTCACATCTGCCCCTATATGCCGCCAATCGGCGCGGATGCCTGTGATGCTCGTCACATCGAAATACGCTGAGACTCTTGCGGCCGCCGGTAGGGTGGGCAAAGGCGCGTTGTTGCGTCCCTCCGCGTGGGCAAAATCGCCCGTGCGCCGTGCCCACGCTGCAACGGTGCGACATGCGATTTTGCCCACTCTACGGAAGGCACATTATTCGATCACCTCGTCGGCGCTGGCGATCAGCGCGAGCGGGAAAGTGAGACCAAGCGCGGAATCCGAAGGTCTGGAGCTAGGCGGAAGGCGCCGCCAGGGTTATCACCGCAGCAGCATGGGACGCCCGATTCGCATTCTCGGCATCGATCCGGGGCTCCGCCGCACCGGCTGGGGCATGATCGCGATCGAGGGCAACCGGCTGATGTTTCTGGCCTGCGGCTCGCTGCCGACCCAGGATGGGGCCGGGCTCGCCATTCGTCTTCTGGCCATTCATGACGGATTGCGCCGCGTGGTCGATGAGCACGCGCCCGACGAGGCCGCCGTGGAGGCCACCTTCGTCAACAAGGATGCCTCCGCCACCCTCAAGCTCGGCCAGGCGCGCGGCATCGCCATGCTGGTGCCGGCGATCGCCGGCCTGCCGGTCGCCGAATACGCCCCCAACCTGGTGAAGAAGACCATCATCGGGGTCGGTCACGGCGAGAAGGCGCAAATCCGCATGATGCTCGGCGTGCTCCTGCCCAAGGCCGATCCCCGCACCCATGACGCCGCCGATGCGCTCGCCGTCGCGGTAACCCATGCACACCACCGGCAGAGCGTTTTGCTCAAGGTTGCGGCGCGATGATCGGCAAGCTCAAGGGCATCATCGATTCGTACGGCGAGGATTTCGTCATTCTCGACGTCAATGGGGTCGGCTATTTGGTGCATTGCTCGGGCCGGACCCTGCAGGCGCTGCCGGCCGCCGGCGAGCCGGTCACGCTGGCGATCGAGACCCATGTGCGCGAGGACCAGATTCGCCTGTTCGGATTTCTGTCCGACGGCGAACGCGAATGGTTTCGTCTGCTGCAGACGGTGCAGGGCGTCGGCACCAAGGTCGCGCTCTCGATCCTGGGCACGCTCAAGCCGGCCGATCTCGCCTCCGCCATCGCGCTGCGCGACAAGGCCACGGTGGCGCGCGCGCCCGGGGTCGGACCCAAGGTGGCGGAGCGCATCGTCACCGAGCTCAAGGACAAGGCGCCCGCCTATGCGGATCTTGATCCGGCGGTGATCCGCCTCTCCGGCGCGGTCGATGAGAGACGCGCTCCGCAGCCGGTGTCGGACGCTGTCTCGGCGCTGGTCAATCTCGGCTATGGCCAGCCGCAGGCCGCCGCCGCGATTGCGGCCGCCGCCAGGGCTGCCGGCGAGGGAGCGGATGCCAGGAGCCTGATCCGCCTCGGCTTGAAGGAAATCGCCAAGTGAGCGCCGCCCGTCAAGCGAGCCCGAGCCCGGCCGCCCGCATCGGCCGCCTGATCGCGATCGTGCTGGTGTTTGTGGTGCTGGCTCCGCCGCTCGGCGCCGTGATCTGGGTTGGCCTGCTGGCCGTGATCGGGCTGCCGCCGGACTGGGAGGTGGCTGGCCTCGATCTCCATTGGCTCACCTTGCTCGGGCTCATCTATGCGGTGCCGATGAGCTATTATGTTGGTGCGGCGCCGGCCGCCGCCGGCGGCCTGGTGATCGGCGTCACGCAATCTTTCATCGGCCGTGCCGGCTGGCCTTTGGCGCTCGGCACCGGACTGGTGGTCGCCATCGTGGTGCTTGAACGCAGCCGCGAGGGTTCGTTTGCCGGGGCGCCCGATCAGAATCCGTTCCCGGAATATCCCGCCGTCATGATCCTGGCCTGCCTCGTCCCCATCCTGCTGTGCTGGGCGCTGGTGCGTGACTGGCATTTCGTTCCCCCGCCCTCGATGGACGCGCCATGACGACACCGCAACGGCTGGTCGCGGCGGAGCGCCGCGCGGAGGACGTGGCGGAAGCAACGCTGCGCCCGCAGCGCCTTTCCGAGTTCGTCGGCCAGCAGCAGGCGCGCGCCAATCTCAAGGTGTTCATCGAGGCCGCGCGCACGCGGCAAGACGCCCTCGACCACGTGCTCTTTGTCGGTCCGCCCGGGCTCGGCAAGACCACGCTGGCGCAGATCGTGGCGCGCGAATTGGGCGTCAACTTCCGTTCGACCTCGGGACCAGTCATCGCCAAGGCGGGCGACCTCGCGGCGCTGCTCACCAATCTCGAGGATCGCGACGTGCTGTTCATCGACGAGATCCATCGGCTCAATCCGGCGGTCGAGGAAATCCTCTATCCGGCCATGGAGGATTTCCAGCTCGATCTCATCATCGGGGCCGGCCCGGCGGCGCGCTCGGTCAAGATCGATCTGGCGCGCTTCACGCTGGTCGGGGCGACCACGCGCGCCGGCCTGTTGACCAATCCGCTGCGCGATCGCTTCGGCATCCCGGTCCGGCTCAACTTCTATTCCGAGCCCGAGCTCGAGGAGATCGTCAACCGCGGCGCGCGCGTGCTGGCCATCGGCATGACGCCGGACGGCGCCAACGAGATCGCGCGCCGCGCCCGCGGCACCCCGCGCATCGCCGGCCGGCTGTTGCGGCGGGTGCGCGACTTCGCGCTGGTCGACGGCACAGTCTGCATCGATCGCGGCGCCGCGGACCGGGCGCTCACCGAGCTCGAGGTCGATATTGCCGGCCTCGATGCCATGGACCGGCGCTACCTGAGCACGGTCGCGGTCAATTACGGCGGCGGCCCGGTCGGGATCGAGACCATCGCGGCGGCCCTGTCGGAGCCGCGCGACGCCATCGAGGAGATCATCGAGCCGTTCCTGATCCAGAAGGGCTTCATCCAGCGCACCCCGCGCGGCCGGCTCCTGACCTCGCATGCCTTCCGCCATCTCGGCCT
>DASXXS010000017.1:0-11166 GCA_036502925.1 Xanthobacteraceae bacterium
GTCACGGCTATCGTCAATGGCCGCAACCCGCCGCAGCTGACAGCCAAGAAGCTGATGCGGTTATCTCCGCATCTACCGATCGATTGGGCGGAACAGCGAAAGGTCCTCGGCTTCTCCTGAGACAGATGCGCCGAATTTAGCACGACCGGGTGCGCAAATCTGTTGTTCGCGCCGCACGATCACAACAAAAAAGTAAACCACTGAATGCGGCCCGAGAGATATCCGCGGCGCACGCGGCGTGGATCGCGCACAGAATCGTCTCTTGCAAAATTTGCACTGCGCACGACGCTAAGAAATAGCGTATTTTGCGCCGAAAAACGGGTTCGCAAAACGACAAAAAGACAATATATATCAAGTACTTAGTTGCTGGCTGGGGCGCCAGGATTCGAACCTGGGAATGGCGGAATCAAAATCCGCTGCCTTACCACTTGGCTACGCCCCAAAACGCTTCGCGTGCTTGAGCCGCGCACGGTATAGCGGCGAGGTTCGGCACGATCAATGCGTCCCGACATGCGTCCCGATCCCGCAACCGCCGAGCGTGCCATGACCTGCCGGGCACCGCTTGGCGCCATCGCCGTTGCGCTCAAGCCTGCCACCGGTTTCGCGCCGGCATCGGCCGCGGATCCTCTATGTCGGGCGCCGTGCAAACGGTCGCGGCAACCGCCTCTTTTCTTCGCTCCGGGCGGGCCCCATTTGAACTCAAGGCGAAGGAAGGGGACGCGACTGGGGGCTGGAATTGAGGCAGGCAACCCAATGAATTTTCTCCCGGGCTCTTGGCCATTACCCGTCATGCTGCTCTTGCTTTCAACCACCGCAATGCTCGGGGTCGACATCAGCCACGCGCGCGACAACGGCCAATGGGCGGACCGGCCGGAAAGTGTCCGTCAATGGTTCCAATCCCTCAAGCAGCCCGACCACCCGCGCGTTTCCTGCTGCGGCGAGGCTGACGCCTACGAGGCCGACAGTTTCGAGGTCGAAGGGGACCATTACGTCGCGATCATCACTGACGGCAGAGGCGTCCTCCCCAGCGGCACCCGCATTCCGGTGCCCAACGCCAAGATGAAATGGGACGCCGGCAACCCGACCGGGCACGGCATCATCTTCATCGGCAATGCGGGGCAGGTTTACTGCTACGTCACACCAGGCGGAACATAAATTCGATCAACCGGCAGCGGATGGGCCTCGTCCACTGCGGGCGCGCCAAGCGGGCGCGGTTGACCTGACGCGCCCCGCCGCTAGATTGGCTGCACTTTGGAGAACCGGCGTCGTCGCGGCGCAAAGCGGCCGCGCGCGGCGCTGTCCCCTCACCTGCCCGCTCGACCGCAGAGCATCCCATGACCTACCGGGCGCCGGTCGCCGACATTGCCTTCGCGCTCAAGCATGCGACCGGATTCGCGCCGGCGCTGGCGGAAGGCCTCTATGGCGATCTCGCTGAAGACCTGGTCGATGCGGTGCTGGCCGAGGCCGGCCGGTTTGCGACCGGTGTGCTGGCGCCGCTCAATTCGATAGGCGATCGCCACGGCACGCCGTTCCGCGACGGCATTGTCACCACGCCGCCGGGCTGGCGGCAGGCCTATCGGGATTGGGCGGCGGCGGGCTGGAACGGCCTGGCGGCGCCAGCCCAATGGGGCGGGCAGGATTTGCCGCAGGCCATCAACGCGGCCTGCCTGGAAATGTGGAACTCGGCCTGCATGGCCTTCGGCATCGGCCCGGTGCTGACCATGGCGGGGGTCGAAGCGCTCGTGCACCACGGCAACGATGCACTCAAGCGCCTCTATCTGCCCAAGCTCGTCTCCGGCGAATGGATGGGCACCATGCAGCTCACCGAGCCGCAGGCCGGCTCCGACGTGGGCGCGTTACGCACCAAGGCCGAGCGCGCCCCCGACGGCACCTATCGGATCAGCGGGCAGAAGATTTTCATCACCTTTGGGGAGCATGATCTCACCGACAACATCATTCATCTGGTGCTGGCGCGGTTGCCGGACGCCCCGGCAGGCACGCGTGGCGTCTCGCTGTTCCTGGTGCCCAAATTTGCGGTCAACCCGGACGGCTCGCTCGGGCCCCGTAACGATGTGCGGGCCCATTCGGTCGAGCACAAGCTGGGCATTCACGCCTCGCCCACCTGCACCATGGTCTACGGCGACGGCGGCGGCGCGACCGGCTTCCTGGTCGGCGAGGAGAACCGCGGCATGGCCTGCATGTTCACCATGATGAACCAGGCGCGGCTCGCGGTCGGGCTGCAAGGCGTCGCGATCGCCGAGCGCGCCGCCCAGCAGGCGCTCGCCTTTGCCCGCGAACGAAGACAGGGCCGCGCCTCCGGCGCAGCGGCGGGAGCCGGCGGCGGATCGAGCCCGATCATCGTCCACCCGGACGTCAAGCGCATGCTGCTGACCATGCGGGCGCTCACGCGTGCCGCGCGCGCCATCTGCTATGCGACGGCCGTGGCGCTCGACCGCGCTAAGCGCAGCGCCGACGCCGCGACCGGGCAGGCCGCGCATGAGCGCGCGTCACTGCTCACCCCCGCCGCCAAGGCCTTCTCCACCGATATCGGCTGCGAGGTCGCCTCGCTCGGCATCCAGGTCCACGGCGGCATGGGCTATGTGGAGGAGACCGGCGCCGCCCAGCATTTCCGCGACGCCCGCATCGCGCCCATCTATGAGGGCACCAACGGCATCCAGGCCATCGATCTGGTGACCCGCAAGCTGCCGCTCGCCGGCGGCGCCACCGTCAACGCCTATATGGCCGAGCTGCGCCGCACCGTCGAGAGCATCAATGCCGCCAACGATCCGGCGTTCGGCTGGACCGGCGTTCGGCTGGAAGAAACGCTGCGCAGCCTGGAGCGCGCGACCCAATGGCTGCTGGCGCGACCGCAGCAGGACGCGGCGCTTGCCGGCGCCACTCCCTATCTGCGCCTGTTCGCCACCGCGGCGGGCGGCACGCTCCTGGCCGAGGAAGCGCTGGCGGCGATGCGGCTGCCGGCCGAAGCCGCGGCGAATCCGGCAGAGCGCATCGCCATCGCCCGGTTCTTTGCCGAGCACGTTGCGGTGCAGGCGCGCGGTCTCGAGCGCGCGGTGATCGAGGGCGCCGACAGCGTCACCGATGCCGATGCGGCGCTCGCGGGCTAAAGTGGATTCCCGGCCCGCGCCCCTTTCCGCGTGCCTTGCAAACCAATAAGTGTCTGCCATGTCCACCTTGTACGTCACCCATCCGGCCTGTCTCGATCACCTGACGCCGGCCGGCCATCCGGAGCGGCCCGATCGCTTGCGCGCCATCGAGCAGGCGCTCGAGCAGGAGCCGTTCCAGCATCTGGCGCGCATGGAGGCGCCGGCCGCCACCTTCGAGAGCATCGGGCTCTGCCACCCGCTCGATTATGTCACCGAGATCGAGGCGGCCACGCCGAAGCAGGGATTGGTGCGGCTCGACGCCGACACCACGATGTCGCCCGGCAGCTTCGAGGCGGCGCTGCGCGGGGCCGGCGGCGCCACGCTGGCGGTCGACGAGGTGATCGGCAAACGGGCCGCCAACGCGTTCGTGGCGGTGCGCCCGCCCGGCCACCACGCCGAAACCATGCGGCCGATGGGCTTCTGCCTGTTCAACAATGCCGCGATCGCAGCGCGGCACGCGCAGAAACGGCACGGCCTCGAGCGGGTCGCGATCGTCGATTTCGACGTGCATCATGGCAACGGCTCGCAGGAGATTTTCTGGTCCGACCCGAGCGTGATGTATTGCTCAACCCACCAGATGCCGCTCTATCCGGGCACCGGGGCGGTGGGCGAGCGCGGCCGGCACAACACGATCGTCAACGCGCCGTTGCGCGCCGGCGACGGCGGCAAGGAGTTCCGCGTCGCGTTCGAGCAATCCATCCTGCCGCGGCTTCGGGATTTCCGGCCCGAGCTGATCGTGATATCGGCGGGCTTCGATGCCCATATGCGCGACCCGCTCGCCAACCTGAACCTCATCGAGCCGGATTTCGGCCGGGTGACGCAACAGATCATGGCGGTTGCCGACCAGAGCGCGCAGGGCCGCGTCGTCTCCGTGCTCGAGGGCGGCTACGATCTCGAAGCCCTGGCGCAGTCGGCGGCCGCCCATGTCACCGCGCTGATGCGGGGGTAGAATGGCGCCACCCGCAGGCGCCGCAACCGGAACCGACCATGGCCGAGACCAGCAATTCCGACGTCACGCAGCTCACCTTCGAGCGGGCGATCGAGGAGCTCGAAACGATCGTCAAACGGCTCGAGGAGGGCAAGGTGCCGCTCGAGGAATCGGTCGCCATCTATGAGCGCGGCGAGCTGCTCAAGCGCCGTTGCGAGGATCTGCTGCGCCAGGCCGAGGCGCGGGTGGAAAAGATCACGCTCGATGCCGCCGGCAAGCCGACCGGCACCGAGCCGCTTGACGTCGAGTAAGCGGGAGGCAACCTGCAGGCTTCAACCCGGGGGCGCGCCACACCGGAGCAATCACGATGAGCTTTTCTCTTGTGCCGGATCCGGCCCCCGGCGATGCGGCGGCCGCCGACGCCATCGATCTCGTGATCGTGCCGCGCAGCGTCGATCTCGGCGGCTTCGCGGTGCGCCGGGCGCTGCCCCATGTCCGGCGGCGCATGGTCGGACCCTTCATCTTCTTCGACCATTTCGGGCCGGTCGAGTTCCGCTCCGGGCAAGGCATCGACGTGCGGCCGCATCCGCATATCGGGCTCGCCACCGTCACGTTTCTGTTCGACGGCGAGATCGTGCATCGTGACAGTCTCGGCAGCGCCGCACCCATTCATCCCGGCGACGTCAACCTGATGACGGCCGGGCGCGGCATCGTGCATTCCGAGCGCACCGCGCCCGATCATCGCACCGAAGGCGAGCGCCTGCACGGCCTCCAACTTTGGCTGGCCATGCCGGCCGGGGACGAAGAGATCGCCCCGACCTTCGCGCATCACGATCAAGCCGAGCTGCCGGTCGTTGCCGGCGACGGCAAGATCGTTCGGGTCGTCATCGGCAACTTGTATGGCAAGCGCTCGCCGGTGCCGACGCTCTGCGACACCATCTTCGGCGACGCCGCGCTCACGCCGGGCGCGGTGCTGCCGATCGACGCGCAGGCGCAAGAGCGGGCCCTTTACGTGGTCGCAGGTGAGATCGACATTGCCGGCGACCGGTTCGCGGCCGGCCGCCTCCTGGTGTTGCGGCCCGGCGATCCGATGACGGTGACGGCGGCGAGCGAGGCGCGCGTCATCCTGGTCGGCGGCGCCGCCATGGATGGGCCGCGTCATATCTGGTGGAACTTCGTGTCCTCGCGCAAGGAGCGGATCGAGCAGGCCAAGGCCGATTGGAAGCTCGGCCGCTTCGATACGGTGCCTGGCGACGAAGCCGAGTTCATCCCGTTGCCGGAGTGATGCCGCGCTGGCGCAAGATCATGACGGAACGCGTGCGCGTCGATCGGCTGCTGGTGGAGCGGGGACTGTTCGAAAGCCGTGCCAAGGCGCAGGCTGCGATCGAGGCCGGCCTGGTGGTGGCCGACGAGACACCGGTCACCAAGGCTTCGCTTGAGCTGCCGGCCGACGCCGTCTTGCGCGCCGAGCCCGCCCATCCGTTCGTCTCGCGCGGCGGCGTGAAGCTTGCGGCGGCGCTCGATCACTTCGGCTTCGATCCGGCCGGCCGGATCTGTCTCGATGTCGGCGCCTCGACCGGCGGATTCACGCAGGTGCTGCTGGCGCGCGGCGCCAAGCGCGTCTATGCGGTCGATGTCGGGCGGGACCAATTGCATCGCAAGCTGCGCGAGCGCGGCGAGGTCGTGGTGCTCGAGGGCACCGACATCCGCGCGCTCGAGGCGAGCCGGCTCACGCCGCCGCCGGCCTTTGTGGCCGTCGATGTGAGCTTCATCTCGCTCAAGCTCGTTCTGCCGCCGGCGCTGGCGCTGGCGCGGCCGCCCGCACACCTCATCGCCCTGGTCAAACCGCAGTTCGAAGCCGGCCGCGCCCATGTCAAGAAGGGCATCGTCCGCGATGCCCGCATCCACGCCGCCGTCGGCGAGGATCTGGTGCACACGGTCACGGCGCTCGGCTGGGGCGTGCTCGGCCTCATCGCCTCGCCGATCCTCGGCCGCGACGGCAACCGCGAATTCCTGCTCGGGGCCAAGCGTGATTGAACGGCTCGAGATCGCGCGTGTCGGCCGGCGCGGCGACGGCATCGCGCAGACGCCGGCGGGCGCGCTCTACGTGCCCTATACGCTGCCGGGCGAAACCGCCGAAGTCGACGCATGGCCGGGCCATCCCGACCGCCGCCGTCTCGTCAAGATCGCGGTCGCGAGCCTGCAGCGCATCGCCGCCATCTGCCCGCATTTCGGAACCTGCGGGGGCTGCGCCCTGCAGCATTGGGCGCGCGGCGAATACAGCGACTGGAAACGCGGCCTGGTGGTGGAGGCGCTGGCGCAAATGGGGTTCGCGGCCGCGCCCGAGCTGGTCGATCCGCTCGTTGACGCTCATGGCGAGGGCCGCCGCCGCGCCGTTTTCCATGCCTGGCGGCGCGCGGGCGATGTGCTCGAGGTCGGGTTTGCGGCGCTGCGGGCGCATCAAGTGGTGGCGATCGATCATTGCCCAGTGCTGGCGCCTTCGCTCAAGGGCGCGATCGAAGCCGCGTGGGCCATCGCCGAGGCGCTCGCGGCCGAGCGCAAGCCGCTCGACCTTCAGGTGACGGCGACCGAGGCCGGGCTCGACGTCGACCTGCGCGGATCGGGGCCGCTGACATCAGCCCGCATGACTGAGCTGGCGCGGCTCGCGCAGGCGCACCGGCTGGCCAGATTGACCCGGCACGGCGAGATGCTGGCGCAACGGGCACCGCCGACCGTGACCATGGGCCGCGCCCGCGTGGTGCTGCCGCCGGGCGCTTTCCTGCAGGCGACCGCCGCTGGCGAGGCGGCCTTGGCGGCGCTGGTCCTCCAGCATTGTGGTGCGGCCAAAACCGTCGGCGATCTGTTCGCGGGCGTCGGGCCGTTCGCGCTGCGGCTGGCGGAGCGCGCCAAGGTCATGGCCGCCGACAGCGACGAAGATGCCGTCGTGGCGCTGCGAGACGCGGCGAAGACGCCGCGCCTCAAGCCGATCACGGCGGAACGGCGCGATCTGTTTGCGCGGCCCTATCTCGCCAAGGAGCTCGCGCGTCTCGATGCGATCGTGTTCGATCCGCCGCGCCAGGGCGCGCAGAGCCAGGCGCGCGAGCTGGCCGTGAGCCCGGTCCCGATCCTGGTCGCGGTCTCGTGTAACCCGCTGACGTTTGCGCGCGACGCCAGAATTCTCGCCGATGGCGGCTATCGCCTGACGCGCGTGACGCCGGTCGACCAGTTCCTCTATTCCGCCCATGTGGAGCTGGTGGCGCGGTTCGAGAAGTAAGCTCCGCGCGGCGGCGCCAACACCGTCCGGTGTTGCGGTTCTAAAAGTAGATTCCATTTGACCGCGTCATGCCGCGCGAAGGAGCCTGTGAACAAAACTGCCGAAGGGACATGAGGCGTCTCCACCCGCTCATCCTCGCGGAAGCGGGGACCCAGTTCTTAAGGCATTTTGCGAAGCGACTGGATTCCCGCTTCCGCGGGAATGAGCGGATGGGGCGATTCCTTCACAAGCGCGAAGGCGGGCAGCGGGTAATCCCCGTGCCATTTCTGAAACTCATGCCGTGCCGCAAATTGGGTCCCGTGATTACGGGGTCGCCCGCCTTCGCGGGTGATGACAACAATAGAATCCAAGTGTTGAAAACGGATACTACCCTTCGAGGCTTTCGGTCGACAGAATTTCAATTCCGAATCCGCCCAGCCCGACATAGTTCCATTTGCTGCTGGTCAGCAGGCGGATGGAGGAAATTCCGAGGTCCTTGAGAATTTGGGCGCCCAGCCCGATCTCGCGCCATTGGCGGGTGCGCGCCGCCTCCGACGCGGTGCCGCCCGGCTGCGGGATCGCGCTCGCCGGCACGCCGGCGGCTCCGTCACGCAGGAACACCAGCACACCGCGCCCTTCGGTCTTGAAGCGCGCGAGCGCCGCGTGGATCGGCTTGGCGCCGCCGAACACTTCGCTGATGACGTCGGCGCGGTGCAGGCGCGCCAGCATGTTCCTGCCGTCCCCGACGCGGCCATAGACGAAGGCCATGTGGTGCACCTGGTCGAACGGCGTGACATAGGAATAGCCGGCGAGCTTGCCGATCTCGCTCTCGACCTGGAACTCGGCCACCCGCTTGACCAGCTTGTCGCGCGCCTGCCGAAAGGCGATGAGATCGGCGATCGACGCGCATTGCAGGCCATGCCGGGCGGCAAATTTGGTCACGCCGGCGCCGCGCAGCACGGTGCCGTCGTCGTTCATGAGTTCGGCCAGGACGCCGACCGGCGGCAGCCCGGCAAGGCGGCACAGGTCGACGCAGGCCTCGGTGTGGCCGGAGCGCATGAGCACGCCGCCTTCCTTGGCTACCAGCGGAAAGACATGGCCCGGCCGCACGAAATCGGCGGCGCCGTTGTTGCCGTTGGCGAGCGCGCGCACCGTATTGCTGCGCTCCTCGGCCGAGATGCCGGTGGTGAGGCCATGGCGCACGTCGACCGAGACCGTGAACGCGGTCCCGAGCGGCGCGTCGTTGAGAGCGACCATGGGATCGAGATGCAGGCGCTTGGCTTCTTCCGGCGCCAGCGGCGCGCACACGATGCCCGAAGTGTTGCGGATGATGAAAGCCATCTTCTCGGGCGTGCACAGCGCGGCCGCCACGAACAGATCGCCCTCGTTCTCGCGATCGTCATCGTCCGCGACGACCACGATCTCGCCCTTGGCGAAGGCCGCCACCACCGCTTCCACACGCTGACGAACATCGTTCACGTCTGACATGCTTTAGCGACTGCCCGGCGGCGTCAAGGGCCATGGCGGGGGCTCGCCGACCTGCCCGCGCTGACGCAGATAATGATCGGCGACCACGCATGCCACCATGGCCTCTCCGATCGGCACCGCGCGGATGCCGACGCAGGGATCGTGGCGTCCCTTGGTGCTGATCTCGGTCTCGGTTCCGAAACGATCGACGGTGCGGCGCGGGGTGAGGATCGAGGAGGTCGGCTTGACCGCGAACCGCGCCACGATCGGCTGCCCGGTCGAGATCCCGCCCAGGATGCCGCCGGCATTGTTGCTCAGGAACACCGGCTGGCCGTCGCGGCCGATGCGGATTTCATCGGCGTTCTCCTCGCCGGAGAGCGCGGCGGCACCAAAGCCGGCGCCGATCTCGACGCCCTTGACCGCGTTGATGCCCATGAGGGCGGCGGCGAGATCGCCGTCGAGCTTGCCGTAGACCGGCGCGCCGAGACCGGCTGGCACGCCCTCCGCCAGCACCTCGATGACGGCGCCGATCGAAGAGCCGCGCTTACGCACGCCATCGAGATAATCGGCGTAGAAGGCGGCCCGCTTCGCGTCCGGACAGAAGAACGGATTGCGATCGACCTCGTCCCAATCCCAGTTGGCGCGGTCGATTTTGTGCTCGCCCATCTGGACCAGCGCGGCGCGCACCCGCATGGCCGGAACGACCTTGCGCGCAATGGCGCCGGCGGCGACCCGCATGGCGGTTTCGCGCGCCGACTGGCGGCCGCCGCCCCGATAGTCGCGCAGCCCGTATTTGATGTCATAGGTGAAGTCAGCGTGACCCGGCCGGTACTTGTCCTTGAGGTCGGAATAGTCCTTCGAGCGCTGGTCGACATTGTCGATCATGAGCCCGATCGGGGTTCCGGTCGTCACTTGCGTCCCAGTCAGTTCGTCGGCGAAGACGCCGGAAAGGATCCTGACCTGGTCCGGCTCCTGCCGCTGGGTGGTGAAGCGCGATTGGCCCGGCCGCCGCTTGTCGAGATAGGGCTGGATGTCGGCTTCGGTCAGCGGGATGCGCGGCGGGCAACCATCCACCACGCAGCCGATCGCCGGCCCGTGGCTCTCGCCAAAGGTGGTGACGCGGAAAAGGTGGCCGAAAGTGTTGTACGACATGGAGTTCTGACCCGTGCGGTGTGGTAGCCCGCGTGCCGCCTCGGGTCAAATGGCGGGATTATTTCGCCGCCAGAATGTCCTTATAGCGCTGAATCAAGGCCGGCGGGGACCGGGCCAGGCGCTGCAAGATTTGCCCGATCTCATCGCCCGCGAGCGGGCTGATGTCGATCTGCAGCTCCTTCGCCTCCGCCAGGTAGGCCGGATCGCGCTGGGTCGCCATGAAGGCCTCCTTCAGGATCGCGGCCCGCGCCGCCGGAAGATCCGGCGGCGCGACGAACGGGCGGGCCATCTTCAGCGGCAGCTCGGCGAGCTCGATCAGCGCGCGCTGTTCCGGCGTGCCGGCGAGCTCATAGGCGGTCGGCACCTCGGGCAGGCCTTGCCAGCGCGTTTGGTGCCCGAACTGTACGAGGAAGCGAAGCTTCCCGGCGCCCAGCCAATCGGCCATGGAGTTGCGCAGCGCCGACAGGCCGACGGCCTGGCCATCGACCTCGCCGGATGGCGAGGTTGATGTCGGGAACGCCGCCATAGCCGCGAATGAGCTGGAGATTGAGCCCGAGCGCGCTGCGGGCGACCAGCAACAGATCGGTGTCGGTGCCGCCGGCCGCGACGCCGCCGAACACCAGCGGCGGCCCGGGTCTTTGCGCATCCGCGATGCTCTTGACCGCCGAGTCCGCGCGGATGACCAGGCAATAGGCGTCGTCCGCAAAGCTCGAGGCGGTGCCGAGCCAGGTGAAGTTCTCGTTCTCGAACTTGGCGGCCGGATTCTCCAGCACCCGCTCGAGCGGATTGGCGCGCGCCATGAGGCCGATGGTCAGCCCGTCGCGCGGCGCCGTATTGTAGATCGCATTGGCCATCACTATGCCGCCCACGCCGGGCTGGTATTTCACGATGAAGCCCGGCTCGCCCGCAATGTGCCGCCCCATATGACGGGCGAGCAGCCTGGCATAGAGGTCGTAGCCGCCACCCGCCGCATTGGCGACGACGAGCGTGATGGTCTTGCCTTGGTAGAAATCATCAGCGCTGGCGCGCGCGGCCAGCCCGGGGCCGAAGGCAAACGCCACGAGCAAGAACCGCAACGCGCGATGCATGACGCCTTCCATTGTCTCAATCCTGTCCCGGGCCATTAGCGCGTTTACGCGCGTCTTCGACGCGCTATGAGCCGGGACCGTTCCAGACTCCGGCGTTTGGAACGGTCCCGGCTC
>DASXXS010000018.1:0-42559 GCA_036502925.1 Xanthobacteraceae bacterium
GTGGGCGAGGCGGTCGAGATCGTCGGCTTCAATGCAAACAAGAACTCGGTCGTCACGGGCGTCGAGATGTTCCAGAAGACGCTCGACTCGGGCCAGGCCGGCGACAACGTCGGCATCCTCCTCCGCGGCATTGAAAAAGACGACCTCGAGCGCGGGCAGGTGGTTTGCAAGAAGGGCTCGATCAAGCCGCACACCAAGTTCAACGGCGAGGTTTACGTGCTGACGAAGGAAGAGGGTGGCCGCCACACGCCGTTCTTCACCAATTACCGGCCGCAGTTCTATTTCCGCACCACCGACGTGACCGGGGTGGTGACGCTGCCGGAAGGCACCGAGATGGTGATGCCCGGCGACAATATCGGCATGGAAGTGACGCTGATCGTGCCGATCGCGATGGAAGAGAAGCTGCGCTTCGCCATCCGCGAGGGCGGTCGCACGGTCGGCGCCGGCGTGGTGGCGAGCATCCTCGAGTAAACGGACGACAGACGACGGACGATAGAGGACAGACAGTGATGGAGCACAGGCCTCAGAGAGATTGCAGTGACGGTTCTCGATCCGTCCTCCGTCCTCTGTCGTCCGTCATCCGTTGTCGGAGACAACAATGAACGGCCAGAACATCCGCATCCGGCTCAAGGCGTTCGATCATCGGATTCTCGATGCGTCCACACGCGAGATCGTGGCGACCGCCAAGCGCACCGGCGCGCAGGTGCGCGGGCCGATCCCGCTGCCGACCAAGATCGAGAAGTTCACGGTCAACCGGTCGCCGCACGTCGACAAGAAAAGCCGCGAGCAGTTCGAGATGCGCACCCATAAGCGACTGCTCGACATCGTCGATCCGACGCCGCAAACGGTCGACGCGCTGATGAAGCTCGATCTGGCCGCCGGCGTGGATGTCGAGATCAAGCTCTAAAGCCGAAGGGGAAGGAACACGCCGATGCGTTCCGGGGTGATTGCACAGAAGGTCGGAATGATGCGGGTCTTCACCGACGCGGGCGAGCACGTGCCGGCGACTGTGCTGCGATTGGCCAATTGCCAGGTCATCGCCCACCGCACCAAGGACAAGAACGGTTATGTGGCGCTCCAGCTCGGCGCCGGCACGCGCAAGGTCAGGAACGTCAGCAAGGCCGAGCGCGGCCATTTCGCGCTCGCCAAGGTCGAGCCCAAGCGCAAGCTGGCGGAGTTCCGCGTGGAGGAGAATGAGCTCATTCCGGTTGGCGCGGAAATCACGGCCGATCATTTCGTCGTCGGCCAGTATGTGGACGTCACCGGCACCTCGATCGGCAAGGGCTTTGCCGGCCCGATGAAACGCTGGAATTTCGGCGGTCTGCGCGCCTCCCACGGCGTGTCGATCTCGCACCGCTCGCACGGCTCGACCGGCGGTCGCCAGGACCCGGGCAAGACCTTCAAGGGAAAGAAGATGGCGGGTCACATGGGCGTCGACCGCGTGACCACGCTCAATCTCAAGGTGGTGATGACCGATGTCGAGCGCGGCCTCGTCCTGGTCGAGGGCGCAGTGCCGGGCGCCAAGGGCGGATGGATCACGCTGCGCGATGCGGTCAAGAAGGCGCTGCCGAAGGATACGCCGACGCCGGGCAAGTTCCGGTTGCCGGACGCCGCCGCGGCGGCGAGCGCCGAAAAGTCGGAGTCCGCGCCGGCTCAGCCGGCCGCGAACCAGGGGGCGTGACATGGAATTGAAGGTCACCATGCTCGACGGCACGGCGGCCGGTTCGGTCGACCTGCCGGACGCCATTTTTGGCCTCGAGGCGCGTGCGGACCTCCTGCACCGATGCGTGACCTGGCAGCTCGCCAAGCGTCGGCGCGGCACCCACGCCGTCAAGGGCCGGGCCGACATTGCCCGCACCGGCAAGAAAATGTACCGGCAGAAGGGCACCGGATCGGCCCGCCACGGCTCGGCGCGGGTGAACCTCTTCCGCGGCGGCGGCCGTTCCTTCGGCCCGGTGGTGCGCAGTCACGCCATCGGCCTGCCCAAGAAAGTGCGCGCGCTCGCGCTCAAGCACGCGCTGTCGGCCAAGGCCAAGGACGGCGGCATCATCGTTCTCGCGGACGCTTCGGTGAAGGACGGCAAGACCAAGGCCTTGCAGCAGCATCTCGCCAATCTCGGCCTGACCAATGCGCTCATCATCGACGGTGCCGCGGTCGATGCCAATTTCGCGCTGGCCGCGCGCAATATCCCGGATATCGACGTGCTCCCGGTTCAGGGCATCAACGTCTACGATATCCTGCGACGACATACTCTGGTCCTGACCCGGGCAGCGCTCGCGGCGTTGGAGGCGCGCTTCGCATGACAACCACCGATCCGCGCCATTATGACGTGATTCTTTCGCCGGCCATTACCGAGAAGGCGACCATCGCCTCGGAGCACAACCAGGTCGTCTTCAAGGTCGCCAAAGGCGCGACCAAGCCGCAGATCAAGGAAGCGGTGGAGAAGCTCTTCGATGTCAAGGTCAAGAGCGTCAATACCCACATCCGCAAGGGCAAGGTGAAGGCCTTGCGCGGCAGCGTCGGCGAGCAGTCGCCCACCAAGCGCGCGATCGTGACCCTCCAAGAGGGCCACAAGATCGACGTGACGACGGGCCTGTAAGGGAAACGCGACGATGGCACTCAAGACCTACAACCCCGTCACGCCGAGCCAGCGCCAGCTCGTCCAGGTCGACCGTTCCGGCCTGTATCGCGGCAAGCCGGTCAAGACGCTCACCGAGGGCAAGCATTCGAGCGGCGGCCGCAACAACAACGGCCGCATCACCGTGCGTTTCCGCGGCGGCGGCCACAAGCAGGCCTATCGCACGATCGATTTCAAGCGGCGCAAGTTCGATGTTCCGGCACAGGTCGAGCGCATCGAATATGATCCCAACCGCACGGCCTTCATCGCGCTGCTCAAGTACCAGGACGGCGACCAGGCCTATATTCTTGCGCCGCAACGCCTGGCGCCGGGCGACACCATCGTGGCGGGCGAGCACGTGGACGTGAAGCCGGGCAATGCCATGCCGCTCGGCAACATCCCGATCGGCACCATCGTGCACAATATCGAGCTCAAGATGGGCAAGGGCGGGCAGATCGCGCGCTCGGCCGGCACCTACGCCCAGATCGTCGGGCGCGACCAGGACTACGTGATCATGCGGTTGAACTCGGCCGAGCAGCGCCTGGTGCACGGCCGCTGCATGGCCACCATCGGCGCCGTCTCCAATCCCGACAACATGAACATCTCGATCGGAAAGGCCGGTCGCCAGCGCTGGATGGGCCGCATGCCGCACAACCGCGGCGTATCGATGAATCCGATCGACCATCCCCATGGCGGCGGCGAAGGCCGCACCTCTGGCGGCCGCCATCCGGTGACGCCGTGGGGCTTTCCCACCAAGGGAAAGAAGACCCGCAAGAACAAGTCCACCACCAAATTCATCATTGCGAGCCGCCACGCGCGGAAGAAAAAGTAAGGACGCATCATGGCGCGATCGGTTTGGAAAGGTCCGTTCGTCGACGGCTATCTTCTCAAGAAGGCCGAGAAGACCCGTGCCTCGGGCCGGCACGAGATGATCAAGATGTGGAGCCGGCGCTCGACCATACTGCCGCAATTCGTCGGGCTGACCTTCGGCGTCTACAATGGGCAAAAGCACATTCCGGTCATGGTGACGGAAGAAATGGTCGGCCACAAATTCGGCGAGTTCGCGCCGACGCGCACGTTCTACGGCCATTCGTCCGATCGCAAGGCCAAACGCGCCGCCGGCCCGGCTGTACCGGGTGCGGCGCCGGCCGCGGCACCGACGACGTCCGGCTGAGCCGAGGGGAAAGCAGGATGAGCAAGAAAGCGCGCGAACGAAGCCTCGCCGATACCGAGGCCAAGGCCGTCGCCCGCATGCTGCGGGTGAGCCCGCAGAAGCTCAATCTGCTGGCGCAATTGATTCGCGGCAAGAAGGTCGCGGCGGCCCTTGCCGACCTCGAATTTTCGCGCAAGCGGATCGCCGGCGACGTGCGCAAGTGCCTGCAGTCTGCGATCGCCAATGCGGAGAACAACCACGATCTCGATGTCGACGATCTGGTCGTTGCCGAGGCGCATGTCGGCAAGGCGCTCGTCATCAAACGCTTTCACCCGCGCGGTCGCGGCCGCATGGGAAAGATTCTCAAGCCGTTCGCCAACCTGACGATCGTTGTGCGTGAGGTCGAGGCAGAGGCTTGAAATAGGAGAGAGAGGACCGATGGGTCAGAAGGTCAATCCGATCGGGCTGCGGCTCGGCATCAATCGCACCTGGGATTCACGCTGGTACGCCGGCAAGAACGAGTATGGGCGGTTGCTGCACGAAGACATCGAGATTCGCAAGGAGTTGATGAAGCAGCTCAAGCAGGCGGCGGTCTCCAAGATCGTCATCGAGCGGCCGCACAAGAAATGCCGGGTAACCATTCAGTCGGCGCGGCCGGGCGTGGTGATCGGCAAGAAGGGCGCCGACATCGAGAAGCTGCGCAAGAAGGTTGCCGAGCTCACCGATTCCGACGTGGTCATCAACATCGTCGAGATCAGGAAGCCGGAGCTCGATGCGCAGCTGGTCGCCGAATCGATCGCCCAGCAGCTCGAACGCCGGGTCGCCTTTCGCCGCGCCATGAAGCGCGCGGTGCAGTCGGCCATGCGGCTGGGCGCCGGCGGCATCCGCATCAACTGCTCGGGCCGTTTGGGCGGCGCCGAGATTGCCCGCATGGAATGGTATCGCGAGGGCCGCGTGCCGCTGCATACGCTGCGGGCGGACGTCGACTATGGAGTTGCCACCGGCTTCACCACCTACGGCACCTGCGGCGTCAAGGTGTGGATCTTCAAGGGCGAGATCCTGGAGCACGACCCGATGGCGCAGGACAAGAAGATGGCTGAAGGCGATGCCGGGCGTCCGCGCCGCGATGCGGCCTGAAGCCTGGCGCGGACCGGAATTGAGAAAGGCGAATTGCCATGCTGCAACCGACGCGCACGAAGTTCCGCAAGGCGCACAAAGGCCGTATCCACGGCCTCGCGACTTCGGGCGCCACGCTCGCCTTCGGCCAATATGGCCTCAAGGCGACGGAGCCGGAGCGGATCACCGCGCGCCAGATCGAGGCCGCGCGCCGGGCGCTGACCCGCCACATGAAGCGTTCCGGCCGGGTGTGGATCCGGGTCTATCCGGATGTACCGGTATCGAAGAAGCCGCTCGAAGTCCGCATGGGATCGGGCAAGGGCGCCCCCGAATTCTGGGTCGCCCGCGTCAAGCCGGGTCGCATCCTGTTCGAGGTCGACGGCGTGCCGGTCGGATTGGCGCGCGAGGCGCTGGCGCTGGCGGCCGCCAAGCTGCCGATCAAGACGCGCTTCATCGAGCGCATCGCGGAATAGTCGAGGAACCGAGCATGAAACCCGATGATCTCAGGGCCATGACCATCGATCAGCTCGACGATGAGGTCCTCAAGCTCAAGAAAGAGCAGTTCAACCTGCGCTTTCAGCGGGCGACCGGTCAGCTCGAGAATACTTCGCGGGTGCGGCAGGTGCGTCGAGACATCGCGCGCATCAAGACGATCGCGACGCAGAAACGTCCCGCCCAGGCCGCGGCGGCGCCGGGAGCCGCATCCATCAAACCCAAGCGCGCCGCGCGCTCAAAAGCGAAATAGAGGATCGAGATGCCGAAGCGCACGCTCCATGGCGTCGTGGTCAGCGACAAGCAGGACAAGACCGTCATCGTGAAGGTCGAGCGCCGCTACACGCATCCTATGCTCAAGAAGACGGTGCGAAGCTCGAAGAAATACTACGCCCACGACGAGAAGAACGAGTTCTCGGTGGGCGACCTCGTCTGGATCGAGGAGCGGCGCCCGCTCTCAAAGTTGAAACGGTGGGAAGTGATCCAAGGCGAAAAGAAAAAGAAGGTCGGGTGAGCGCGATACGCGCGGAACAATTGTGAGTGCACCGTTATGATCCAGATGCAGACGAGTCTCGATGTGGCCGACAATTCGGGTGCGCGCCGCGTCATGTGCATCAAGGTGCTCGGCGGGTCGAAGCGGAAATACGCCACCATCGGCGATGTCATCGTCGTGTCGGTGAAAGAGGCGATCCCGCGCGGCCGCGTGAAGAAGGGCGAGGTGATGAAGGCGGTGGTGGTGCGCGTGCGCAAGGACATTCACCGGGCCGACGGCTCGGTCATCCGGTTCGACCGCAATGCGGCGGTTCTGATCAACCCGCAGATGGAGCCGGTCGGCACCCGCATCTTCGGCCCGGTGCCGCGCGAATTGCGCGCCAAGAACCACATGAAGATCATCTCGCTGGCGCCGGAGGTGCTGTGATGGCCGCCAAGATCAAGAAAGGCGACACCGTGATCATGCGCACCGGTCGTGACAAGGGCCGCCGCGGTGAGGTGATCGAAGTGCGCCCCGGCGAGGGCCGCGCGCTGGTGCGCGGCGTCAATCTGGTCAAGCGCCATCAGAAGCAGACCGCGGCCCAGGACGGCGGCATCATCAGCAAGGAGGCGCCGGTGCACCTCTCCAATCTGGCGCTGGCCGATCCCAAGGACGGCAAGCCCACGCGGGTCGGATTCCGCGTGCTGCCGGACGGCCGCAAGGTGCGGGTTGCGAAGCGCTCGGGAGTTGAGATCGATGGCTGACAAGAAAGACAAGGCCGAGGCCAAGAAGCCCGAAAAGGCGGATCGCGCCGCCAAGCCCGACAAGGGCGGCAAGGACGAGAAGACGCCGAAGGCGGCGAAGGCGCAAAAGGGCGAAAAAGGTGACGCGGCTGCGGCCGGGGCGGCCGAGAAGGCTCCGAAAGCCCGCCAGCCGGAAGAGCGCGTGACGCCGCGGCTGAAGACCTATTTCGAAGAGGTGGTGCGCAAGAAGCTGGCGGAGCAGTTCGGCTACAAGAATCGGATGCAGGTTCCGGTGCTGGAAAAGGTCGTCATCAATATGGGCATCGGCGAGGGCGTCAATGACCGCAAGAAGGTGGAGCAGGCCGCCGCCGATCTCGGGCTGATCGCCGGGCAGAAGGCCGTGATCACCAAGGCGCGCAAGTCGATCGCCACCTTCAAGGTGCGCGACGGCCAGGCGATCGGATGCAAGGTGACGCTGCGCAAGACGCGAATGTACGAGTTCATCGATCGCCTCATCAATATCGGGTTGCCTCGCGTGCGCGATTTCCGCGGCCTCAATCCCAAGAGTTTCGACGGCGGCGGCAATTACACGATCGGTATCAAAGAGCACATCATCTTCCCCGAGATCGACTACGACAAGGCGACCGATATCTGGGGCATGGACATTACGGTTTGCACGACCGCCAAGACCGACGGCGAGGCGCGTGCGCTGCTGACCGAATTCAACTTTCCTTTCCGGCAGTGAGGGTTTCGGTCCTCAAACGCGGAACATCAGGAGACCCGAATGGCGAAGAAGAGCTCGATCGAGAAGAACAACCGGCGGCGCCGGTTGACCAAGAAATTCTCCGGCCGGCGCGCGCGGCTGAAGGCGATCGCGCGCGACAAGGACAGGCCTACCGAGGACCGCTTCGCGGCGACGCTCAAGCTGGCGGAGCTGCCGCGCAATTCATCGCCCTCGCGCGTCCACAACCGATGCGAGATCACCGGCCGCCCGAAGGCGTATTACCGCAAGCTGCGGATGAGCCGTATCGCGCTGCGGGATCTCGGCTCGAAGGGCCTTATCCCGGGTCTCGTCAAGTCGAGCTGGTAGGAGCATCGCGCGATGGCCTTGAACGATCCGCTCGGCGATATGATCGCACGCATTCACAATGCGCAAATGCGCAGCAAGCCCAAGGTGTCGACGCCTTCGTCCCGCCTGCGCATGAACGTGCTCGACGTCCTCAAGAGCGAGGGCTTCATCCGCGGCTATGCGGCGGTGGAGCATTCGAACGGACATGCGGAGCTCGAGATCGAGCTGAAATATTTCGATGGCGAGCCGGTGATCCGGGAAATTTCCCGCGTTTCGAAGCCCGGGCGGCGCGTCTATGCCTCGGTCAAGGCTTTGCCGCGCGTCAATAACGGTCTCGGCGTCGCGATCCTGTCCACGCCCAAGGGAGTGATGGCGGATCATGATGCGCGCGACGCCAATGTCGGCGGGGAAATCCTCTGCACGGTATTCTAGGTCGGCGTGAAATGTCGCGAATGAAATGATGCCAACGGATTAGAGCCAAACGGACGAGAATCATGTCGCGAGTCGGGAAAAAAGTCGTCGCCATTCCGGCCGGGGTCACCGCCAATGTCGAGGGCCAAACCGTCAAGGTGAAGGGGCCCAAGGGCGCGGTGCAGCTCGTGCTGCACGGCGACGTCGGCGCCAAGCTCGAGGACGGCGGGATCAAGGTCGATCCGCGCAACGAAACCAAACTGGCGCGCGCGCTGTGGGGAACCTCGCGGGCGCTGGTCGCCAATCTGATGACCGGCGTCACCAAGGGCTTCGAGCGGCGGCTCGAGATCACCGGCGTGGGCTATCGGGCGAGCGTCCAGGGCAAGAACCTGCAGATCGCGCTCGGCTACAGCCACGACATCGTGCATCCGATTCCCGACGGCATCGCGATTGCAACTCCCAGGCCGACCGAGATCGTGGTGACCGGCATCGACAAGCAGAAGGTCGGCCAGGTCGCGGCGGATATCCGCGATTACCGGCCGCCCGAGCCCTATAAGGGCAAGGGCATCAAATACGCGGGCGAGTTCATCTTCCGCAAGCAGGGCAAGAAGAAGTAATCGCGATCCCCCTCCGTTTCCCTCCGCGCCAGCGGGGCAGGGCAGGGTGGGGGGCTTAGAGTTGCGCAGGGCGATAGGAGCCGACGATGGCGACAGTCAGGGACCGGGGCGAACGGCGGACGGCGCGGGTGCGCCGAACCATCAGGCGCGCCGCCGGCAGCCGTGCGCGGCTTTCGATATTCCGCTCCTCCAAGCATATCTATGCCCAGATCATCGACGATGAAAAAGGCGAGACGCTCGCGGCCGCCTCGTCGGTCGAGAAGGACATGCGCGGAAGCCTCAAGACCGGGGCCGATATCGGCGCCGCCAAGGCGGTCGGCAAGCTGGTCGCCGAGCGGGCGCTCGGCAAGGGCATCACGGATGTGATCTTCGACCGCGGCGGTTATCGGTATCACGGACGCGTCAGAGCGCTGGCGGAGGCGGCCCGCGAGGGCGGCCTCAAATTCTAGCGGATAGCTGCGGGCAGGAGCCTGCACGAAACGGAACATCGATTGGAACATCCTCATGGCACGTGAACGCGAGCGGGAAGAGAGCGAATTCACCGACAAGCTTGTCCACATCAATCGCGTGGCCAAGGTGGTGAAGGGCGGCCGACGGTTCGGATTTGCCGCGCTCGTCATCGTCGGCGACGAGAAGGGGCGGGTCGGCTTCGGCCACGGCAAGGCGCGCGAGGTGCCGGAGGCGATCCGCAAGGCGACGGAAGCCGCCAAGCGCAGTCTCATCCGGGTGCCGCTGCGCGAAGGCCGCACGCTCCATCACGACGTGGCCGGCCGCCATGGTGCCGGCAAGGTCTTTCTGCGCGCCGCGCCCCCCGGCACCGGTATCATCGCCGGCGGACCGATGCGCGCGGTGTTCGAAACGCTCGGCATGCAGGATGTGGTGGCGAAATCGATGGGATCGTCCAACCCCTACAACATGGTGCGCGCGACCTTCGATGCGCTCAAGCGCCAGGACTCGCCGCGCTCGGTCGCCGCGCGGCGCAACATCAAAGTGTCGACCCTGCAGTCGCGCCGCCGCGAGGGCGATACCGAGCAGGTCGCCGAATAATCCCTTGGAGACTTGAGCCGGGAGGCCGACATGAGCAAATCCGACAAGGTGATCACGATCCAACAGATCGGCAGTCCCATTCGCCGCCACCATTCGCAGCGCGAGACCCTGGTCGGGCTCAAGCTCAACCGGATCGGGCGCACGGCCGAAGTCCCCGACACGCCGCAGAGCCGCGGCATGATCGCCAAGATTCGGCATCTCCTGCGTGTGGTCGGCAAGGAATAGAGATTCATGCCCGGCTCGGCCACCGAGTGAACGAGGACCCTGCGATGAAGCTGCATGAACTTTCGGATCGGCCGGGCGCGCGCAAGAATCGTTCGCGCATCGGCCGCGGCATCGGTTCCGGCACCGGCAAGACCGGCGGCCGTGGCGGCAAGGGCCAGACGGCGCGCTCGGGCGTACGCATCAAGGGCTTCGAAGGCGGCCAGATGCCCTTGCACCGGCGCCTGCCCAAGCGCGGCTTCAAGAACACCCCGTTCGCGCTGAAATTGAACGAAGTCAATCTCGGCCGCATCCAGGCGGCGATCGATGCCGGCAAGCTCGACCCCAATGCCACCGTCGATAGCGCGGCCCTGGTCAAGGCGGGGGTGCTCAGGCGCGCCAAGGCCGGGGTGCGAATTCTCGGAATGGGCGAGCTCAAGGCCAAGGTCGCATTGTCGGTGTGGGGCGCTTCCAAGCCGGCGATCGAGGCGGTGGAAAAGGCCGGCGGCTCGGTCACGATCCTGGCGCCGGCGCGCGGGACGGGCGAACAGGCCGCCTGATCCCTATATAGCAACCCGTCAGGGGGCGGTAAGCGGAGCTTCAGGACCATGGCCTCAGCAGCGGAACAACTTGCAGCCAATCTCAATTTCTCGGCACTTGCCAAGGCCGAGGAGCTGAAGAAGCGCATCTGGTTCACCCTGGGCGCCCTCCTGGTCTATCGGCTCGGCACCTATATCCCGCTGCCCGGGATCGATCCGAACATCTGGGAGCAGGTGTTCCAGACCCAGGCAAGCGGCATCCTCGGCATGTTCAACATGTTCTCGGGCGGCGGCATTCACCGCATGGCGATCTTCGCCCTCAACATCATGCCCTACATCTCGGCCTCCATCATCATCCAGCTGATGACAACGGTGTCGCCCACCCTCGAGCAGCTCAAGAAGGAGGGCGAATCGGGCCGCAAGATCATGAACCAGTACACGCGCTACCTGACCGTGGTGCTGGCGGCCTTCCAGTCCTACGGCATCGCGATCGGCCTTGAAGGTTCCGGCAATGTGGTCAGCGAGCCGGGCCCGATGTTCGTCATCTCGACCGTGATCACGCTCACCGGCGGCACCATTTTTCTGATGTGGCTCGGCGAGCAGGTGACGGCGCGCGGCATCGGCAACGGCACTTCACTGATCATCATGTCGGGCATCGTGGCGCAACTGCCGTCCGCGATCGCGCAAACTCTCGAGCTCGGGCGCCAGGGGGCGCTTTCGGGCATGCTCATTCTCGCCATCATGGTGGTGGCGGTCGCCGTGATCACCTTCATCGTGTTCATGGAGCGTGCGCAGCGCCGGCTGTTGATTCAGTACCCCAAGCGGCAGGTCGGCAATCGCATGTTCGAGGGGCAATCCTCGCATCTGCCGCTCAAGCTCAACACTTCCGGCGTGATCCCGCCGATTTTCGCCTCCTCGCTGCTCTTGCTGCCGGCCACGGTCGCGAACTTCAACGCCGGTTCGGGCCCGGACTGGTTCATCACCATCACCTCCCAGCTCGGCCACGGGCAGCCGCTGTTCCTGGTTATCTACGTCGCGCTCATCGTGTTCTTCGCCTTTTTCTACACGGCGATCGTGTTCAATCCGACGGAGACGGCGGAAAACCTCAAGAAGCACGGCGGCTTCATTCCCGGCATCCGGCCGGGGGAGCGCACGGCGGAATACATCGACTACGTGTTGTCGCGCATCACCGTTATCGGCGCCGGCTATCTCGCGCTGGTGTGCGTATGCCCCGAAATCCTGACCTACTATCAGCCCGGCCTGTTCTATTTCGGCGGCACATCCCTGCTGATCGTGGTCAGCGTGACCATGGACACGGTAGCGCAGATTCAGGGCTATCTGCTGGCGCATCAATATGAGGGCCTGATCAAACGTTCAAAACTGAGGGGTCGTAGGAGATGAGGCTGATCCTGCTCGGCCCGCCGGGGGCGGGGAAGGGCACGCAAGCGCAGCGGTTGGTAAAAAAACACGGCATCGTACAGCTTTCCACCGGCGACATGTTGCGCGCCGCGGTGGGGGCGGGCACGCCCATCGGCCGGCGCGCCCAGGACATGATGGCACGTGGCGAGCTGTGTCCCGATGATCTGGTGGTGGCGATCGTCGCCGACCGCATCGATCAGCCCGACGCCAAGAAGGGTTTCATTCTCGACGGCTTTCCGCGCACGGTGCCCCAGGCGGTGGCGCTCGACCGCATGCTCAGCGCCAAGGGGATGAAGCTCGACAGGGTGGTCGAGCTCAAGGTGGACGCCAATATCCTGCACAAGCGGATCGCCAATCGGGTGGCCGAGGCGAAAGCCCGCGGCGAAGTGCTGCGGCCCGACGACACTCCCGAGGTCCTGCGCAAGCGCATGGACGCCTATCGCGACCAGACCGCACCGCTGGCCGATTACTATCGCTCGCAGGGCGTGCTGAGGTCGGTCAACGGCATGGCGCCGATAGCCGAAGTGGCGAAAGCCATCGATTCCGCGCTCGCTGTCGCCCCCGCCAAGAGGGTGCCGCGCAAGAAGGCCGTTTCCAAGGTAATGGCAGGAAAGGCGACGGCGGCAGCAAAGGCCGCAGGGCGGAAAAAGCCCTCGGCGGCGCGATCGGGCCGCGTCGTGGCTGCCGCCAGAGCGGCCGGCAAGCCCGCCGCCCGCGCCAAAACGACACAACGCAAAAGCAAATCGCGCCGAGGTTGACGAGAGGCATTTGAATCCTTTAAAAGCCCAACATCCAGTCTGAGACGTCAAAACGATGCCGGGCCCCGAAAGAACCGGGGAGGGTGTCGTGTTATCGCTTGCGGCTAACCCCTTCAAAGGACTGGAAAATCACGATCCGCCGGGCGATTTCCCGTGCCGGCAGCAGGAGTAACGACCGTGGCCCGCATCGCCGGCGTCAATATCCCGACCAACAAGCGCGTGATCATCGCGCTGCAATATATCCATGGCATCGGGCCCAAAAAGGCCAGTGAAATCATGACGAAAGTCGGGATTCCCGAGGCCCGCCGGGTGGCCCAGCTGACCGATCAGGAAGTCCTTCAGATTCGCGAAGTGATCGATCGTGATTATATTGTGGAGGGTGATCTGCGGCGCGAGACCTCCATGAACATAAAGCGGCTCATGGACCTTGGCTGCTACCGGGGGTTGCGGCATCGCCGCAGCCTTCCCGTGCGCGGTCAGCGCACTCATACCAATGCCCGTACCCGCAAAGGCCCGGCCAAAGCGATCGCCGGCAAGAAGAAGTAGCCGTCCCAGGGCGCAGGCAATCGCTACCGCGCAAGCCGGCGGTCGCCGGCAAGCGCAATTGGATGTCGATCCCGGATCGATCCGGGACCGGGTGATGGGCTCCGCCAATTCGGCGCTGGGCCGCGAAAGGAATCGAGAATGGGCAAAGAAGCTACCCGCGTCCGCAAGCGCGAACGCAAGAATATTGCGTCCGGTGTCGCGCATGTGAACGCCACGTTCAACAATACGATGATCACCATTACCGACGCGCAGGGCAACACGATCGCCTGGTCATCGGCCGGCACGATGGGTTTCAAGGGCTCGCGCAAGTCGACGCCCTATGCGGCGCAGGTGGCCGCCGAGGACGCCGCCAAGAAGGCGCAGGAGCACGGCATGCGCACGCTTGAGGTCGAGGTGGCCGGGCCGGGCTCGGGCCGTGAATCGGCGTTGCGATCGCTGCAGTCCGCCGGCTTCACCATCACCTCGATCCGGGACGTGACGCCGATCCCGCACAACGGCTGCCGTCCCCGCAAGAGGCGCCGGGTATGACCGACAACACTCTCATCCGCCGGACCAACGACGAGTCCGCCGCCGCCGAATCTTCCCACTGGGCGGAGTGGGATGCGCGAAACAGGACCGCGCCGCTCAACGCGATGGGTGACAACGTGACGATCCAGAAGAATTGGCAGGAACTGATTAGACCCAACAAGCTGCAGGTGGCCGCCGGCCCCGACTCCAAGCGCGAGGCGACCGTGGTCGCCGAGCCGCTGGAGCGCGGTTTCGGCGTGACGCTGGGCAATGCGCTCAGACGCATTCTGTTGTCATCGCTGCAGGGCGCCGCCGTTCAGTCGGTGCACATCGACGGCGTGCTGCACGAATTCTCCTCGATTCCCGGCGTGCGCGAGGACGTGACCGACATCGTGCTCAACATCAAGGACATCGCCATCAGGATGCAGGGCGAGGGTCCCAAGCGCATGGTGGTCAAGAAGCAGGGCCCCGGCACGGTCACGGCCGGCGATATTCAGACCGTCGGCGACATCGTCGTGCTCAACCCCGAGCTGGTTCTGTGCACCCTCGACGAGGGGGCCGAGATCAGGATGGAGTTCACGGTCAATACCGGCAAGGGCTACGTGCCGACCGAGCGCAACCGCCCGGAGGACGCGCCCATCGGCCTCATTCCGGTCGACAGCCTCTATTCGCCGGTGCGCAAGGTCTCCTACAGGGTCGAGAATACCCGCGAGGGCCAGATCCTCGACTATGACAAGCTCACCCTCACGATCGAGACCAATGGCGCGGTCACGCCGGACGACGCGCTCGCCTATGCGGCGCGCATCCTGCAGGATCAGCTCAACGTCTTCGTCAATTTCGAGGAGCCGCGCAAAGAGCAGGTGGCGGAGGTCATTCCCGACCTGGCCTTCAATCCGGCCTTCCTCAAGAAGGTGGATGAGCTCGAGCTGTCGGTGCGCTCGGCCAATTGTCTCAAGAACGACAACATCGTCTATATCGGCGATCTGGTGCAGAAGTCGGAAGCCGAGATGCTGCGCACGCCCAATTTCGGGCGCAAGTCGCTCAACGAGATCAAGGAAGTGCTGGCCCAGATGGGGCTGCATCTCGGCATGGAAGTGCCGGGCTGGCCGCCGGAAAATATCGAGGAGCTGGCGAAGCGCTTCGAGGATCACTACTGAGCGGACGACGGAGGACGGACGACAGCGGACAGATGGTTTTTATCCGTTCTCCGTCGTCTGTCGTCCGTCCTCCGAACCTGAAAGGTTCCCCATGCGTCACGGCAAGGTTCATCGGAAATTCAACCGCACGGCCGAGCATCGCCGCGCCATGTTCGCCAACATGGCTGCCGCCCTGATCAAGCACGAGCAGATCGTAACGACGCTGCCAAAGGCCAAGGATCTGCGGCCGGTGGTCGAGAAGCTCATCACGCTCGGCAAGCGCGGCGACCTGCACGCGCGCCGGCAGGCGGTGGCCAAAATCCGCGACATCGCCATGGTCAAGAAGCTGTTCGAGGTGCTCGGGCCGCGCTACAAGGAACGCAACGGCGGTTATACGCGCGTCCTCAAGGCGGGCTTTCGCTATGGCGATTCCGCGCCGGTCGCGGTGATCGAGTTCGTGGATCGCGACGAAGCCGCCAAGGGCCTCGACTCCGGCCCGACGCAAGAGAAGCAGGCCGAAGCGGCAGCCCCCGCGGCGGCGTGACGCCGGGGGTAGGGCGCAATCGCTTTATTGCGCCGCTTGCGGGTGGCAAGGGAATTGCGCCCTTCGGCGAGGGTGAGGGCGCAACAAAGCGATTGCGTCCTGCGAAGCAAGCGCGCCCCTGCCGCCCTTCATTTGCCCCGGAGTTGCGTCTATATGTGAGCCGATCGCGCCCACCCCTAGGATCCCGCTCCATGACGTCGCGCCTCAATCCGCCCGTCGCGCTTGCCTTCGCGCTGTTGTTGTTGTCCTCGCTCATGTCGGCCGCCTCCGCCCAGGAGCGCCGCGTGCCGAGCTCGCTGAACGAAATCCGGCTCTCCTATGCACCCGTCGTTCAGCGCGCCGCCCCCACCGTGGTCAATGTCTATGCGGCCAAGACCGTAGCGGCGCAGAACCCCCTGCTCGACGACCCGATCTTCCGGCGCTTCTTCGGCGTGCCGGGCGGCGGCGAGCAGGTGCAGCGCTCGCTCGGCTCCGGCGTGCTGGTGGACGCGAGCGGGCTGGTGGTCACCAACAATCACGTGATCGAAGGCGCCGACCAGGTGAAGGTCTCGCTCTCCGACAAGCGCGAGTTCGAGGCCGAGATGGTGCTCAAGGACGCCCGCTCGGACCTCGCGGTGCTGCGTCTCAAGGCGCCAGGGGAGCGGTTCCCGGCCATCGAATTCAGCGATTCCGATACGCTCCAGGTCGGCGATGTGGTGCTCGCCATCGGCAATCCGTTCGCGGTCGGCCAGACCGTGACCCACGGCATCGTGTCCGCGGTCGCGCGCACGCAGGTCGGCATCACCGACTATCAGTTTTTCATCCAGACCGATGCCGCCATCAATCCCGGCAATTCCGGCGGAGCGCTGGTCGACACTTCCGGCCGGCTGGTCGGCATCAATACCGCCATCTTCTCGCGCTCGGGCGGATCGCAGGGGATCGGCTTCGCGATCCCGGCCAACATGGTCAAGGTGGTGGTCGCCTCGGCCAAGGGCGGCGGCAGCGCGGTCAAACGGCCTTGGCTGGGCGCGCATCTGCAGACGGTCACCCCCGAGATCGCCGAAAGCCTCGGGCTCAAGCGCCCGACCGGCGCGCTGGTCGCGAGCTTGACGGCCGGGAGCCCGGCGGCGCGCGGCGGCCTCAAGGCCGGCGACCTGATCACGTCCGTCGACGGACAGGAGGTCGAGGATCCCAACGCCTTCGACTATCGCTTCGCGACCAAGTCGCTGGGTGGCAGCGCGCGCCTCGGCATCGTGCGCTCCGGCAAGGAGGCCGCCGTCACGGTCGCGCTCGAACCGCTGCCGGACACGCCGCATGACGAGCTGGTCATTGCGGCGCGCTCGCCGTTCCAGGGCGCCAAGGTTTCCAACCTGTCGCCGGCCCTGGCCGACGACCTGCGGCTCGACCCGTCCACGGATGGCGTGGTCATCACCGCGGTCACCGAGGGCTCGCCGGCGCAGAGCCTCGGCTTCCACCGCGGCGACCTGGTCGTCTCGGTCAACAATCAGAAGATCGCCAAGACTCGCGACCTCGAGAAGGCCACGAGCCAGCCGAGCCGCGTTTGGCGCATCACCATCATGCGCGGCGGCCAGCAGATGTCGGTGGTATTGAGCGGATGAGCGCAAAGGCGAGCCCACGCGCGAAACGCGGCGGGGCGAGCCTGTTCACGGCCGCCGGCCTCGAACGCGATGCGCCGCGCCCTCTCGCCGACAAATTGCGACCAACCCGGCTGGCCGACGTGGTCGGACAGGACCATTTGCTCGGTCCCGATGGCGCGCTCACCCGCATGCTCGGCGCGCGCATGCTCGGCTCGCTGGTGTTCTGGGGGCCCCCGGGCACCGGCAAGACCACGGTGGCGCGACTGCTCGCGGAGGCGACCGACCTCAGCTTCGTGCAGATTTCGGCGATCTTCTCCGGCGTCGCCGACCTCAAGAAGGTGTTCGACGAGGCGCGCGCGCGGCGCGAGACCGGCTTGGGCACCCTGCTGTTCGTCGACGAGATCCACCGCTTCAACCGCGCCCAGCAGGATTCGTTTCTGCCGGTGATGGAGGACGGCACCATCGTGCTCATCGGTGCCACCACCGAAAATCCCTCCTTCGAGCTCAACGCTCCGCTGCTGTCGCGCGCCCGTGTCCTGATATTCAAGCCGCTCGATGCGGCCGCCATCGGGCAGCTGCTGGCGCGCGCGGAAGAAATCGAGGGCAAGGCATTGCCGCTCGACGGCGAGGCGCGCGCCTCCCTGATCCGCATGGCCGACGGCGACGGGCGCGCGGCTCTCACGCTTGCCGAGGAAGTCTGGCGCGCGACCCGCAAGGACGAAGTCTTCGATGCCGCCAAGCTGCAGGAGGTGGTGCAGCGGCGCGCTCCGATCTACGACAAGCAGCAGGACGGCCACTACAATCTGATCTCGGCGCTGCACAAATCGGTGCGCGGATCGGATCCCGATGCCGCGCTCTACTATCTCTGCCGCATGCTGGATGCCGGCGAGGATCCGCTCTACCTGGCGCGCCGCGTCGTGCGCATGGCGGTCGAGGACGTCGGGCTCGCCGATCCGCAGGCGCTGGTGGTGGCCAACGCGGCCAAGGACGCCTACGATTTTCTCGGCTCGCCGGAAGGCGAACTGGCGATCGCGCAAGCCGTGATCTATATCGCCAGCGCGCCCAAGTCGAACGCCGCGTATGTCGCCTATGGGGCGGCGATGCGTGCCGCCCGGGAAGCCGGCTCGCTGCTGCCGCCCAAGCATATCCTCAACGCGCCGACCAAACTGATGAAGTCGGAAGGCTACGGCGAAAGCTACCAGTACGACCATGACGCGCCCGACGCCTTCTCCGGTCAGGATTATTTCCCCGAGGCGCTCGGCCGCCGGCAATTCTATGACCCGCCCGAGCGCGGCTTCGAGCGGGAAATCCGCAAGCGGCTGGACTATTGGGCGAAGCTTCGACGCGAGCGGAGCGAACGATGACCGCGACCGACATCAAGCAGGCGCCGGCGGCGGCCGGCGGAGCGACGGTTCCGACCGGCGTGCAGACCGTGGCGGTCACACCCGACGAATCCGGCATGCGGGTCGACCGTTTCCTCGAAGCGCGCTTTCCCGGGCTTTCGTTCTCTCACATCCAGCGCATCATCCGCAAAGGTGAGCTGCGGGTGAACGGCAGGCGCGCGCAGCCGAAGGACCGGTTGCAGGCCGGGCAGGCGGTCCGCATCCCGCCGCTGCGGCTCGACCAGCCGCGGCCGCGTTCGCCCGACCGCGCCGCCGAGGACGAGACCCGCGATTTTCTCAAGTCGATCACGCTCTACGAGGATGCCGATATCCTGGTGCTCAACAAGCCGATGGGGCTTGCGGTGCAGGGCGGTTCCGGTACCGCGCGCCACCTCGACCTCATGCTGGAGGTCATGCGCGATGCCAAGGGCGAGCGCCCGCGCCTGGTGCACCGCCTCGACAAGGATACCGCCGGCTGCCTCCTGGTCGCCAGGACGCGCTTTGCCGCCGCTGCGCTCGCCAAGACGTTTCGCACGCGCGCGGCCCGCAAAATCTATTGGGCCCTGGTCGCCGGCGTGCCCAAGCCCAAGCAGGGGCGCATCTCGACCTACCTCGCCAAGGACGAGCGCGAGGATGAAAGCATCATGCGCATCGCCCGCCACGGCGAGGCGGGCGCCAGCCATGCGGTGACCTATTACGCGGTCGTCGATACCGCGGCCCGCCAGCTCGCCTGGCTCTCGCTCAAGCCGGTCACCGGCCGCACCCATCAGCTGCGCGCCCATATGGCGCATATCGGCCATCCGATCGTGGGCGATCCGAAATATTTCTCGAAGGAGAATTGGGAGCTGCCCGGCGGCCTGCAGAACCGGCTGCATCTGATGGCCCGGCGCATCGTGGTGCCGCATCCGCGCGGCGGCGCCATCGACATCACCGCGCCGCTGCCGCCCCACATGCAGCAGACCTGGAACCTGATCGGGTTTGATGCTGGAAGGTATGACCCGATCATCGATGCGCCGGAAGATTAGAGCATGTTCCGATGGGATCGGCGCGGCGCCGTAGGGTGGGCAAAGGCGGCCGTCGGACTTCGATTGAGACACCATGCTAGGTCCGCCGTGCCCACGCGGAGCAGCTCAATCTGCCGAGAGACTTCGCGTGGGCACGGCGCCAAGAGCGCCTTTGCCCACCCTACAGTCTGAGAGACAATATTCCGAAGTAGATGCGAGGGGGAGGTCGACCCGTAAAGCGGTTCGGGGGCGCAACAAACACCGAGCCCGCCGGAAGGCGGGACCCCCACCCGGCGCCTATGGCGCCACCCTCCCCCTTGCAGGGGGAGGGAAGATCAGCGCAGGCTGGCGTTGATCTTCTCGAGGGTCCCCGAACCCGGGCACAGGTCCTTCTCGCTCAGCGAGTTGAGCGGCGCATCCACCGTGTTGAAATTGTGGTGCAGGTCCTCGGGCTCGCTGTCGACATAGAGGAGGCCGGTGACGATCTGGCCCTTGGCGGCATGCTGCTGCATGAAGCTCATGGCGCCGAGGCGGTCGTTCGCATCATAGTCGGCCGCGATCTTCTTGAGCGCGAGCTTGGTGCCGTCGTGCTGCTCGACTACCTCGACGGACCCGGGCTCATAGGCGACCTTGATCGGCGCCCGGCCGGTGATGAAGTCGAGCCGGTTGACCGCCTCGTTGTGCTCGCGCACGTAATCGAAGCTCTTGGTCGAGCCGGCATGGTTGTTGAAGGCCACGCAAGGCGAGATCACGTCGATGAAGGCCGCGCCCTGGTGCTCGATCGCCGCCTTGATCAAGGGCACGAGCTGCTCCTTGTCGCCGGAGAAGGAGCGCGCCACGAAGGTCGCGCCCAGCTGCAGCGCCATGGCGGCGAGATCGATCGCGTTGTCGGAATTGGCGAGGCCGCGCTTGGATTTCGAGCCGCGGTCGGCGGTCGCCGAGAACTGGCCCTTGGTCAGGCCATAGACGCCGTTGTTCTCCACGATATAGGTCATGTTGACGCCGCGCCGCAGCGCATGGGCGAATTGGCCGAATCCGATCGAGGCCGAATCGCCGTCGCCCGAAACGCCGAGATAGATCAGGTCGCGGTTGGCCAGGTTCGCGCCGGTCAGCACCGAGGGCATGCGCCCATGCACCGAATTGAAGCCGTGCGAATTGCCGAGAAAGTAGGTCGGCGTCTTCGACGAGCAGCCGATGCCGGAAAGCTTGGCCACCCGATGCGGCGCGATATCGAGCTCGAAGCAGGCCTCGATGATGGCGGCCGAGATCGAGTCGTGGCCGCAGCCAGCGCAGAGCGTCGATACCGAGCCTTCATAGTCGCGGTGGGTGTAGCCGAGCGCGTTCTCGGGCAGCCCCGGATGGTGGAATTTGGGCTTGACGATATAGGTCATGATACCACCTTGCGCAGCGGCGTCACCTTGAGCGCGTCGAGCGCGTCGCCGACTTCGCGGGCGATGAAACGCGCGGTGATCGGCGCGCCGTCATAGTTGAGGATCGGCACCAGGCGCACCGGATCCACGCCGCATTCGTTGACGATAAGCGAGCGCATCTGGGCGTCGCGATTCTGCTCGACCACGAAAACGAAGTCATGGTCGGCGAGGAAGCTGGCGACGCTCGAGTGGAACGGGAAGGCGCGCACGCGCAGCCGATCGAGCACTTGGCCGCGCGCCTCGATCATGTGAATCGCCTCATCCATGGCCGGCGAGGTCGAGCCATAGTAGATGACGCCGTATTTCGTCGACTTTTCCGCATTGGCCTGCAGCGGGCGCGGGACCAGGTCCTTGGCGGTCTCGAACTTGCGCAAGAGCCGCTGCATGTTGTCGGCATAGGGCGGGCCTTCCTCGGTGTAGCGCGCATAGCGGTCGCGCGACGTGCCGCGGGTGAAGTAGGAACCCTTGGTGGGGTGGGCGCCCGGAAGGGTGCGGTAGGGAATGCCGTCCCCGTCGACGTCGAGGTAGCGGCCGAAATCCTTGCCGGCATCGAGATCGGCGGCCGTCATCACCTTGCCGCGGTCGAACTTGCGCGCGTCGTCCCATTTCAGCGGCCGGGACAGGCGATGGTTCATGCCGATGTCGAGATCGAGCATGACGAAGATCGGCGTCTGCAATCGGTCGGCGAGATCGAAAGCCTGCGCTCCGAATTCGAACGCCTCGGCGGGGTCTTCCGGGAACAGCAGCACGTGCTTGGTATCGCCGTGCGACGCATAGGCGCAGGACGTGATGTCGCCCTGCTGGGTGCGCGTCGGCATGCCGGTCGAGGGACCGGCCCGCTGCACGTCGAACACGACCGCGGGAATCTCGGCGAAATAGGCCAGTCCCAGGAACTCCTGCATCAGCGAGATGCCGGGACCCGAGGTGGCGGTGAAGGCGCGCGCGCCGTTCCAGGCGGCGCCGATCACCATGCCGATCGACGACAATTCGTCCTCGGCCTGGATGATGGCGACTTTGCTCTTCTTGCTTTCGGGATCGACGCGCAGGCGGCGGCAATAGCTCGTGAAGGCGTCGGCGAGCGAGGAGGAGGGCGTGATCGGATACCAGGCGCATACGGTGGCGCCGCCATACACAGCTCCCAGCGCGGCGGCGCTGTTCCCTTCGATGAAGATGCGGTCGCCGACCGCGTCGGCGCGCTTGAGACGCAGCCCGAGCGGGCATTGCAGGTTGGACAGCGCCCAGTCGCGCCCGAGATGGAGCGCATTGATATTCGCGCCGATCAGCTTTTCCTTGGACTTGAACTGCTCGCCGATGAGCTTCTCGATCTCGAGGAGGTCCATGTCGAGGAGCGCGGACAGCGCCCCCACATAGATGATGTTCTTGAACAGCTGGCGCTGGCGCGGATCGGTGTATTCACGATTGCAGATCTCCGTCAGCGGCACGCCGATGACGGTGATGTCCTCGCGGAATTTCGCCGCCGGCATCGGCTTAGTCGAATCGTAGAGCAGGTAGCCGCCGGGCTCGATCGCGGCGACATCCTTGTCCCAGGTCTGCGGATTCATCGCCACCATGAGATCGGTGCCGCCGCGCGCGCCGAGATGGCCCGCTTCCGAGATGCGCACCTCATACCAGGTCGGCAGGCCCTGGATGTTGGAGGGGAAAATGTTGCGCGGCGCGACCGGCACGCCCATGCGCAGCACCGCGCGCGCGAACAATTCGTTGGCGCTGGCGGAGCCTGATCCGTTGACGTTGGCAAAGCGGACGACGAAGTCGTTCACGCTGCTGATTGGGCTGCTACTCGGCATAGGTCATCCGCGTTAGTCATGTCGATGAGATATTTTTTCATGTCCCAGGCGCCGGTCGGACAGCGTTCGGCGCAGAGGCCGCAGTGCAGGCAGAGGTCCTCGTCCTTGACCATCACGCGTCCGGTCTTGAGGTCCTCGGACACATAGAGATCCTGGGTGAGGTTGTTGGCCGGCGCCTTCAGCCGCGTGCGCAGGTCGGCTTCCGGGCCGTTGTGCGTGAAGGTGATGCAATCCATCGGGCAGATGTCGACGCAGGCGTCGCACTCGATGCAGGCCGCGGTGGTGAACACGGTCTGTACGTCGCAATTGAGGCAGCGGTGCGCCTCCTTGAGCGCGAGCTGCGGGTCGAAGCCGAGCTCGACCTCGGCCTTGATGTCGCGCAACGCCACGACCTTGTCGCGCAGCGGCACCCGGTAGCGCTTGTCGGGGGCGATGTCGTTGTCATAGCTCCATTCGTGGATGCCCATCTTCTGGCTGAAGATCTCGACCGCCGGCAGCGGACGGTCGTTGATGTCCTCGCCGCGGCACAGCTTGTCGATCGACAGCGCCGCCTCATGGGCATGGGCCACCGCCCAGATGATGTTTTTCGGACCGAAGGCCGAGTCGCCGCCGAAGAACACCTTCGGGTGAGTGGAAGCCATGGTCCTGGGATCGACCTTGGGCATGTCCCACTTGTCGAATTCGATGCCGATATCGCGCTCGATCCAGGGAAACGCGTTCTCCTGGCCGACCGCGACCAGCACGTCGTCGCAGGCGAAATGCTGGTCCGGCTCGCCGCTCGGCACCAGGTTGCGGCGCCCCTTGGCGTCGTATTGCGCCTTCACCTTTTCGAACAGCACGCCGGTCAGCCGGCCGTTCTCGTGGGTGAATTCCTTGGGCACCAGGAAATTGTGGATCGGAATGTCCTCGTGCATGGCGTCCTCCTTCTCCCAGGGGGACGCCTTCATCTCCTCGAAGCCCGAACGCACCACGACCTTGACGTCCTCGCCGCCGAGCCGGCGCGAGGAGCGGCAGCAGTCCATGGCGGTATTGCCGCCGCCCAGCACCACGACGCGGCGGCCGATCTTGGTGACATGGCCGAAGGAGACCGAAGACAGCCAGTCGATGCCGATATGAATATTGGCCGCCGCCTCCTTGCGGCCGGGAATGTCGAGCTCGCGCCCGCGCGGCGCGCCGGAGCCGACGAAAATCGCGTCCCAGTTCCCGGCCAGCAGCGCCTTGAGGCTGTCGATGCGCTTGCCGCCCACGAATTCCACGCCCAGATCGAGAATATAGCTGCACTCTTCGTCGATGATGGATTCCGGCAGCCGGAAGCGCGGAATCTGGGTGCGGATCATGCCGCCGGCCTTGGGGTCCTGATCGAACACCGTGCAGTGATAGCCGATCGGGGCGAGATCACGCGCCACGGCGAGCGATGCCGGGCCGCCTCCGACCAGCGCGATGCGCCTGCCGTTCTTGTGGACGGCGGGGCGCGGAAGCCTCGGGCGGATATCGTCCTTGTAGTCGGCGGCAACGCGTTTGAGGCGGCAGATCGCCACCGGGTCCTTCTCCACCCGCGCGCGCCGGCAGGCCGGCTCGCAGGGCCGGTCGCAGGTGCGCCCGAGGATCCCCGGAAACACGTTCGATTTCCAGTTGACCATGTAGGCGTCGCTGTAGCGCCCCGCCGCGATCAATCGAATATATTCGGGCACCGGCGTGTGGGCCGGGCAAGCCCACTGGCAATCCACGACCTTATGGAAATAATCAGGCGCAGCGATGTCGGTGGGTTTCATTGACTCCTCGTGCACGCACACATGTCGCGCCGGTTAACCCCGCGCGAGCAGGTGTCGGCCGGTCTCCCCCCGGATGGCTGGGCTTGTAAGCGCCGAATCCGGGGCGAATGTTATTAGAGCGGGACCCCAAATACCACCGATACATTCCTCATAACAGGGGTCTGGAAAGCGCGGGTTCTCCGGCGATGCAGGGCTGCCACAGTCGCGCGGATATGTTAACGCAATCTTTACGCCAATTGTCGCGGTCTCCAGTTAAGTTATTGAATAATGGCCGCTTTTCTTGAAATGAGGTTGGGCGGCTTGGCGCTGAGTCGCGGCCCGGACCTTGCGCGTAGCGAGGGTTTGCGCACGCTGTGGCGCGGGCTGATCACAGTGAGGCAGCGCGGGGATTTTGCGCGGAAAAATACAATGCGCGACATTTTTGAAGAGATCTTTGTTCAAGGACCGATCGATCCGCTCGAAGCGGTGCGGCGGTCGGCAGGTCAGCGGTTGCGGCGTCGTTTTTACCAGACGGCGCATGTGGACGACGCGCAATTGGACCACGCGCATGGGAGCGTGGAGAACGGCGGCTTTGCGATCCGCCTTGACGGACGCGCGGTGCGAACCCCGGCGCGGCGCATCCTCGCAGTCCCCACGCGCGCGCTTGCGCAAGCGCTCGCCGCCGAATGGAATGCGCAGCAGGAGCTGATCGATCCGCTGAGCATGCCGCTCACGCGTCTTGCCAACTCGATCATTGACGGCGTCGCCGAAGCGCCCGCCGCGGTGGCGGCGGAGATCGAGAAATATCTCGCCTGCGATCTCGTGCTCTATCGCGCCCCAGGCCCGCAGGGTCTGGTCGCGCGCGAGGCGCAAGCCTGGGACCCGCTGCTCGATTGGGCGCGCGCGACGCTTGGCGCCCGCTTCGTGCTCGCCGAGGGGGTCAATTTCGTGGCGCAGCCCGCCGCGGCGCTGGCGGCGGCGCGCGCCGCCATTCCGGGCGATCCCTGGCGGCTGGGCGCGCTCAACGCGATCACGACGCTGACCGGCTCCGCCCTGATCGCGCTGGCGGTTCTGGCCGGCCGGCTCTCGGCCGAGGAGGCTTGGGCGGCGGCGCATGTGGACGAGGATTGGAACATGGACGTGTGGGGGCGGGACGCCTCGGCGCTCGAGCGGCGCGCGTTGCGCTTCGCCGAGCTCAAAGCCGCAGCGATGGTGCTCGATCTGCACCCCGGTGCATAATGGCGGCGAAAGGGAGCGCAGCAAATGAAGGACATCCTCGACAAGCTCGATCACCGGCGCTCCAGCGCCCGTGCCGGCGGCGGCGCCGCCCGCATCGAGGCCCAGCACAAACGCGGCAAGCTCACTGCGCGCGAGCGCATGGAGCTGCTGATGGACAAGGGCTCGTTCGAGGAGTTCGACATGTTCGTCGAGCACCGGTCGGCCGAGTTCGGAATGGAAAAGACCAAGATTCCGGGCGACGGCGTGGTCACTGGCTGGGGCACCGTCAATGGCCGCACCGTCTTTGCCTTCGCCAAGGATTTCACGGTCTTCGGCGGCTCGCTGAGCGAGGCCCATGCGCAGAAGATCGTCAAGATCCAGGATCTGGCCATGAAGGCGCGGGCGCCGATCGTGGGCCTGTTCGATGCCGGCGGTGCCCGCATCCAGGAAGGCGTTGCGGCGCTCGGGGGTTACGGAGAGGTCTTCAAGCGCAATGTCAATGCGTCCGGCGTCATTCCGCAGATTTCCGTGATCATGGGCCCGTGCGCCGGCGGCGACGTCTATTCGCCGGCCATGACCGACTTCATCTTCATGGTGCGCGACACGAGCTACATGTTCGTCACCGGTCCGGACGTGGTGAAGACGGTGACCAACGAGGTGGTCACCGCCGAGGAGCTCGGCGGCGCCGGCGTGCATACCACCAAATCGGGCGTCGCCGACGGCTCCTACGAGAACGACGTCGAGTGCCTGCTGCAGATGCGCCGGCTGATCGACTTCCTGCCGTCCAACAGCGCGGCCAGCGTGCCGCATTGGCCGTCGCATGACGATATCGAGCGCGAGGAGAAATCCCTCGACACCCTGATCCCCGACAGTCCCAACAAGCCCTACGACATCAAGGAGCTGATCCACAAAGTCGTCGACGAGGGCGATTTCTTCGAAATCCAGGCGGCCTATGCCATGAACATCGTGACCGGCTTCGGCCGCATCGCCGGCCGCACGGTGGGCTTTGTCGCCAACCAGCCCATGATGCTGGCGGGCGTGCTCGACTCGGATGCCAGCCGCAAGGCCGCGCGCTTCGTACGTTTCTGCGACGCCTTCGACATTGCGATCGTCACCTTCGTGGACGTGCCCGGCTTCCTGCCCGGCACCGACCAGGAATATGGCGGGCTGATCAAGCACGGCGCCAAGCTCCTGTTCGCCTACAGCCAATGCAGCGTGCCGCTGGTCACCGTGATCACCCGCAAGGCGTTCGGCGGCGCCTATGACGTGATGGCTTCCAAACATGTGGGCGGCGACGTCAACTATGCCTGGCCGACCGCGCAGATCGCCGTGATGGGCGCCAAGGGCGCGGTCGAGATCATCTTCCGCGCCGATATCGGCGAGGCGGCCAAGATCGCCGCCCGCACCAAGGAATATGAGGACCGCTTCCTCTCGCCGTTCGCGGCCGCCGAGCGCGGCTATATCGACGACGTGATCATGCCGCGGGCGACGCGCGCGCGCATCGCGCGGGCCTTGGCGATGCTGCGGGGAAAGAAGGTGGAAATGCCGGTCCGCCGGCACGACAATCTGCCGCTGTGAGACGCTCGCGGCCGGCGCCGCGGAGCCGTATGGGCTCGAAAACCTGCCTTAGGCTGCGGCTCGCGCGCGGCGGCTTTCTTCTAATCGGCGTGGTCTGCGCCGCCCGCCCGGCCTTCGGGCACGAGGTTGACGCGGTCGGCATGCTCGGCCAACCGGAGCCAGGATTGGGCCATCGTGGCCCACAGCGGCCGGTCGCGCTCGTCGGACGCTTTCTTGGCCATGCGCAAACAATCCTCGGCATTGATGCGATAGTCGCTAGCGGAACTCATGCTACCATCCCCACACACACGCGTTTCACCCGACCCCAGGCAAACATCCGAGATGGGCAAAGTCGGGATGGTACTGCGGCGCGATCGGGGCCATTCTGCGACCGCGTTCCGGGCAGGAGAAGATGTTTTCTCGGCCGCAACGCCAGAGCTGCTTGAACGGATATTCCATCCATTACGATGACCCTTAACAGCATACCGCCGGGCCGCGAGCTCGTCGTGGCTCACAGCTCCGATCTGCATGTGGACCACGATCACACGGCACGCCTGCATGGGGGCGATGGAACCGCCGGCCTCGCCTGCGTGCTCCACGCGGCGCGCGGCGCCGGCGCCGATGTAGTGATCCTGGCCGGCGATACCTTCGATTGTCATCGTCTGCCGCAGGATTTGCTTGATCGTGCCGCCGAAGTCATTGCGGCGGCGGAGCTGCCGGTGGTGATCTTGCCGGGCAACCATGATCCGGCGGTTCCGGATGCGGTCTATCACCATGGGAGATTGGCGGGCGTGCAGAACCTGCACGTGCTCGGCATCACCCATGGCGATGCGGTCCTGTTTCCCGATCTCGGTCTGGAGATCTGGGGGCGCCCCCACCGCGACTATTCCGACATGATCCCGTTGGAGAGCGGACGGCCGCGCTCGACGCCCTGGCAGATTGCGGTGGCGCACGGGCACTATCAACCTCGTCCCGATCGCAGCACGCGGCCGCGCCCGAGCTGGCTCATCGGCGACGACGAGATCGCGGCGACCGGAGCCGATTATGTGGCGCTCGGGCACTGGAATCGTGCCGCCAAGGTCGGCAACGGCGATACCGCTGCCTATTATTCGGGCTCGCCCGAATATGCCGGCACGATCAATCTCGTCCGCTTCACGCGTCAAGGCGAGGTGGTAATATCCCACCTTGCGCTCGAAATTGCGCGTGAGCCCCATGCTCTGGAGGAGTGAGCAGAGAAGATCGGCGGCGATCTGCCGCTCGGCTTCCCAACGCGGGCGCATGATCCGAATGGGGGATTGCGGGAGGGGAACAATCCGGGCCAGGATGGGTTGGGTATCCGGAGGATGTCATGGCAAGCATGGGAAGATCGCGCAAGCATACCAAACGTGGCGACCACTATCAGACAATGGCAGCCGGATACCAGATTCTTAGGTCCCCGTTGGCCGACTCGTATGGTGCGGCAGCCGAGCATTATCGGGAAAGCGACCCGCCGCTCGATCTGGCGACTGATTCACATGGCGGATCAGATATGCTCGCCGCCGGAAACCTGGAACGAGGGAACGGGCGCGATTGATTCGGACCCGCCCAACCGAAGCCCCATCAGGCTCAGGGCCTGCTAAGCCAAAGACCAAAAGAACGGCCGGATGCAGGTTGCAGCCCTTGCCGGCGATCAAGGAAATTTACGCCAATTCGGCTTCCGGAATCTTGCTGGCAAGCCGCGCGCGCAGCGGCGTCAGCCGTTCCGCATGGCGCCGCCACTTCCCGACGGAAGAGGCATATATCGGGCGCCGGACCTGAACCGCGCTGGCGGTTGCGGAGGGAGCGCCGCTTTCGTAAAAGCGAAGCACTTCATCCTCCCATGGAAGGCCGATGAATTCGATGAGACGGCGGCTCGCTGCCGCCTGGTCGCGCACGATCTCCTCATAATTCACCTCCAACAAGACATCCGCCGGCAGGATCGATTTCCAATGCTGCGAGAGACGGCGAAAGGCCAAATAGTAGTCGGCCAATTCGATTTGATCATATGAAAACAGGAACATACCCCGGAAAAGAGTCTTATAGATTGCCCAGCACGCGTCCAATGGATGCCGGCGGACCAAAATGATCTTGGCCCGGGGCAGCGCCGCGTGAATGAGCCCGCAATAAAGGTAATTCTGCAGTGTCTTGTCGATGAAACGCCGGTTTGGCGGCACGCCGAATGTTCCAATGGAATCGATATATCGTCTGCCGGTCTCCGCGGCATCGAAGCTTTGCGACTTCCTTTGCGTCGCGCGGCGAAGCGCAACCGCAAATGCGTTGGTTTCGCCGGCCGATATCATGGCGCTGTGGCTGGCAAGGATCCGCTCGACCAGCGTCGTTCCGGTGCGCGGCAGGCCTGCGACGAACACCGGATCGGCGCCGGCGAAGCCGGGTGGGCAGGAAGCGAGCCAAGCCCTGGTCTGCGTGCGCATGATCCGCTCAATCTCCGCGATCTCGGCGCCGCTGTCGTAGCTTATGGATCGGCGATGTAGATCGCAGCCTGCTCTGACCTGATCAAATGCGCGATGGTGTTCGTCCACGTCTTCAAATTCCTTGCCCAACGCGAAACGGAGCAGGACTTTATCGTGCCATGTCATTGCGGCATCGCGGAGCAAGCTCTCCATTTCCGCGATGTGATTGCGCTCCACGGTCTGGGTACGAAGGTCGGAGCGCACGCAATGGGCAAGGCCGTAATGGGGATCCAGGGCGATCGCGGCGTCGCAATGCATCTCGGCGGCGTCCAAGAGCCCGATCATCCGCTCCGTCGCCGCCAGATTGAAGAGATACTGTGGCACCGCGGGACCGGCAGCGACCGCTCGGCGGAACAAGTCCAACGCCCGGTGATGACCTCCCAGCAGGCCGAAGATAGCGCCGAGCGCATCGAGTGCTTCGGGGGCGTGGCCGATGACGTTCGCTGCGGTTTCGGCGACCGCAAGCGCCTGCCCGGGCTCGCCGGAGACAAAGAGGCATTTGGCGCGCAGAATATGGGCGATCGGATCCTCAGGCGTCAGCGCGACGGCCCTGTTGGCGCAGACGATCGCAGCGTCGGGGCGACCACGTTGCAGCGCGGTTTCGGTCAGCAGAGCCCACGCGCTGCCATTGTCCGGAGCGCCGGCGAGGACCTGCGCGCAGATCCTTTCGGCTGTCGCGAGGTCGCCGCTCGCAAACGCGCGCCGAGCCCCGGCCAGCGCGGCCGCGGCATCTCGATGCGGATTAGCGCGTTGCAAGCGATGACTCTGCGGACAGGAAGAAGGCCGGGCGCCGGCTCAGCCTTCCGGACTTAGGGCAATTCGAACGTTTTGCCGGGCGCGGGGATCTGTCCGGCGCTGCCGCCGTGCCCGCCCCAGGCCCCTGGTCAGTGCCCCTCGCCATTGTCCTTGAACGAAAAGTTTCCAAACAGATCGCCGATCGCCGGGCTGTTGAGCGGAACGTACGGATTATCGTCCGACGTCTTCGGGTTCGGCAGGTTGTCGCGCGAGCGGTCCGAGAGCTTGGGCAGCTTCCAGTTCCTCTCGATGAATTTCACGATCGAGGCATGGTCGGAATATTCGTGCGACACATGTCCGCCTGCCGAGTATTTGGAGACGACCAGAAGCGGAATGCGCGTTCCGTCGCCGAAATAGTCGAGCGGCTGGACGTATCCGGAGTCGTAATATCCGCCACCCTCGTCGACGGTGACCACGATCGCGGTGGAATCCCACAGCTCGCTGTTGGACTGCACCTGCTCGATGATCCGCTTGGTGAACGCCTCGAACAGATCGACTTTCGACGAGGCGGGATGGCCGTCGTTGAACGTGCTCGGCTTGACGAAAGAGACGGCCGGCAAGGTTCCGTCGGCGATGGCGTCGTAGAGATCGAGCGTATCCTTGAGATGCGCATTCCGCTCGACCGGGTTAGTCATGGTCGAAGCGGAATAGAGGAACGGATTGCAGATATTGCAATAGAGATACGCCACCGGATCGAGCGACCCGAAGTTCGCGCCCAGGCCGGGAGCGGTCTTGAAGTCGTTCCAGCGTTCGCCGAAGTACGCCCAGGATACGTCAGCCTTGCTGAGCTGATCGCCAACGTGGCGCTGTTTGATGACCGGCGGCAAGGTGAAGGGGCCGTTATTGATCGGGTCGGTCTGGCCGCTCCCGATGAAGGCGGGAACATAGTTGTTGAGCAGATAGTACGTATTGGGCGCACAGTTTGGCGGCACTTCGAGAGCGCTAAGGTAATTGACGATCGCAGCGACGCCCGGCTGGCTCGTATCGGAGCAGTTGGTGTAGCTGCCGCCGGAATATCCGTCGGACGTGTACCAATTGTTGGTGCCGGCCAGCGGATTCGGGTTCTCGACCTCGTTGACGTATTGGGGCGGGTTCGAGCCCGGAACCAGAACATGGTTCGGGGCGGCTGGATTGCCGTTGGCGTCCGCGTAATAGAGGGCGTCGGCGTAACCGAACATCATCTGGTTGGCATAGGTCCCGCCCATCACCGGCTGATGGTAGTTGTCGTTGAGGGTGTATTCGCGGGCAAGCTTCGTCAGGTAGGGCGCATCGCCGTTGGCGACGTTGTAGAAGCCCAGGGCGATGTCGCCCTCTTTGAGCAGGGGATTTGGCAGCGGGGACGGCGGCGGCTTGCCATTGCTGCCCGAGGAGACGGTCTGCTCCACCCAGGTGAAAAGGTCCGCCTGACAGCCGCTCGGATTGGACTTGGAGGCCTTGGCAACGGCACAATCGAGCTGCTGCCACATCTGGTAGAAACGATGGACCGGGCTGCCGCCATAGGTGTCGTAGAGGCTGACGATATTATAGCCCTGCTGCGTCACCAGCGGATAGGGACCGCCCGGCAGGGTATTGTAGTACAGGATGCGCGAGTCGGGCGAGCCGCCTGGCAGTCCGGTCGCCCCCGTCGTCAACAACGGCAAATCCTTCGTGAGCAGGCCGTAGTCCGCTTGCGCGGCCAGAGCCAATGAGGCCATGCATCCCGGGCCATTGAGTGCGGCCGTATTGACGTCGGAATAACATGTCTGCGGTGCGTAGGAGGTGCCCGGCGCCTGTGGCCTGTTATTGTTGCCGTAGGGAGTCTTTTGACCGGGGCTGATCGAGTAGACGTTGTTGTTTACCGCCGAGAACTGCGCTGCCTTGTGGTAATTGGGGCCGGGCGACCCGTCTATATTGATGATGCCCTTGGAAAGAAGGTTGTCGACGACCTCGCCCTGCCGCGGCTGATAGGTCGCGAAGATATGGTCGAAGGTTCGATTTTCACCCATGATCACGATGACATGCTTGATGGGGCTCGCTGTCTTGCCGTCATTGTCATGCGATCCGCCCATAGGGGCGGCTTCGGCCACGCAGCCGGCGTTATATCCGACGAGCGACAGGATTGCTGTGGTCACCACCGCGCGATCGCGCAGGCGCCGCTTGAGCTGCGTAAGCATCGTACCTCCCTCTGCATGATCCTGAGATGTGCGAATTCATTCGGCCAAGAGCGGCAGCCTACGGGGCGAATGTGTCAGACGCCCTTCACCCATATGTCAGATTTGTGCGAGCGTTCAATTTGTGGCGTCAAGATCGCAGCCGCCCGCCCTCGGCTGTCTTATTTTCGCAATATCGGCGGCAGATCATGCGCCGAGCGTTCCACTCTCGGCGCACGAAAGCCCCGGCCAGTCATGCGAAACATGCGTGCGCACAGCTTGACGTTGGCCGCGATGCTGGCATCGGTTGCGCCGCAGGCCGCGGCCGCCGCCGAATTCGTCTTGGTCAATACCTCGGGCGTGACTATCGACCAGCTCTATATCTCGCCCTGCGGGGGCCGGCATTGGGGGCCTAATCAGCTTGCCGGAGCGTCGCTCTGGAGCACGCGGGCCTTCGCGGTCTCCAATATCGAGCCCGGCTGTTACGATATCATGGTCGTCCTGCCGCCCTGGAACGAATGCATCATGGCCGGCGCGGCGCTGCGGCGCGGATTGGCCTGGACCATCTCCAAATCGACCGTCACCCAGGCAGTGTTCGGGGACTGCTCCCAGTTGCCGAATATCGTACTGGGCGGGCGGCGCCCCTTGCTGACGAACGAGCGATAGTGCCGCCCGGTAACGTCGATCCAAGCCTGAAATGACTTGAAAGTCCGCGCGAACCGCGCGCACGACGCGCCGACAGGAAGGCCCGTCCGCGCCGGGCGGCGCGGACGGGGTCTTGGCGGAGGCTAATCGATCGATTCGAGGAGGGCTTCGGCCCGATCGATCAAGTTCTTGGCTTCGTTTTCGTTGATTTCCTGGCCCTGGAAGGCGGCGCCCTCCAGCATCGCAATCATCTTTCCGGCGATCTCGTTCCTTTTGCCGGTGAGATCGACGATCTTGGCCTCGAGCGCGGCGTAGGTCGCGTCACCGGCGTCGTTGCTCGTGAGGGCCCGCGTGGAAATCCCTGTGAGCGTCTGGCGGCCGAGCTTTCCGAGCGGAGCGTTGATCTGCTTATAGGCCTCCGCCAGGCGCGAGAGCGTCGCGTGGTGGGCGCGCAACGAGTCGGGCAGGGCGTCCTCCTTGAGCACCTCGAACACGACACGACCATCATGAGCGTAGTCGTCCTTGAGGCGGGCGAGGCTCAGGATGGTGGGACGGATGTCGGTGTGATCGGTAAAGACTTCACCAAACCGCCCCTGTTCGCGTACGCCAGGGCCCACGAGGCCGAGCCAAGTGTGCGTGATGTCCTGCTGGAAGTCGCCGTGATTCCAGGCGTGATCGCGCGATTGGCTGAAGCAGCTCGGCGTCGCCGTGCACGGCGGCGCTGAGTTCGAAGTCAGAAGAAAATAGTCCGGATTGCCGAACAGGATGAAGTTCGGTGTCCGGTTTGCATCGGACGTGACCATGTGCAGCAAGGCCTGCTCGGCGTGATCCGCCAACGCCTGCATGATCCCGTTGGTGCCACCGACGATCGGATCGAAGCCTTGCAGGGCCGCGGCCTCCTGCTCGAGCTTGCGCGTGACAGGAGCGTTCTGCGGCGGGTTGCCGTCGATCCAGATGCCGGGCGCATCGTCGAAGTCGATGTTGATGTGGGTGCTGTCGCCGAACTCGCCCTGGAACAGCTTGTTCAGATTGGCGTCGACCTCGCCCTTCGCTCCGACCGGGTAGGTGCAGGGCGTATGCACGCCGTCACATCCGGCCGGCGTTGCCTGCGCTACGGAACCGGCGAAATGGTCGTTCTCGTCAGAGGTGATCACGAACAGCGTGTTGTCCTTGGTGATGCCGTCGTTCGCCAGCCGGGTGAAGAATTTGCCGAAGGCCGCATCGAACAGCTGCAGCTGGGAAACGTATCCCGCCTCGCCCGGGCCGAACGTGCCGTCCGGATCGGAGGGGAAATTATGGTTGTCGTGGGCGTCTTCGATATAGCCGTAGACCACCGGCACTCCCGCTTCGAGCATGGCGGCAAGATAGCCCAGCGTCTGCGACGGCGAGGGATCGAAGCCCGGAAAGCCCGGATTGCCGGTTCCGTTCGGGCCGTCCGAGATGGTGACGCCATCGAGATCCTTGATGATGATCGACGAGCTGTGGTTGAGCGCCGGCGCTACATATTTGTTGCCGAAAAGGGCCTGGAAGCCCGTATAGCCGCCCGGCTCGTCCGGCAGCCTGTCGGGCGCGGCATGCGCGGAGCCGGCGCACAGCGGGCTCGCCTGCGCGCAATGGATGGCGATTCCCTCGAAATCGGCGACCGCCATGGCGTGATTGGCAAGGTTCTCGGCGTGCTCCGGCGAAGTCGGGCCGAAGACGTTGTTGATGTCGCTCGTCGTGTTCTCGAACTCGATATTCGCCACCGAGAACGCCCCGACATCGCAGCCCGCGCGGGTGAACGGAACCCATGGCGCCGGATGGATCTTGCCGCGCTGGTCCACCATCTGCGGTACCGACGTGGTGCCGAGATTGTCAGTCCAATAGGCGAACGAGCTGGTGAATTTCGAGCTGGCGCCGCTGAAATAGAGAATCGTGTTGCCGATCGGCATGCCCATCTTCTCGCCATAGACGCCGGTGAGCGAGGTCAGGATGTCGACCGAGGTGTGCGAGATGAGCGGCGTGTGATGGTTGGTGAGAAGAGCGCCCTGCTGCGTCATGAACTTCAGCAGGTTGGGCATCTGCTCGAGATCCGAGGGAACGTTGGGATTATCGCGGCGCAAATGGACATTATCGAATTGGATATAAACGATGTGCTTGACGCCGGGGCCGCTCGACGCGAGCTGGCAACCGGCGGCGTGGACCGGCTCGGAGCCGGCGGCCAGGAGCGCCACCAGCGCGCCTGCGGAGTAAAAAGCGATCCTGTTCATCTGGACTCCCCGATGTTCTGTTGGATTGGGCGCCGGGCGGGATGATTCGCGCCGAGCCCGAACGCGAGGAGCCTAGGCAGGAAATGTAACGGACCAAGGTCAAAGCATTTGCAGTTTCATGACGAAGCGATGTCGCTCGCTGTCATCTGAGGCGGTTCGTAATATGTCACATTATGAATCATTATGATCGAGATCATCGAGCTCGTGCCCGGCGATGATGTTATTCTGTCACAATTGCGAACCGACGCCTTGCGTGGCTGAAAAATCCGGTACGGCAAATGAAATCCGGGTTCAAGGTTCTCGATCGAATTCGCCCTGCGCAGCCGATCGTAGTATTTCTGTTACACGGCAGCCCTACCATGGCGGCGACACGGGTGATTGACGGCGCGCTGCCGCATATTTGCGCATTAGGGGCGCCCGAGGAGGGTATGCGCAAGCTGATCCTCGACCCGGAACCGGCGCCGTGACTTGTTCCATCGCGGACGATGATAGGCACCGGATTGGGACCGTTCTCCGATCTTGCTGCCGAGGGAACAGGGACTGATCGACATCTGGTCCGTCGGCTCCTTGTTACCTTCGCGTGCAATCCGCCGATCTGCGCTTCTTGTGTTTCGGCCACGCGAGGTCACAGTGGCACACGGTTCTGGTTTCGGATCGAGGCGCGGGTCGAGCCGCGCTGACATAGCGGAGCGTTGACGTGGCAGCGGAGGGCGGCATGAGGCATTTCCAGCTATGCATGGCCGGATGTGTGGCGGCGCTTTTGTCGACGGTCCTGGCGGCCGATGCGGGTGGCGACGCTTGGGCGGGATCGAGCGCCGTATCCGGCAATCCACTTTGGGCTGTGACGCTCGATCGTTTGCCGGCGACACGGGATCGGCCCCTGTTTTCGCCGAGCCGTCGCCCTCCGCCACCACCTCCACCGCAGTCGCGTCGGGTCGAGACGATAGCGGCAATTGCCGCGCCCGGCCCGCCGCCAAGCGTCGTTCTGCTGGGCATCGTAACGGCCGCCAACGGCGCTTGGGCGTTGGTCCGCGTGGGCGGCACCGACAAGATCGTGCACGCGCGGCTTGGCGACGAGATCGCAGGATGGAAAGTTTCTGAGATCGAACCGCGTCGCTTGGTGCTGGCATCCGACGATCGTTCGGTCAGCTTCGCGCTGTTTGCCCACATGGGCGCGAAAAATTCTGCAGATAGCGCCCCGGTTGCCAGGGCCTCAGTCCCGGTTGCCCGGACCGCAAATGCGCGGGCGCAGAGCTTCGCGCAGGAAGGCATCGACCGCCGGTCGGGCCGCTAATGAGCGAGGCGGTCTTGCGGATGGAGAAGATGAAATCCGGCAAGGTTCCCCTGGCCTTGATAATGATCCGGAATGGCCCAATCGGAGCGCTTTTGGGCCTTCCGTGATCTTCAGGCCCTTGTCATGTAACCGTTATCTCTTGGTCATAGCTTGCCTAGCCAATGCCTCCGGGGGGCCCCGCCGGCATTCGTTCTCATCACGCCTGTGCATGCGGGATGTCATGGCAGGAATTTGATTGCTCGTGCCGATCGGCGGCGACCGTTCTAGTTCCAGGGCGTGAGGGGAGTTGCACGTTTGCGATGGATCCACTGGTTGTACATGTCGCGTTTCATCCTGCAGGCTTGCGTTGCAGCGGTGATTTGTGATTCCCTGGTCGGCTGCTCGGCGAAGGATGGCTTCGTCTTTCCCTCTGCGGATGCGATCGACCCAGTTCGCAACGCCGACCTGACGGCGAAATTTCCCAATGCTGCCGCCAATCAGTCGGGAGCCGGGACTCAGGCGAGCCGGCCGCTGCTCGTCCCCGGCCGCGGCACGACTGCGGGCGCTACCGGCGAGGAAAGCGCCCAAGCTCAGGCCCCGGTGACGGCGCCCGGTGCCATCTCCACCCCCGCCGGCATCGAACTCAACTTCGAGAACGCCGACATCCCGACCGTCACAAAGACGCTGGTCGGAGACATTCTCGGGTTGAGCTTCGTCGTTGATCCGCGCGTGCAGGGCACGGTCACGATTGCGTCGGTCGGGGGGATCGCCCGCAAGGACGTGCTGCCGGTGCTGGAAAGCGTCCTTCGGATGTCGAGCGCGGCGGTCGTGCGCGACGGAAATCTGGTGAAGATCATTCCGGTGCCGGAAGCTGCCGGCGCCGGAAGGGTGAGTGTGGGAGCGGCACCGCCCGGCTTCGGTGTTTCGGTCGTACCGCTGCGCTACACCTCGGCGGCATCGGTCGCCAGGATGGCGGAGAACTTTCTGTCGCGGCCGGGCGCGATTCGCGTGGATCTAGCGCGCAACCTCTTGCTGGTCCAAGGCACCAGCGCCGAGCGGCAGTCTGCCCTCGACGTGATTGCGACCTTGGACGTGGAATGGCTGCGCAATCAGTCGGTCGGAGTTTATCCGCTGAAGTCGACGACGCCCGAGACCATGATTGCGGAGCTCGAGCGAATATTCCAGACCGGTGAAAACGGTCAGGGCCAAGGGGTCATCCAGTTTCAGCCCGTCTCACGCATGAATGCTGTGATGGTCGTCGCCAAGAGCCCGAATTTGCTGGCACGCGTGACCCAGTGGGTGCAACGCCTCGATCGATCCGATACCAGCGGCAACGCGCTGCGCACCTATCGCCTGAAATACGGCAACGCGCAGCAGGTGGTGAAGATTCTAAGCGACATTTTCACCGGGGGTCTTGGTTCGACCGCCGAAACGCCCGCCAATCAGATTGCTCCCGGGTCTGGCGCCGTGCAGTCCCAGTCCCGCTTCGATTCCCCGGGGAATGGCAGCTCCCGGCGTGGCTTGTCGAACGGCAACGCGACAACACTCGGCGGCAGGGATGACGGTACGACAGTCAGCGGGGCCAACAATCGCAGCGGCGGTTCGGGCGCGGCGACCTACCAGGGATTTTCAGGCCGGCCAGAGGCCGAGGCCGACAATGCGGCATCGGGCCTCGCCAGCGGGAATATCGGCCACGGCCTGTTCCAGAACGTGCGCGTCACCGCCGACACAGTCAACAATTCGATCGTCATCTACTCCAATCAGGAGGACTTCCGGATCATCGAACGCGCCTTGCGCGACTTCGACCGGCCGCGGCTGCAGGTCGCAATAGACGCCACCGTGGCCGAGGTGACGCTCACGGACGATCTCCAGTATGGGGTGCAGCATTTCTTCACCAGCTCCGATGTCGGGATGGCAAGGGACAAGGGCTCGGTCGGATTGATGCCTGCCCCGGGGCCGCTTTCGTCGACGACGTCTTCGACCACCACAACGTCGTCCGGCGCGCAGACGGTGGCGCAGACCCTTCAGGCCGCGTTTCTGCAGCGGGTCTTGCCGGGCTTCAACCTCCTGCTTGGACCGGAGGCGCAACCCCGCGTGATCCTCAGCGCTCTGTCCACGATCACCGATGTGAAGGTGCTGTCCTCACCGTCGCTGGTCGTCATCGACAACCAGCCGGCGGTGCTCGAGGTCGGTAATCAGATTCCTGTCTCCACCAGCACGACGAACGTGCTCACCACGACCAACACCATCGTCAACACGATCGAGATGCGCAACACCGGGGTCATCCTCAAGGTGCTGCCTCGCATCCACGCCAATGGGGTGGTTCAGCTCGAGATCGAGCAGGAGATTTCGAACGTGGTCAATCCGGAGCAGCAGACCTTGACCCCCACGATTTCACAGCGGCGCATCCATTCGACCGTCGCGGTGACCAGCGGCCAGACCGTCCTGCTCGGAGGGCTGATCAGCGAGCAGCAGGATACGACCAAGGCCGGGATACCGGGCCTCAACCAGATCAAATATCTCGGAGATCTGTTCGGCAATACGTCCAAGAGCCGGCAGCGGTCCGAGATCATCGTTTTCATCAGGCCGATGGTGGTTCGCGACGGCGTCGATGCGCAGGCCGTTACCGAAGAGTTCCGTGAGCGGCTGGAATCGATGCGGCGTCCAAGAGAGTTCATCGAAGGCAAGGATGTGCTGCCTGCGCCCCGGCCTGCCCTCGACCGAAAGAATTGACCGTTTGATCAATACACCACCACGCTGCGGATGCTTTTCCCGGCATGCATCAGGGCGAAGGCCTTGTTGATGTCGGGGAGCGGCATCGTGTGGGTGATCATCGGATCGATCTCGATCTTGCCCTGCATGTACCAGTCCACGATCTTGGGCACGTCGGTGCGGCCGCGCGCGCCGCCGAAGGCGGTGCCGCGCCACACCCGGCCGGTGACCAGCTGGAACGGCCGCGTGGCGATCTCCTGACCGGCGCCCGCCACCCCGATGATGATGCTCTCGCCCCAGCCGCGGTGGCAGGCTTCCAGCGCCTGGCGCATCGCCGTCACATTGCCGGTGCAATCGAAGGTGTAATCGGCGCCGCCGACCTGGTCGGCCCCGCGTTTGGTCAGATCGACCAGATAGGGAACGAGCTCGCCGCCGATCTCGGTTGGATTGACGAAGTGGGTCATCCCGAAGCGCTCGCCCCATGCCTTGCGGTCGGGATTGATGTCGACGCCGATGATCATGTCGGCGCCGGCAAGCCGCAGCCCCTGGATCACATTGAGGCCGATGCCGCCGAGACCGAACACGATGCAATTGGCCCCGGCCTCGACCTTGGCGGTGTTGAGAACCGCGCCGATGCCGGTGGTGACCCCGCAACCGATGTAGCAGACCTTGTCGAACGGCGCGTCCGGGCGGATTTTGGCCACCGCGATCTCCGGCAGGACGGTGAAATTGGCGAAGGTCGAGCAGCCCATGTAGTGATGCAGCGGCTTGCCCTTGAGCGAGAAGCGCGAGCTGCCGTCCGGCATCAGGCCCTTGCCCTGGGTGGCGCGGATCGCGGTGCACAGATTGGTCTTGCGCGACAGGCAGGACGGACATTGCCGGCATTCGGGCGCATAGAGCGGGATGACATGGTCGCCGGCCTGCACGGAGGTCACGCCCGGGCCGATCTCGACCACGACGCCGGCGCCTTCGTGCCCGAGGATGGTCGGAAACAGGCCCTCCGGATCCGCGCCCGAGAGCGTGAACGCGTCGGTATGGCAGATGCCGGTGGCCTTGATCTCCACCATCACCTCGCCCGCTCTGGGGCCGTCGAGTTTGACGGTCTCCAGCTGGAGCGGTTTTCCCGCCTCGAACGCCACCGCCGCACGCACATCCATTGCCGTCCTCCGTCATCGTCTTTCGCCCGGGATCGTTTTGACCGGTCCGCGATGGTCGCAAAGCCCGCAAACCGTGCTAATGTGCAACCAGAAGCGGGGCGTGAATAGCTCAGAAACCGCGGCTCGGGGAGGGTTCAGATGAATTCGTTGCGTACGACTTTTGCGTGGCGTGCCGGCCTGGCGCTGGGGGCCGTCCTGCTAGCGCTTTCCGGGGGCAATCCGGCGCGTGCGCAGAGCGGGACGTGGAGCGTGAAGGCGCCGCTGCCGGCGGTGCGCGGCGAGGTCGCGGCTGCGGTGTTCGAAAACAAGCTCTACGCCGTCGGCGGCAATGTCGCCGGCAGTGCGGTGGCGCGCAACGAGGAATATGACCCCTCGACCGATCGCTGGCGCGCTCGCGCCCCGATGCCGGCTGGGCGCGATCATCTCGGCGTCGCGCTGGTGAACGGCAAGATCTACACCTTCGGCGGCTTCGTGAAGACGGTGCATGAAGGAGCCACCACTGACGTATTCGAATACGATCCCGCGTTCGACACCTGGCGGGCGCGCGCGCCGCTCAAAACGCCGCTCGGCTCGGTCGGCGCGGCCGTGATCGGCGGCAAGATTCACGTCTTCGGCGGCCGCGGGCTCGACAAGGTGACCACCACGACCCACGCGGTCTACGATCCGGCGACTGACACCTGGACCGACGCGGCGCCGATGTCCAAGGGACGCGACCACATGGGCGTGGTGGTGGCGGAAGGCAAAATTCACGTCATCGGCGGCCGCTTCACCAGCCCGGTCGACCGCACCGACATGCATGAAATCTACGATCCGGCGACTAACAGCTGGAGCACGGCCGCTCCGCTCAAGAGCCCGCGCAGCGCGGTGGCAGCCGCGCTCTATCGCGGCATGATCGTGGTTGACGGCGGCGAATGGCCGCCGGAGAACCGGACCTTCACCGAGAACGAGGGCTACGATCTCAAGACCAAGAGCTGGGTATCGCTGGCGCCCATGCCCGAGGGCAGCCACGGCTTCGGCGCCGGCGTGATCGGGCCGAACCTGTATTTCGTGGGCGGCTCGAACAAGCCGGGCGGCAGCGGGGTGACCGACCGGTTGCAAATGTTCACGCTGCCGTAGGGTGGGCAAAATTGCCCGGCACGGCGGTCAATGATTGCGCGGTGTTGCGCAATCTTGCCCACGCGGTTGCATCGTCAGGTCCAGCCGCCGCGTGGGCAACGCGGCGGTACGCTGTGCTCCAAATTCGACGTTCTCGCGCCAGCGTTGCCCACCCTACGGATCTGTCGTAGCCGGCAACATCGGGCCCGCCCGCGCTCTACTTGCTCGCCGGCAGCACGATCTGGGTCTGCGTCACGATGGCGGCCAGCTTGCCGTCGCCGCGGGTGATGTTGGTCTGCAGTACGATGGTGGTGCGCCCGTTATGCAGCGGCAGGCAGACCGCGTGCGCGGTATCGCCCTTGGGGATGGGCGCGAAGAAATTGGTCTTGCTCTCGATGGTGGCGGTGCTCTGGCCCTCGGCGAGGGCGGCGCTCGCCGTCATGCCGCCCAAGGTGTCGCCCCAGGCCATGACCGCTCCGCCATGCATGACGCCGCGGCGGTTGCACAGGTCCTCGCGCACGAGAAGCTCGGATTCGGTGCGCTGCGCCGTCCGGCTGATGATTTTCACCCCCATCAGCTGGGTGAACGGCGAGGGTCCCGATTGATCCATCTTTGGTCCTCTGGTGGTCGCGCGGCTCTCATAGCATGGCTGACGGCATGGCTGAAAAGCGATCGTCAGCGCGAGAGCTGGCGGGCGGGGCAGGCGGGTCTTCCAAATTGACCGCCGGACTGTATGCTGCGCGGCTGCGAAACGACGTTCAGCGCTCGTAGCTCAGCTGGATAGAGCACCAGACTTCGAATCTGGGGGTCGGGGGTTCGAATCCCTCCGAGCGCGCCATTCTGATTGTGTGTCCAGCCCGAAGACATGGGTGACAGATTGTACCTAAGACATGGGTGACAACCT
>DASXXS010000019.1:0-14049 GCA_036502925.1 Xanthobacteraceae bacterium
CTGGCGCTCGGGCGCAGCGGTTGGCGGGTCCGCGTCCTGGAGGAAGCGCGTGAGTTCGGCGCGATCGGCTACGGCATTCAATTGGGGCCGAACGTCTTCCCGATGTTCGAGCGGCTCGGCGTCAGCGAGGCGGTGCTGCAAGCGTCCAATTTGCCGCCCGCTCTGGTCATGCTGGACGCGCTCGACGGGGAGGAGATTGCGCGCCTCCCGACCGGGGATTCGTTTCGCCGCCGCTTCAAGCATCCCTACATCGCCATCCATCGGATCGATCTGCATCATGTGCTGCTCGAAGCGTGCAGGACGTCGGCCAATATCGAGCTTGAAGCATCGACTTCCGCGGCGGCAATCGAGGACGACGGCGACCGGATTCGGGTGCGAACCAAGGATGGCCGCAGTATCGCGGGGGCGGCAGTGATCGGCGCCGATGGTCTCGGCTCCCGCATCCGCTCGCAGCTGCTCGACGAAGGCCCGCCGCGTCTGATCGGCTATGTGGCACATCGCACCATCGTGCCGATGGAGCGCGTTCCCGACGGCGTGCTGCGCGAGGAAGTCGTGCTCTGGGGCGGGCCGGGCTATCACATCGTTCATTATCCGCTGCGGCACGGCTCCGTGTTCAACATCGTGGCGGTATTCCGCACCTCGACCTTTGCGGAGAAAGGCGACGTGCGCGGCCATCGGGAGGAATTGGAGCGCACCTATCGAGACGCGCACCCAACCATGCAGGCATTGCTCGGGCTCATGGACCTCGAACGCCGGTGGGCGATCTCCGATCGCGATCCCATACGGCATTGGCACCGAGGCCGCGCCGTGCTGCTCGGCGATGCCGCGCATCCGACCCTGCAGTCGCTCGCGCAAGGCGCCTGCATGGCGATCGAGGACGGCGTTTGCCTCGCCGGGCTGATCGATGCCGCGGGCGGCGACTTCGAGGCCGCCTTCCGCCAATACGAAGCCGCCCGCGTGGTGCGCACCGCACGCGTGCAGCTCGATTCGCGCGTGCTTTGGGAATTCTATCATGCCGCCGGCATCGCCCGGGACGTGCGGGCGCTGACCGTGGCCGAATGGAACGAGGCGCACATGTTCAACTGCCTGGCCTGGCTCTACGACGGCTTTGCCATCGCCACGCCGCGAAGTTCGTAAGACTCTCGACGGCTTGCCAAATCTCGATTCTATTGGGCATCACGCGAATCAGGCTGCGCGAGGGGCATGAGCAAGCACATCGCCGTTCTTATGGGAGGCTGGTCGGCCGAGCGGGAGATTTCGCTCCGCTCGGGCGCAGCCTGCGCGCAGGCGCTCGCGCGGCTCGGCTACCGGGTCTCGCGCATCGACGTTGCCCGCGACATCGCCGCGGTGCTGACCGAGTTGAAGCCCGACGTGGCTCTCAATGTTCTCCACGGCCGCCCGGGCGAAGACGGTACGCTGCAGGGCGTGCTGGAGATTCTTGGCATTCCCTACACCCATTCGGGCGTGCTGGCCTCCGCGCTTGCCATGCAGAAGGACGTGGCCAAGCAGGTCTTCCGCGCCGCCGGTGTTCCGGTGCCGGAGGGCCTGGTGGTTTCCCGCTTCGATGCGGGCGGCAGGCATCTCTTGCCGCCGCCCTATGTGGTCAAGCCGATCGCGGAAGGCTCGAGCGTCGGCGTTTTCATTGTGACCGAGGAGCACGGCCACCCGCCGCAGGAGCTGTACCGCGAGGATTGGCCCTATGGGGATCGGGTCATCGTCGAAAAGTACATTGCCGGCAAGGAGTTGACCTGCGCGATCATGGGCGAGGAGGCGCTGGGCGTGATCGAGATCGTGCCGGCGGTGCGGTTCTACGACTACGAGGCAAAATACGCTCCCGGCGGGTCGAAACACCTGCTTCCGGCGCCGGTTTCATCTTTTGTTTACCAACAGGCCCGAAGACTAGCGTTGGCGGCGCATCGTGCGCTTGGCTGCCGCGGCGTGAGCCGGGCGGACTTTCGGTACGACGACCGGATTGAGGGGACGGGAGGGTTGGTCTGCCTCGAGGTCAACACGCAACCTGGAATGACCGAGACGTCGCTCGTGCCCGAGCTGGCGGCACATGCCGGCATTTCGTTCGATGAGCTCGTGAGATGGATGGTCGAGGACGCCTCGCTCAATCGCTGACACGGATCGTGTCCCGGGTCGCACCCTGGCGCGCCCGGGCGTCGGCGCATGGGCGGGCGGCGTCCTATGCCAACGCGGGCAGGCGCATGCCGGCGGCGCGGTCCGGGCTCTCGGGCCGTCCGCTGCGGCGGTTCTCAACCTGGATTTTCAATTTGCGGGTGTCGTCCGCGGTCGAGCTGGCAGCCGGCGGACTCTTTCTTCTTGCCACGCTGGCCTATGGGATGGTGGCCGGCGGCCACGTCCCCGCGACCGTCGGCGCCCTCACGCAGGCGCGCGATGCCGCCGCCAACGCGGCGGGTTTCCGCGTCGCCTCGATCGCGCTGTCGGGCGAGCGACATGTCAGCCGCGAGGAAATCCTCAGCGCCGCGGGCATCACCGGGACGACCTCGCTGCTATTTTTCGACGTTGACGCGGCGCGCGATCGACTCAAGACCAATCCGTGGATCGCGGATGCCATGGTCCTCAAGCTCTATCCCGATCGGCTGCAGATCGGCATCAAGGAGCGCGAGGCCTTCGCCTTGTGGCAACAGGCCGGCCGGGTCTCGGTCGTGGCCGGCGACGGGACCGTGCTCGAGCCTTACGTCGATCCGCGCCTGACCCGCCTGCCGCTGGTGGTCGGCGTCGGTGCCGCGGCGCGCGCGAAGGAAATTCTGGCGCTGCTCGAGCCCTATCCCGACCTGCGCGATCAGGTCCGCGCTTCGGTCCTGATCGCCGAACGGCGCTGGAACCTGCGGCTGCGCAACGGCCTCGACATCCGTTTGCCGGAAACCGACGTCGGGCAAGCGCTGGTGACGCTGGCCGCGCTCGACCGGGACAAGAAGCTGCTGTCGCGCGATATCGTCGCCATCGATCTGCGACTGCCCGACCGGGTGACCGTGCAGCTGTCGGAAGCTGCCGCCGCGCTGCGCGCGGAGGCGCTCAAGGAGAAGAAGCCGGCCAAGAAGGGCGGCAGCGCATGAGCATCCTCCAGCACGGCCTCACCCCCAAGATGAAGCCGCTGTCGCCCAAGCGCTCGGCGCTCATCGCCGCGCTCGATGTCGGAACCAGCAAGGTCGCCTGCCTGATCGCACGCCTCAAGCCGAACCCGCGGCGGGACATCCTTCGCCGCCGCACGCACTCGATCGAGGTGCTCGGCTTCGGCCATACCAGCGCGCGCGGCATGAAAGCCGGCGCGGTGATCGATCTCACGGCCGCGGAAGCCGCGATCCGGCAAGCCGTCGATCTGGCCGAGCGCGCCGCCCAGCTGCAGCTCGAAGCCGTGGTCGTCTCGGTGTCGGCCGGGCGACCGGCAAGCGAGCTTATTTCCGCGTCGATCGATGTCGCCGGCGCGGCGGTGTCGGACGGCGACATCGCGCGGGTTCTGTCCGCCGGCAGCCGCCATTCGGCGTGCCCCGGGCGCGCCGTGCTGCATTCGCTGCCGATCGGCTATGCGCTCGATGACGCCAAGTGCATCCGCGACCCGCGCGGGATGCTTGGCCGCCGCTTCGGCATCGACATGCAAGTGGCGTCCGTGGACGTATTCGTGGTGCGAAACCTGATGCTGGCGGTCGAGCGCTGCCATCTCGCCGTGGAGGCGCTGGTGGCCGGCCCCTATGTGGCGGGCCTCTCGGCGCTGGCCGACGACGAGGCCGATCTCGGCGCTGCCGTCATCGATATGGGGGCGGGCACGACCGGTATCGCGGTCTTTGCCGGCGGCCGGTTTGTCCATGTCGACGGCTTTACCCTGGGCGGCCGGCACGTGACCACGGACTTGGCCCGCGGCCTCAATGCGAGCCTCGCCGACGCCGAGCGAATCAAGACGTTGTATGGCAGTGTGCTCGCCGGCGGAGCGGACGAGCGCGATATGATCACCATACCTCCGGTCGGGCACGACGAGCGCGAAACGCCGCAATTTGTTCCCCGTTCCGCGGTCATTGGCATCATCAAGCCCCGCGTCGAGGAAATCCTCGAAATGGTCCGCGACAAGCTCGCGGCGTCGCCGTTTGCCGCCGAGCCGAGCGGGCACGTGATCCTGACCGGCGGGGCGAGCCAGCTGAGCGGTCTCGCCGACCTGGCCGGCCGCATCCTCAATCGGCCGGTCCGTATCGGCCGGTCCCTGGGCGTTTCCGGATTGCCGGAGGAAGCCAAGGGTCCCGCGTTTGCCACCGCCACCGGCCTGCTGGTCTACCCGCAGGTGGCGTATCTGGAACATTTCGAACGGCGGAGAACGCGCAGTGCAACGCGAGGAACCGGCAGCTACATCGCACGAGTCGGACGTTGGCTGCGGGAGAGCTTCTGATGACTCGATCACCTGAATTCCCATCAGCCGGCGGCGGACCGGCCCGATCCGCGGCGTTGAAACACGCTCGCGTAACGAAGAGGCAGCCATGAGCATCAATCTGAAAATCCCCGACATCCGTGAGCTCAAGCCGCGGATCACCGTGTTCGGGACCGGCGGAGCGGGCGGCAACGCGGTCAACAACATGATCGCCAGCGGGCTCGAAGGGGTCGACTTCGTGGTCGCCAACACCGATGCCCAGGCGCTCACCATGTCGAAGGCCGAGCGCATCATCCAGATGGGCGTGCAGGTGACCGAAGGCCTCGGTGCCGGCTCGCAGCCCGAGGTCGGGCGCGCCGCCGCCGAGGAGGTGATCGACGAGATTCGCGACCACCTCGCCGGGGCCCACATGGTGTTCGTGACCGCCGGCATGGGCGGCGGGACCGGTACCGGCGCGGCACCGGTGGTGGCGCGCTGCGCCAAGGAGCTCGGCATCCTCACCGTCGGGGTGGTCACCAAGCCGTTCCACTTCGAGGGCGTGCGCCGCATGCGGATGGCCGAAGGCGGCATCCAGGAGCTGCACAAGGTCGTCGACACGCTGCTCATCATCCCGAACCAGAATCTGTTCCGCGTCGCCAACGAGAAGACCACCTTCGCCGACGCCTTTGCGATGGCCGACCAGGTGCTCTATTCCGGCGTCGCCTGCATCACCGACCTGATGGTCAAGGAAGGCCTCATCAACCTCGATTTTGCCGACGTGCGCGCGGTCATGCGCGAGATGGGCAAGGCGATGATGGGAACCGGCGAGGCGTCCGGCGAGAAGCGCGCGCTCAGCGCCGCCGAAGCGGCGATTTCCAATCCGCTGATCGACGACTCCTCGATGAAGGGCGCCCGCGGCTTGCTGATCTCGATCACCGGCGGCCGTGATCTCACGCTGTACGAGGTCGACGAGGCCGCCACCCGCATCCGCGAGGAGGTCGATCAGGACGCCAACATCATCGTGGGAGCGACCTTCGACGAGAATCTCGAAGGCATCATCCGCGTGGCGGTGGTGGCGACCGGCATCGATCAGGCCGCGTCGGGACGCCTGGTATCGGCGCCCGAGACGCGTCTGGCCGAAATCGCCCACAAGCTGCGCGCCGACCAGCAGCGTCTCACCGAGCGCGTCGAGCCGCGCCCGCTCGCAGCGCCGGGTTCGGCGTCCTCAGCGATGTCGCAGGGCGTCGAATCCGCCGCCCGGGCGGCGGTGGCGGCAGCTGTGCTGCCCACCTCGATCGGGGACGTCACGATTCGCCCGATCCAGCCCAAACCCTCCCTGTTCCCGGAAGCGGGCGGGAACGAATCGCCTGCGGCCGAGCCGACATTGCCGCGGGCCTTCATTCCACCGGCCCCGGAACGTATGGGCAATCGCCCGCAACGGATGCCGCGGATCGACGAGCTGCCGATCCCGGCCCAGAATGAGCTTCGCGCGCAGCTTGGTGAGGGGCCGGCTGGCGAGCACCCCGAGAAACGCCGGATGAGCCTGCTGCAGCGGCTTGCCACCGTTGGCCTCGGCCGCCGCGAAGAGGCAGGGGAGGAGGCCGAAAAGCCCGTCAACCGGCCGCCGCCGCGCCCGATGCCGCGGCCTGCCGAGCGGTTGCCGGCTCGTCCTGCCCCGCGGCCGCCCGAAGTGCGTGGAGCGGACCCGGTCTCGGATTATGCCAGGCGTCCGACGCATCAGGCGCTTGACCCGCATGGACGTCAGGGTTCTGTGCACAACTCACCGGAAGAGGATCATCTCGACATACCGGCCTTCCTCCGTCGCCAGGCGACATGATCCCCCGCGAACCACGCCGGCGGTTCCGACGTACCGCCGGTGCTCGCCTTCGAGCCGCGCCGGGCGTCCTCGTAATAAGTTGAAATCGATCGATGATTTCTGAAGGACGGGAAAACCGAGGGGGCCTCTCGGCCCGCAAGGGGCCTGAGGCTCGGGGGCCCAGTCCCAATTTGCGACAGCGCAGCGGCGCGAATGCGGCTGCAAAATGGTAACAGTCGGTAAAAAAGCGTGAATTGGAACTGCCGGCCGCCGTCGTTAAGCTTCTTTTGCCAAAAGGGGTTTGGCGGGGGTCCGGAATCCATACCATCTTGCAGCCTACCAATCCGCGGTGGTGTGGATTCCCATCATTAGGCAGATGACGACCCCAGGGGTCTCGCGGGCAATGGGTCCTGAGTTCCAGGACATCCGTTGCCGACGGGCGGGTGGGAATGGGGTCATGAAGGTCGGCAGGCAAACCACGCTTCGCGACCAAGCCGTGCTCAACGGCATCGGAGTTCATTCCGGCCTGCCGGTCACGTTGACCCTCCATCCGGCCGAGGCCAATACCGGATTGAGGTTCATCCGCTCCGGCCTTGGCGGCGGGCGCGAGCGCGAACTCTGCGCCGAGATCGGTGCGGTGACGGCGACTGAATTTGCCACCGTGCTGGGGGACGCGGGCGGTCCTTTGGTCTCGACGGCCGAGCACGTGCTCGCGGCGTTGCGCGGGTTGGGGGTGGACAATGCGGTCGTCGAGATTGATGGTCCGGAGGCCCCGATCATGGACGGCAGCGCGGCCCCCTTCGTGGCCGCGATTGATCAGGTCGGGCTCGAATCACTCGCCGCGCCGCGCCGTTTTATTCGCGTGCTCAAGCCCGTGCGCATCGCCCTGCAAGATGCCTATGGCGAATTCCGGCCTTATGGGCGCGGCTTCCGGGTCGAGGCGGAGATCGACTTTGATCATCCGGCAATCGGGCGGCAGTCGCTCGCCCTCGATGTCAGACCCGACACTTTCCGCCGCGACATCGCGCGGGCGCGCACCTTCGGCTTCATGCGTGACGTCGCCAAGCTGTGGAGCGCCGGATATGCGCTGGGCGCTTCGCTCGAGAACACGCTGGTGGTCGCCGAAAACCGTGTGCTCAATCCGGAGGGCTTGCGTTTTCGCGACGAGTTCGTCCGTCACAAGATGCTCGATGCCATCGGCGACCTGGCGCTCGCCGGCGCGCCGTTGCTGGGCGCCTATCGCACCGTGCATGGCGGCCACAAGCTCAACTATGCGGCCCTCTCGGCGCTGATCGCGGATTCGAGCGCCTGGACCCTGGCGGAGGGCGAGCCGGCTTGGCCGGCCCGCAGCCATGCCGAGCTGCCAAGCGGGCTGGCGGCGCCGGCTTTTGCGCCGGACGTGTCCTGACGCCCGCTGGCGGGCCTTGACGGTCGCCACATTTGGGGCGGAATGTCCCGCATAATTGCTTCGTCAATTCAGGGGATATCGGGTAGACCGGGGACGCAAGGCGCGGTCCGGCGTCCGACCGGGTTGGTGCGGGGGATTCATCTGATCAATGCGGTGGGCACTGGGGACGTCGAACAGGACTGATCGGCGCGCCGCCGGCCGCCGCGCCGGCGAGCGCCGCGTCTCCGCCGTGGCGCGGGCCATCGCGCTTGCCGTCGTGCTGGCGCCGCTCGGCGCCTGCAGCACCATAACCGATCTGTTCGGCTCGAAGGACGATGACAACTACGTCGAGGAGCCGGCCGACAAGCTCTACAACGAAGGGCTTTATCTTCTCAACGACAAGCGGGAATACAAGTCGGCGGCAAAGAAGTTCGAAGAGGTCGATCGCCAGCATCCTTATTCCGATTGGGCGCGCAAGTCGCTGATCATGTCGGCCTTCGCCTATTACGAAAACGGAGACTACGACGAATCGATCACCGCCGCGAAGCGCTACGTCAGCCTGCATCCCGGCAGCCCGGACGCCGCCTACGCGCAGTTTCTCATCGGCTCCTCCTATTTCGACCGGATACCTGACATTTCGCGCGATCAGGAACGGACCGAGAAGGCGGTGGCGGAGCTGCAGGAAGTCGTCCGCAAATTTCCCAATACCGAATATGCGATCTCTGCCAAGAAAAAGATCGACATCGCGCGCGACCAGCTCGCCGGCAAGGAGGTCGACATCGGGCGCTGGTACATGCAGAAGAAGGACTACACCGCCGCCATCAACCGCTTCAAAGTGGTGGTGACCCGCTATCAGACCACGCGCCATGTCGAGGAAGCGCTGATGCGGCTCACCGAGGCGTATATGACGCTCGGCATTGTCGACGAGGCGCAGACTTCCGCCGCCGTGCTCGGCCACAACTTTCCCGACAGTCCGTGGTACCAGGACGCTTACAATCTGGTGAAGTCGCGCGGCCTGGAGCCGACGGAGAACAAGAATTCCTGGATCAGTCGGGCGTTCAAGATCATCTGATCGGGTATCAGGTATCAGTAATCAGTAGGCCCGAACCGTGCCCATCTGATTACTGATACCTGATTACTGACCCTGCCATGCTCACCCGCCTCTCGATCCGCGACATCGTTCTGATCGATCGACTCGATCTCGACGTCACGTCGGGCCTGTCCGTGCTCACCGGCGAGACCGGCGCCGGCAAATCGATCCTGCTCGATGCCTTTGCGCTGGCGCTGGGCGCGCGCGGCGACGTTGCATTGGTACGCCAGGGTGCCGAGAAGGGACAGGTGACCGCCGCCTTCGACGTGCCGGGCGCCCATCCGGTGCGCACCCTGATGGCGGCCAACGACATTGCGGCGGACGATGAATTGATCCTGCGCCGCGTGCAATTCGCCGACGGCCGCACGCGCGCCTTCGTCAACGATCAGCCCGTCAGCGTCCAGATCCTCAAGCTGCTGGGAGCCGCGCTGGTCGAGATCCATGGGCAGCATGACGAGCGCGCCCTGGTCGACCCCGCGACCCATCGGGCGCTGCTGGATGCCTTCGGGGGCCTCGACCGCGAGGGGGAGGCGATCGAGCTCCTGTGGAACGAGCTGCGCCTGCGCGAGAGCGCGCTGGTGGCGCAGCGCGCCGCGGTGGAGCGCGCGCAGCGCGAGGCCGAATGGCTGCGCCATGCGGTGGCGGAGCTTGCGGGCTTGTGCGCGCAGCCGTCGGAGGAGACGGCGCTGGCGGAGCGGCGTGCCGCCATGATGCAGGCCGAAAAGGTCGCCGGCGACCTGCGCGACGCGCACGAGGCGGTGGCCGGCGACCAGTCGCCGGTGCCCGCGCTGGCGGCGGCCGCGCGCCGGCTCGAGCGCCGCGGCGCCCAGGTGCCCGCCCTGGTCGAGCCGGCCCTGAAGGCGCTCGATCTCGCGCTCTCGGCCATCGAGGACGCGCGCGCGCATCTCGATGCCGCCTTGCGCATCGCCGACCACGATCCCAAGGAGCTGGAGCGGATCGAGGAGCGCCTGTTCGCGCTGCGCGCCGCCGCCCGCAAGTACAACGTGCCGGTCGACGGGCTCGCCGCCTTGGCGAGCCGCTACGGCGCCGATCTCGGTCTCATCGATGCGGGCGCCCAAGAGCTCGCCGCGCTCGAGGCCGCCGCGCGGCAAGCGCAAGAGCGCTACCACCTGGCCGCGGCGGCACTGTCCGCCCGGCGCAAGAGCGCGGCCGAAAAGCTCGACCGCGCCGTCAACGCCGAGCTCAAGCCCTTGAAGCTCGACCGTGCCCGCTTCTCGAGCCAGATCGCGGCCGATGCCGAAATGCCGGGTCCCCACGGCATCGACCGCATCGAGTTCTGGGTGCAGACCAATCCGGGCACCCGGCCCGGACCATTGATGAAGATCGCCTCGGGCGGCGAGCTGGCGCGCTTTCTGCTCGCCCTCAAGGTGGTGCTGGCCGATCGCGGATCGGCTCCCACCCTGGTCTTCGACGAGGTCGATACCGGGGTCGGGGGCGCGGTGGCGGACGCCATCGGCGTGCGCCTGGCACGGCTTGCCCGCCGGGCCCAGGTGGTGGCGGTGACGCATGCCCCCCAGGTCGCCGCCCGCGCCGACCGGCATCTGCTGATCACCAAGGATGCGCTCGAGCGGGGCAAGCGGGTGGCGACCCGCGTGGCCGAGGTGGCGGCCGACAAGCGCCGCGAAGAGATCGCCCGCATGCTCGCCGGCGCCGAGATCACCGCCGAGGCGCGCGCCGCCGCCGAGCGCCTGATCAAGGCGGCGGAGTGAAGGTTCGTCGTCGCAATCCTGCCTCCGATTGCCGTCGCGATGCCTTCCTACTTTGTCTCAAACACAAGAATCTCTCCGCTCTGCCCGCCTTGCTGGCGCCGCGTGGCCACAAAGAGTTTTCCCCAATCGGGCACGAATAATCCGGTCTGAGCGCTCCAGCCGGTCGGGTAGCTCGCGACCTTCTCATAGTGGTCGGGATCTTTCTGCTGGAAGACGTCGATTACGCCGGGGCCGGGGGCTCTGGGATTATCCTTCCGAGCGGTCCGGGCGACCACATAGATCCGGCTTTTGCTCTCGTCGTAGAAGATGTCGTCCGAAAAGATCAACGAGTCGAAGGCGACGGACGCGACCGGCTTGCCGCTCTCCGTATCCAGCACGAGCAGGCTCGCGGGACCGCGGCATGCAACGAACAACCGGTGATGGGTTTCATCGAGCGCCATTGGAAAGTTGTCCGTGCAGCCCGCAACGGCCCAGTGGGCCAGCACCCTGTTGCTCGCGAGATCGGCGACCAGGATCTCCTTCTTGTCCGGGACATTGACGAAAACGCGAGTTCCGGATCTTTCGAGCTGAAACGACTCGGGGTGCCCATCGGTGGCGATCTGCGCCGTCTTCTCGCCCGTGGCGGGATCGATAAGCGCCAGCGCCCCGTCTTTCTGCCCCAGTGCGCGCGCGACCTGGCCGTACAGGGATTTTTCGCCGCCGTAGCCGACGATCACATGCTTGCCGCGGGCGTCGTAACGGACATTGTCGGCGTCGGCGGAGAGCTTCACCGTTTGCAGAAGCTGAAAAGTGCCGCCGTCAAAGATCTTCACCGTGCCGTCACCGCCGGAAGCGACGAACAGGCGATTGGTGGAAGGGTCGTAATAGGCTGCCTGCGGCTGGCTCAGATTTCCGATCGTGTGCGCCTGCCGGCCGGCTTGCAGGTCGATGACCTCGAGGGTGTGATTGTCGAACGCGGCCGCGAAGAGGCGCTGTCCCTTCACATCGATGCCCATGTGATCCATTCGTCCATCGACGGTGGCGAGCGGTATGCGGCTGTTGAGGGTCAACGCCGCACTGTCCGCGGCCGGTGCGGCCTGCTGGGCCGATGCGCTCCCCATCGGCAATCCGCCCATTGCGATTGCGATCAATGGCGCGGTGAACGTGGATAAATGTATCTTCATGGATTCCTCCCGGCGCGCCCGGCTATTTGAAATCGTCGCAATCAGCCTTGTCTTCGTAATAAAACAGACATTCCTCGCGCGTGACTTTGCCGTGCCCGACGATGCGCGCCTCAAGATAGGCGACCAAAGCATCGATCTCGTCGAGGCTCAGCGTGCGCGGGGTTGGTTGCAGGTTGTCCGGCGCGGCGCCTGGGGGCCGTCCGTAACATGCACGAACCGTGTATGCGCCGCCATCGAAAGAGGGCATCCCGGTGCCCGGACGGCCGCACCTGATCGTCAGCCTGATGGCCGCGGCATCGAGCCGCGTCGTTCGCAAATTGGCTCCCACCGGATAATCGTCGTCGTCGCGGTTGCCGTCCGCAAAGGGGCCGTGGCAATCCACGCATCCCGAGCTTCGCCATGTTTCCAACCCGGCCCTGACCTTGGCGTCGTCCTGCGCAAGACCGGCGCTCGCGTGCAACACGGAGCCGGCGGCGATCGCAACCCACGTCGCGGCGCGCATGTTGATCCGGGTCGCCGATCCCGTATTTACGATGATGGGGAGGCCGAAAGCGAAACCGGCCAGGCCCGCGACGGCGGCAGCCGTAAATGTGGTGACGAGAAAGAGGGAGAGATCAAGAGCCATGCCGTCCATTGCCCGCCCCAATACACAGCGAGCAGTGCTTGGATGGAGGCCCATCTGACGGGGAGACTGCGGCGTCCCCGTGCAACATACCTATACGGGACCCGGTCTATCCGCAACCGCCTGCTCTGATCGTGGGCAGCTTCTCACATTTCGTTTACCCAGGTCCGCCATCAAGATCCGCCATCTTGCGGGCGGAACCGTGACCGGCTAGACAATCGGCGGGGAAACGCAGGCTCCCCATCAGACGGTTCACCGTCCAAGCTCTGCGCAACACTCGCTTTGCCGAGGCGATTGCGCATGGACGGAACCATCCCCCAATTTCTTCGCTTGATTGGCATGTGGCGCTCGGCGCGCGTCAGCGTCACGCGTCGTCGTCTCATGACTGCCGCCGCGATAGGTGCATCGATGTCGATCGAAAAACGTTTCGCTCGGGCGCAGGCGTCCGCGCTCCGCTTTGACTTCACCAAGCCGCTTGATGGCTGGACGACGGTATCCGGCAAATGGGCGATCGAAGATGTCGCGGGCGCTTCCCAAGGGGGGCGCGCCTTGGTCCAGCGGGCGACGGACAACGACTTCAATGTGATCGTTGCGCCCGGAGGTCCGTTCGACAACACCGACGTTTCGGTGCGCTTCAAGCCGATATCCGGACGCGAGGACGCCTCCGGCGGGATTGTCTTCAGATTTTCGGAAGGCCGCTACTACGTGATCCGCGCCAACGCGCTGGAGGACAATTTCAACTTCTACTACTACGACCGCGGCCGCCGTCAGATTGCCGGCGCGAGCGTCAAGGCGCCGGCGCTCGGCCAATGGCACAAGCAGCGGATTGCCGCTTCCGGCGACCGCATCCAGGGCTGGCTCAACGACCAGATGCTCATCGATCGGCGCGACAGCCGGTTCACCTCCGGCCGCATCGGCCTTTGGACGAAAGCCGATTCCGTCACCGCCTTCGACGACCTGACAATCACTCCGCTAGGTGGTTGAACGGGGTCTCGAATGCTCTTACGAGGATCCGAAGGATACGGCGGTTCGGCAACAGGATCGTCAGCAACACAGGGGTTAAGGGCGTCAACCGGGCCACAGGCCCAAGAGAAGGAGACTTAAATCATGCGTGTTGTCCATGGAGTCGCGATCGGCGTGATGGCGGCGTTCTGCAGCGCTGCGCACGCGCAGGAAATCGACTGGAAGAAGGTCGACGAGGCGCTCGGCAAGACCGCCGCGGTGTCGGGCGAAGTCCACCGCTACGGGCTGCCGCGCACGGATCTCAACGTGACGCTCGACGGCGTCACCATCAAGCCCGCCTTCGCGTTGGGCGGCTGGGCGGCGTTCGCGCCGATGCACGGCCAGGCCATGGTGATGGGCGATCTCGTGCTGCTGGAAACCGAGATCAACCCGGTGATGGCGAAGCTGCTCGAGGGCGGCGTCGATATCACGGCGGTCCACAATCACCTGCTGCGAGCGAATCCGGCGACCTTCTACATGCATATCGGCGGGCACGGCGATCCGGTGAAGATGGCGAGCGCCATCCACGCCGCGCTGGCGCTGAGCAAGACGCCGTTCGATCCGCCGCCGGCCAATCCGGCGCCGGCGCCCGCGATCGATCTCGATACTGCGCAGCTCGATACCATCATCGGGGTGAAAGGGCAGGCCAATGGCGGCGTCTATCAATTCGCCGTGCCGCGGCGCGAGCCGGCAACCGAAGGCGGAATGACGGTCAACACGCCGCTCGGCGGGGCCAACGCGATCAACTTCCAGCCGACCGGCGGCGGCAAGGCCGCGATCACCGGCGATTTCCTGGTCACCGGCGAGGAGGTCAACCCGCTGGTGCGGACGTTGCGGCAGAACGGCATCGAGGTGACGGCGATCCACAGTCACATGCTC
>DASXXS010000020.1:0-2663 GCA_036502925.1 Xanthobacteraceae bacterium
GGTGAGAAGACCGTCGAGCTGCGCGTCACTCGGCTCCTGCTGGTAGAAGAGGGCATAAAAGCGCCGGGCCTCGGCCCGAATGTCCTGCGGGAACGACGCAGGATAGAGCAGCTTGCCGAGCCATAGCAGTCCGATCAGCCGGTGCCGCCGCCGCAATCTCGACGCGAGGCTCTAGGCGCCGGAGCGCTTCATTTTCCACGCTTCGAAGTCGCGCTTGGCGTCCTCTCCCGCTGCCGGGAAGAGGCCAACCAGTGAGCGGCCGCGCGCGACCTCCTCCTCGGCGAATTCGTCGTAAAGCGTAGTCGCAACGGCTTCTTCCGCGACCGCATCGACGATGTCGGGCGGGATGACCACGACGCCGTCGCAGTCGCCGACGATGATGTCATCCGGATATACGGCAACACCGCCGCAAGCGATCGGCAGATTGAGATCGGCCGGCTGATGGACGATCCCGCTCGGCGGCGACGAAGGGCGTCGATGGTAAGCCGGCAAGCCGGTCTTGAAGACCCCTTCCGTGTCGCGCAGCCCGCCGTCGGTCACGATGCCGGCGCAGCCGCGCGCCTTGAGCCGCCCGCAATAGAGATCGCCGGCCGAGGCTGCCCGCGGGTCACCTCGGGCGTCGACGACCAGCACGTGACCCGGCGGGCACTCCTCCATCGCCCGCTGCTGCACCGGCCCGCGTCCCGTCGCAGTCTTGTCCTCGCGCGCCGGAATGAAGCGCATCGTGAACGCCGGGCCGACCATCCGCGGCATATCGGCCCGGATCGGCCAGACTTCCTGCAGAAACATGTTGCGCAGACCGCGCCGCGACAGAATGCCGGTCAAGGTCGATGTACCAACGCGCAACAGAGCCTCGCGGGTCGCTAAAGACAATTCCGTCATCCGCACCTCCCCATTCTCCCGCCGACCGTCTTAGCGATCCGAACGCCGGCGAGCAAGGAGCGGAACGCGACGTCTCTCAGCGGCGCGGTATCATGCCCAGCACGTGGTTGGCGGCGGCAAAGTAAACCGGTGAAGGGCCGAGGGCGTGCCGGCGCAGGCACGCCTCGGTGAACTTGATGACGTGCTCGTCGCCATGCGCGATGGCGCGGTCGACGAGATCGTCCTCGTTCTCTTCGCGCGGTTCGATGTCCTCGGCCATCGCGGTTTCCCCGCCGAAGCAGGCATAGAGCGCGCACCCGGACTGCCAGGCATAGCGAAGTGTGCCGCGCGCGGTGCGGTCGCTGACCTGCGTGGCGATGTTGGCGAGTGCGGCAGGGCTGGTGAGGCCGTGGATAAAGGCGATCGTCGAGCGGATGTCGTGTGCGTTCGCGAGGTAGACCCGCGCGAACACTTCGGTGATTTCCGAGAGGAGCGGTGCCAGCTCGCCATCGGTGTCGATAAGCCCGACCGACCGGCCAAACTCGGGCAGGTCATCGAGCATGGCGAGCGAGGCCGTGATGTTCCCGGCATAGTTTCGCCGAGCGGGCGGAACGACGGCCACAAGGGTGATCGCCTCGCGCGGCGGCATCCTGCCGCTTGCGGCATGACCACTCGCAGGCAGCTCCTGATAAGTGGCCGCCCAGCTGGCGAATGCATCGGCGAGCTCGCGCCGCCGGGACGACGTCTCGCCCGCCGCCAGGCCGCGCGCCGCGTGACCGACGCGAATGACGCCATGCGTTGCCGCGGCGCAAAAGCCCGGCGCGAGGTAGTCGACCCAGCGATCGAGCACTTCCCGCCACGGCCCCTCCCGCAACTCTTCGCTGAAGAACGCGCTCCAATCGGTGAACCGACCACGTTCGCCGAGTGCGATGCGCCAGTCCTCGCGGCGGATGCGGGCACCAGGCGCAGGCCGGGGCAACATCCGCTCGCGGTAGCGTGCGATCCACGGCATCACAGCCTCGGGATGACCCATCGCACACAGCGCCTCGGCCACCATCGGCGCGTGATTGCTGTTGCCGTTCTTGAGCTCGATCCCATACGGAGCAAGGGTCTCGAGGGCGTCGTCCAGTGGCGCATAAGAGGGAGCGCGCATCACACATCCTCATCCGGGCCTTGCCATGTGGCGCGCCTGGCGCGGCAGCTCAAGGTCGGGCTTCGAGGATCATGTCGAAGGGCGTTTCCGCGGCGCGGCGGAGATTGCGCAACCCGCCGGTGGTGATGACCTCGCGAAGGCGCGCCTCGCTGGCCCGGGTTAGGACCTCGCCGATTCCGCTGTCGACAGCGGAAAATTGCGTTTTCGCCTCGAAAATTGCCGCGTCGGCGTCGGAAATCTAATCGTAATCAACCTCTTGGACCCATTCCGGCCATGCCGGCCGACAGCGGAAATCGGGCGCCTTGGCAGCGGACCGGCAGCGGACCGGCAGAGGAACTCAGCCGCATGTCTCATCCATGCTGAATTCGGCATATCTTAGATACTTATTGATTGACAAAATAGCACGAGATTGTTAGATAAAAGCAAGCTCGACCGCCGCAAGGGCCGGGCGCATCGACGTTTCAGAAAACCGGGAGAACACATGTCCGAAACAAAGCGAGATTACCAGATCGGCTATGGCAAGCCGCCGCGCGGCCGGCCATTCCAGAAGGGCCAGTCCGGCAACCCGCGCGGCCCGCGCCGCAAGAACCTGTCGGCGCTCTTGATCGCGGCGTTGAACGAGCCGGCTTACGTCACGATCGACGGCAAG
>DASXXS010000021.1:0-7893 GCA_036502925.1 Xanthobacteraceae bacterium
TTGAAATGCACGTTGCCGTCGCCGAGATGACCGAACGGGCAGGGGCGGCAGCCCGGGACCATGGCCTCGACCGCGGCGGTCGCCTCGGCGATGAAATCCGGCACCGCCGTCACCGGCACCGAGACGTCGTGCTTGATCGAGCCGCCCTCGTATTTCTGGGTGTCGGCGATATGGTGGCGCAGCAGCCAGAATGCCTTCGCCTGCTCGAGGCTCGTCGCGATGGTGGCATCGGCGACGAGGCCCTGCTCGGCGCCCGCGGCCAGGATTTCCTCGATCGCGGCCCGCAGGCCGTCGCGCGCCTGCGATGAAAGCTCCAGCAGCACGTACCAGGCGTGCCGGTCGTGCAGCGGATCGCGGCAGCCGGGTGCGTGCCGCACCGCGAATTCGAGCGCGATGCGCGGAATGAGCTCGAAGCTGGTGACCGCGCCGCCGGCCCGCTCATTGGCGAGATTGAGCAGCGCCAGCGCGGCATGCGGCGAAGGCGTGCCCACAAAGGCGGTCTCGACCGCGCGCGGGCGCGGGAACAGCTTGAGCACCGCCGCCGTGATGATGCCGAGCGTGCCTTCGGCGCCGATGAACAGGTGCCGCAGGTCGTAGCCGGTATTGTCCTTCTTGAGCTTGCGCAGATTGCGCATCACCCGCCCGTCGGCCAGCACCACCTCGAGCCCGAGCACGAGCTCGCGCGCCACCCCATAGGCGAGCGCGCCGGTGCCGCCCGCATTGGTGGAGAGGTTGCCGCCGATGGTGCAGCTGCCCTCGGCGCCGAGCGAGAGCGGAAACAGGCGCCCGGCCGCGGCGGCGGCCTCCTGCGCGTGCGCCAGGATGACGCCCGCCTCGCAGGTCATGGTGTTCGAGGTGGCGTCGATCTCGCGGATGCGGTCGAGCCGCTTGAGCGACAGCACGATCTCGCCGTTGAGCGGCGTCTGGCCGCCAACCAGGCCGGTATTGCCGCCCTGCGGCACGATCGGCGTCCTCCTCGCGTTCGCCAGCTTGAGGATGGCGGCGACCTCATCGGTCGAGCCCGGCCGCAGCACCAGCGGGGTTGAGCCGTGATAGAGCCCGCGCTCCTCGGAGACATAGGGCGCGACCTCGGCCGGCGCGGTGATGGCGTTGCGCGCGCCGACGATGGCGGCAAAGCGCGCCAGCAGATCGGCATCGAGCTGTTGCCGCGGCGGCAACATGGCGGAGGCGGCGGGGCGTTCGGTCACGCGGGCATCCATGATCGGTTGGGCCGCACTCCTATCATTCCCGAACCTTGTGAGCACGGCATTTTCGCCCGGAGTTTACTTGTCCCGGCCTTGAGCCGGGACCGTTCCAAACTCTGAATCTCGAACGGTCCCGGCTCATAAGCGCGTTAACGCGCGTCTTCGACGTACTATGGCCGGGACAAGTAAGACGGGTCGGGCGCGACATCCGCACCTCGGCTCAGGACGACTCTGCCCCTGCCGCCCGCAGCCGCTTGATCTCGGCTTGCAGCGCCTCGATGCGGCTGTCACGCTCGGCGAGCGCGGCGGCGACATCGGCGGCCTCGAACCGCTGTGGAATGTGCTGGGGACAATTCGCATCCCAGGCGGAGACGGTGAACAGAATGACCTGCTCCGGACGCGCCCTGTAGCCCTGCGGCATCAGCTGCGCCATCAACGCGTCATCGTTTTCGACGACGCGGGCCTTGCCCCAAATCTTGAGCCGCTGCTTGTGCGCGTAGTCGATCAGGAAGAGATGCGCCTTGGGATTGTCCGCCAGATTGCCCTGGGTGATGTATTGCCGGTTGCCGGCGAAGTCGGCGAAGCCGATGGTCTTGTGGTCAAGCACCCGCAGGAATCCGGCCGGCCCGCCGCGATGCTGGATATAAGGCTGCCCCTCGGCGTTTGCGGTCGCAAGGAAGATGCTGGTCTGGCTCTGGATGAAGTCCGCGAGCTCGGGCGTGATCCGCGATTGCCAGCCGCCTTTTTCCTCCAGGTGCCGGTAGGAGGCCCGCGAGCCCTTGCGCGCCTGGACCGCCTTGACGGTCTGCGTGAATGCGACGTCGCTGGAATATTCGCGCGCTGGGCTCACGATCGCGTCCTTCAGGGAAAAGCCACCGATCGGCACATAGACCCTTCCAGGTATTGTGAGAATATTGTATTTTCGCAATCTATCCTTCCGAATTTTGGAAACCATCCGGAATGCCAAATGGACCGGTTTGAAGCCATGTCAACGCTGCTTTCGGCGGTCGAAGCCGGCAGCCTATCGGCCGCGTCGCGCAAGCTCGGGATGCCGCTCGCGACCGTCAGCCGCAAAGTGTCGGAGCTCGAGGCGCATCTGCGGACCAGGCTCGTCAACCGGACGAGCCGCCGGCTCACGCTCACCGATGCCGGCCGCTCCTACATCGTGGCCTGCAAGCGGATCCTCGATGATATCGGCGAGGCCGAGCGCGCCGCGGCGGGCGAATACATCGCACCAAGAGGCGACCTCACGATCACCGCGCCGATCGTGTTCGGCCGCCTGCACGTCTTGCCAGTGGCGATCGAGTTCCTCGGTGCGTATCCGGATGTCGATATCCGGGTGGCGCTGGCCGATCGCGTGGTCAACCTGCAGGAAGATGATGTCGATCTCGCCATCCGGATTGGCGAGCTGCCCGACAGCAGCCTGATCGCGACCCGCGTCGGCTCGATCCGCCGCGTAATTTGCGGGAGCCCGGCCTATTTCGCCAGGCGCGGCACGCCGAAAAGTCCCGGCGAGCTGGGCGCCCATGATTGCATCAGCTTCGAGGGACTGACGTCTCCGGACGGCTGGAAGTTCACCGTGGGCAAGTCCACGGTGTCGGTCGCGGTCCGCTCGCGGCTCGTGGTCAACACGGCCGAAGCAGCCGTCGACGCTGCCACCGCGGCGGTCGGCGTCACGCGTGTCCTTTCGTACCAGGTCGCGAGCGCGTTGCGCGCCGGCACGCTTGCGCTCGTGCTGCAAAGGTTCGAGCCGCCCCCCTGGCCGGTCAGTCTCGTTCATGCCGGCGGGGGACTGTTGCCGCTGAAGCTGCGCGCCTTTCTCGATTTCGCGGCCCCGCGCCTGAAGGCGAGACTCGCGCAGAGCTGAGCGCTAGAGGCAATTCACGCTCGCGGCGCCTGTCCCCGCCGCAGCCGGTCATTGATCGCTTCGCCGAGGCCGTGATGCGGCACCGGCATCACCGCGATCATGCTCACGTCCGGCGCATCGAGCGCACGCAGATGCGAGAAGAGATTGGCGGCCGCCTCGATCAGGTCGCCGCGCGGCGACAGGTTGAGGACGCGCGCGGCGTTGGCCGCGCCCGGCGGCAGCTTGGGGCCGAAGGCGAGCAGCGCCTCGCCGGGGTGAACGCTCCGGGCCTCGAGGCGCAGAGCTGCATGCGGCGCATAGTGGGAGGCGAGCTGGCCCGGCGCCGTCGGGGCGGCGTCCTCCCCCAGCGTCAGTCCCTCCGCGGCGTCGGCGAGCGGATGTCCGAGCGCCCGCTCGATCTCCGCGCGCGGCAAGCCGCCCGGCCGCAGCAGGACCGGCCGGTCGAGGCAGGCCACGATGGTGGATTCGACGCCGACCGGCGTCGGTCCCCCGTCGACAATCAGGTCGATGCGGCCGCGCAGGTCGGCCAGCACGTGGGCCGCCGTCGTCGGCGAAATATGGCCGGAGCGGTTCGCCGACGGCGCCACCACCGGCTGGCCGAACGCCGCCAGGATGGCGTGCGCGACCGGATGATCGGGCACCCGCAGCGCGATGGTGGTGAGGCCCGCGGTCGCAAGCTCCGCCACCTCGCAGTCGGGCCGCTTGGGCACCACCAGGGTGAGGGGCCCCGGCCATAGGGAATGCGCCAGCCGCGCCGCGGCGGCATTGAACACCCCGAGCCGCGCGGCCGCGGCTTTATCCGCGACGTGGCAAATGAGCGGATTGAACGTCGGCCGGCCCTTGGCCTCATAGAGCCGCGCGACCGCCTGCCCGTTGCAGGCATCGGCGCCGAGCCCATAGACCGTCTCGGTCGGGAAGGCGAGGAGCCCGCCCGCCGCAAGGCAGCGCGCCGCCGCCTCGGCCGCCGCCGGATCGGCCTTGATGATGCGGGTCGTCGGTTCGCTGGTCATGTGGCCTTTCGTCTGCCGGCTTTGCCCTTCCGCGCCTGCGCGTTTCCGGGCCTTCGGCGCTGTCGAGGCATCCGCGCTTGCGGCCATGCCGGGCCGTCGATATAAGACCGGGCTTCAGTCGGAGTGTAGCGCAGTCTGGTAGCGCACCACGTTCGGGACGTGGGGGTCGCAGGTTCAAATCCTGCCACTCCGACCAGCTTTCCGACATCCTCGATCGGCACGCGGCCAGATATGCGGAACGAAACGCCTTTCGAGGCGATTTCGGGTCGGCGTCAAGCCGCTCGTCATCATCACCGAGGACGTCGAAGTCGAGGCGCTGGCAACTCTCGTGGTCAACAAGCTGCGCGGCGGCCTCAAGGTCGCGGCCGTCAAGGCGCCGGGCTTCGGCGATCGCCGCAAGGCCATGCTGGAGGACATTGCGATCTTGACCGGCGGCACCCTGGTGGCATCGGATCTCGGCATCAAACTCGAGAATGTCACCATCAGCATGCTGGGCCGCGCCAAGAAAGTGATGATCGACAAGGAGAACACGACGATCGTCGGCGGTGGCCTGCACCCGGTTTTGTAGACAAGAAGTTAAGCTAATCCGGCCCGCATCTCGAACTCCATGCGGCTTAGATAGCCGATTGTCGAGTGCCGACGTTTCGCATTGTAGAAGCGCTCGATTAATCGAACACGTCGGCCTTGGCTTCATCTCTCGTCCTATAGGTCTTGCGTGCGGTCCGCTCGGTCTTGAGGGACGAGAAGAAGCTCTCCATCGCAGCGTTGTCCCAGACATTCCCCGATCGGCTCATCGAGCAGACGACGCCGTGGTCGGTCATGAGGCGCTGGAACTGCTCGCTGTGTACTGACTGCCTCGATCCGAGTGATGCAGCAGCGCATCCGGCTTGCCCCGCCGCCAGTTTTTAAGGAAGTAGCTGCCCTCGTTGTGCGCCCTTCCGGGGGTACCCGCCCCCTCTCTCGAAGGACTCAATCTGAGACCGGCCCCCCTCGCGGGGGGATCGACCCCCCTCGCGGGGAGGATCGACCCCCCTCTAGAAAGCGAGGGCTCGGTCGCGACTTTGCCTACGCCCACCTCTCAATTTCCATGAAAGTTTCAGATGCCACACCCCGGCCCGCGGCTTGTTTCGGGTACCCCCCTCGAGCCTCAAGTCCAATCGGGAGGGGGGCCCCCACCCCCCCCTCGCAAAACCAGCAAGACTGTTCGAAGGTCGCGAAAGGGAATTATGAGACCAAGTGAAGCCCCTAAATCGCCATCGACACCGCCGCTGTTCAAGGCGGACAAGACCATTCGCATCGAATTCTCGGCGTCCGAGGGCAAAATTCGGGTGAACTACCCCGGTTGGGACGACCCGAAGGTCGTTCAGCCCGACCGGGCGTTCCAGGTCAGCCTCGGGGCGCAAGGTCTCGAGGGACGCATCGTCGAGCGCGCCGACATGGTTCCGAAGGGGGAACGGTATGAAGACTATGGGGGGTGGGGGGGTATCTCGGATTACGCAGGCGAGAATCCGTTCTGCCTCCTCCCGCGTAAGGGGGGGTGCGGGGGGGGGGCGCCTCCCCCCTAGCCGCCGCGGCGCTTAGCGTTCGCCCTATTTTGTGCGCTTCCAAATCACGACTGCCCGAAGGCCCTGGTTGACCGCACGCCTGTGAGCTTCCGCAACGCTGCTAGCCGGGGCCCTTGTCAACAACACCGGGCTGCGGAGGACTGATCGACGATCGACGGCATAACGCCGCTTCGGACCGCAGGCAGCTCACCAGCGCACGTGCGGTTGCCGCGTCCTTTGCCTTGGCGGCGACACCGGCGGAGTAGGGATCTGCTTCTGCAGTTCGGGGGGTAGCTCGCCGAACGCGCCTATCGTCCGGCTGCCAGGATCGTCTGTGCTGTGTCCCGCCCGCTTGCCAGCGCTGCCTCCACCGTGCCCATATCCGGGCCGACATAGAGCGCTTCGCCAGAAAACAGGACCCCGCCGCTATTCGGTTTTCGCAACACCGACTGCGCTTGCCTTGTTTTGGGCGTGGCAAAGCAGTAGGCGCCGCGCGCGAACGGGTCATTGCCCCAGTTGATCGCTCGTGACGCAACGAGATCTCTCTTCATTCGATCCATCGTCAGGCCAAAAATCTCGGCAAGCGAGGTGAGCCCCATGTCGACTAGGTCGCTCTCTGTAAGCTGAGCCACGGTGTCGGCCTTGGGCCCAGCGAACCAGCCCGTCAGGACTGAAGAGCTCGCCGGATACTGGGTCCACCAAGTTGGAACCGCGGCATCTGAAAATAGAAATGACAAGTCGGCGAGGTCGCGCCCAGCGTAATCAGTCCACCATCTTGTTGTAAACCGCAGCAGAATCTTTACGACCTTGCCAAAACCTATATCGGCGCTCGCCGCTGCCTGCTCGCGCGCCGCGGGCGGAAGCTCGATCTCGTTCAGGAGCGGGAGCGGCACCGTGATGATCGCCGCATCCCCTTCGAGCAGCGCCCCGTCACGACAACGGGCGGCAATCCGCCCGCGGCGCTCCTCGATCGCCGTCACCGCCGCGCCGAGACGGATAGAGCCGCCCTTCCTACGGCACTCCGACTGGAGAAAGGTGATGAGCGCGCCATACCCGCCGACAACCCGCCCGGGGCGGCCGAGTCCGCGGCCCATCCATTCGTCCCGCAGCGCGAACGTGCTGGCCTCGCTCGCGTCGGCTGCGTCATAACCTTCGACCATCCTCCTGATCTCGTGGCGAAGCCCGCTGTACTGCTGATCGGCAAAATGGCGCTGCAGGAATTCGGCGACTGGCAGGTCGGACTTCAATTCCATCAGTGCTCGATGAAGCCGATCCGCATGCGGAGCAGGTTCGGTCGGCGAGATCGTGTTGCCGCGGACGCTCCACCGCCTACCCTCGACGCGCGATAGCGTAAGCCGCGCCTCGCGCATTAATGCACGGGTCACGGGTGCCGGTCCGTGGATGAACTCGGCGCCACCTTCAGCCGGGTATCCAAATATCTGCGCGGACAACGGATGAATGCGGCCGCCGCAACGGTCTCGAGATTCGAGGATGGTCACCTTCTTGCCCGCGCCGGCAAGTTCTCGGGCGGCCATGAGGCCGGCAGCCCCGGCGCCGACGATTAAGACATGGGTTAGAGATTGAGGAGCCATCGCTCACCAAGGTCGCTCGCTCGATCAGCATGGGTCAGCAGTCTTGGCGGATTGTCGGCTACCCAGGCTATCCCACGTCACCACCTTCGTCACCTCTCCGCACGCCTCGCGACGATGAAACGCAATCAAAGCGCCAGAAGCATCGAAGCCGGCCCCACAGATAATGCACCGAGAACGGATTGAAGCCGCCATTGTGGACATCGTCCGGGCATCCACATCACCTTCACGACGAAAACGACATCCATCCCCCGCCCCCTTGCCACCTGCGTCGGGCCTTCGCTCACTTCACGAGCCGCAGCATAGGCCGGTCGCCGCGTATCATTGCGCGGGCAATAGACGGGCGCGATTGACCCGAAGCGACGTTCTAGGCACGTTGCGCTTTGCGGCGTGCATGCGCGAGCAAACGCATCGACCAGCTCACAGCGACTGATGCCCGCGCCGGTTAGCCGGCGCGTCGGTGGTCCTGCTTGGTGAGACCGCGCGAGGCGTAGCCTAGTTCTTGATCATTACCTTCAGGTGCTCCTTGTAGTTGAAAAGGGAGGAACAGAAAACCGTGCGGATTAGTTTCGCATGACCTAGCCTGAGTTTCGCGCTAGGCTAGTCGCGCTGGGGGGAACTAGCCGGGAGAAAAATGCGATGCCGACGATCGAGGGAGGGTGCCTCTGTGGCGCCGTG